>JBMSMG010000073.1:0-7830 GCA_049421025.1 Prochlorococcaceae cyanobacterium | reverse complement strand
GTGGAGGACAACACCACCGTGTTCTCCACCAGCACCCGCAACTTCAACAACCGCCTCGGCAACGGCGCCCAGGTGTACCTGGGCAGCGCCGAACTGGCAGCGGTGTGCGCCCAGCTGGGCCGCATCCCCTCCAAAGACGAGTACCTGGCGATTGCCGCCGAAAAGATCGACCCCTTCGGCGCCGAGCTGTACCGCTATCTGAACTTCGATCAGATCGCCGGCTTTGAAGACAGTGGCCGGGTGGTGAGTGCCGAGCAGGAGGCCCAGGTGCTGGCGGGGGTGTGAACCTCAGACCACATCCAGCCAGCAGCCAATCAGGTCAGGCCTAGCCAATCGCGCAAAGCCAAATCCAGTGCAGCCAGATCCCCTGGTTCCAGTTGACCAATAGCCGCGCCAATGGCCCGAATCGGCACCGTCAACAGTTTGTCGAGCATCAATTGCGATGGCTTCTGCAGACCGTTCAGGCGCGACGGCTTCACATCAAGCCGCACCAAAGGCACCTCAATCAGCGTGCTGGTGAGTGGACACAGGGTGACGCTGGGATGCACCTGCAGCCAGCGATCCGCCTGAATCACCACTGCAGGCCTGGGTTTGCCGCTGTAGACCCCGGTTGCAGCCACGGTGACCACCACACCACGGCGCAAGATTTGGACCGTCATGCCGTCCAATCAGACCAGTCGGGCACCTGCTCGCTCCAATGACGGGCCTGCTCACTCGCGTGCAACAGCTGCGACTGGCGCAAAGCCTCATCGGCATCACCATGGCGCTGGATGTAGGCCGCAATCGCCTCGCGCACGCAGGCGCTGCGACTCTTGCCGAGCTGGCCTGCAACGCGGTCCAACCGCTGCTCGAGCTCGGGCTCCAGCCGCACACCGATCACCATGACCCCGGTGTACAACACTTCGTTGAACACCTTAATGCGGCTACGCGCAAACTGATCACAAGGACCTTCCCGCAACGGTGCCTCGATACGGTGAAGACACACCCCGTGGCCATCCGCCTCACCAGCCCCGCCTGAACCAGGAGACCCTGCTGTTTGAGCCCGCAGTGCCCCAACCCGGGGCACTACGCGCCGTGCTGGCCTTCCCCAGCAGCTACAGCGTCGGCATCACCAGCCTGGGCTACCAGGTGGTCTGGGCGACCCTGGCCCAGCGCGCCGATGTGGACGTGCGGCGCCTGTTCACCGACCAGGGGGATACGCCCCACCGCGAGCTCGATCTGTTTGGCCTGTCACTGAGCTGGGAGCTCGACGGCCCGGTGCTGCTCGATCTGCTCGAGCAGCAGCGCATCCCGATCTGGGCGGCCGAACGCGGTGACGACGATCCGATCGTGTTTGGCGGGGGCCCGGTGCTGACCGCCAACCCCGAACCGCTGGCACCGTTTTTTGATGTGGTGCTGCTGGGCGATGGCGAACTGCTGCTGCCGGCCTTCATCGACGCTCTGCAGGCCTGGCGTGGCGCGCCGCGCCAGCAGCGGCTGCGGCAGCTGGCCCAGGTGCCGGGGGTCTATGTGCCGTCGCTGTATGCGCCCCGCTACAGCGCTGACGGCACGCTGCTGGCGGTTGAGCCGCGCGGCGATCTAGCCAACGCCGAGGACGGCCTGCAGGTTCCACCCGCGGTCAGCAAACAGACCTGGCGCGGCAACACCCTGAGCCACTCGAGTGTGATCACCCCCGAAGCGGCCTGGCCTGGCATTCACATGGTCGAGGTGGTGCGCAGCTGCCCGGAGCTGTGCCGCTTCTGCCTGGCCAGCTATCTGACGCTGCCGTTTCGAACCCCGAGCCTCGATGACGGGCTCATCCCGGCGGTCGAAAAAGGGCTGGCCGCCACCCAGCGGCTCGGCCTGCTGGGGGCCTCGGTCACCCAGCACCCCCAGTTCGCTGAGCTGCTGCAGTGGCTGGACCAAGATCGCTTTGAGGGCACGCGGGTCAGCGTCAGCTCGGTGCGCGCCGCCACCGTGACCCCGCAGCTGGGCCGCATCTTGGCCAAGCGCGGCAGCAAATCGCTCACGATCGCGATCGAGAGCGGCAGCGAACGCATGCGCCGCGTGGTCAACAAAAAGCTCGACAGCGAAGACATCTTTGCCGCCGCCCGCTACGCCAAAGAGGGCGGGCTGAGCGCCCTCAAGCTCTACGGCATGGTCGGCCTGCCCACCGAAGAGCAAGCCGATGTGGAGGCCACCGCCGAGCTGCTGCTGACCCTGAAAAAAGCAACCCCAGGCCTGCGCCTGAGCCTGGGGGTGAGCACCTTTGTGCCCAAGGCCCACACCCCCTTCCAGTGGGAAGGGGTACGGCCCGAAGCCGAAAAACGTCTGCAGCTGCTAGCCAAGCGCCTCAAACCCAAAGGCATTGAGCTGCGGCCCGAGAGCTACGGGTGGAGCGTGATCCAGGCGCTGCTCTCGCGCAGCGACCGGCGCCTGGCACCGGTGATCGCCGCCGCCCGCGGTCAGCACGAGAGCCTCGGCGGCTGGAAGCGGGCCTACAAAGCTGTGCTCAAAGGCGAAGCACCCAGCGTGAGCCAACGGGTGTCCCAGCTGTGGGACGCCCAGCTCCCTCCCACCTGGGAGGAGGTGATTCACACCTGCTGGAGCGACGACCGCGTGCTGCCCTGGCAGCACCTGCAGGGCCCCCTGCCGCCAGCAACCTTGGCCAAGCACCGGCGCGAAGCCCTCGCCGAGATCTGAACCCCAGAACTGCAGGCAGGCACAGCTGCAAGCAGTTCAATCAAACACCGCCGTGCGGCCGCGATAGACCATCACCTCGCGGCGCAGGTGCAGCCTCAAGGCGCGGGCAAGGGCCAGACGCTCGCAGTCACGCCCTTTGCGAATGAGGTCATCGATCTCATCGCGATGGCTCACCGCCACGGTGCTCTGCTGAATGATCGGGCCGTCATCGAGGTCCTCTGTGACGTAGTGCGCCGTGGCACCAATCAACTTCACCCCACGCTCCCAGGCGCGGTGGTACGGCTGAGCCCCCTTAAAGGCCGGCAGAAATGAGTGGTGAATGTTGATCACGCGGTGGTCCTGGGGCCCGCCGTTTTGAAAACCCGCCAGAAAATCACCGCTAAGCACCTGCATGTATTTGGCGAGCACCACCAGCTCGATCTGGTGCTCGGCCAGCAGCTGCAGCTGCTGCGCTTCGATCTGAGCCTTGGATGCAGCATCGATCGGCAGGTGTTCGAAGCGCGCACCAAAGGCTTCTGCCTCGACCTGCAGGTCTGTGTGATTGCTGATCACCAGCGGCACCTGCATGGGCAACTCGCCAGCCTTGGTGCGCCACAGCAGGTCCACCAGGCAATGGGCCTGTCTGCTCACAAAGATGGCCACCCGCGGCAGGTCATCAGAAAAATGGACCTGGCCTTCGCCCCCCAGGCGCTCCGCCAGGGCCGCGACCGCTGGAGCGATCGCCTGGCGCGGCAGTCCGAAGCCCTCGAGCACCCACTCGATGCGACTGAGGAACAATCCGGCGCCGGCGTCGGTGTGGTGATCGGCATGGCGGATGTTGCCGCCGTTGGCTGCCACCCAACCCGACAGCTCGCTGACCAGCCCCGGTCGATCAGGACAGATCAGCTGCAGGATCGCCGTAGGGGTGCTCATGCCACATGGCCTACCTCAACTGCATGCGTAGCACCTGAAGCGCCGCCAGGCGAGATCGGCCGTGATTGCAAGCGGCTACAGAGCGTCAGCAACCAGCCCAGAGGCCGATACAGTCACGCCCACGCGCGACCCAACCCCCTGTTGACCATGACCGCCGTTTCGACCGCCGTGCTGCAGCAGCTGCGCCGCCTGGCCCTCCTGCTGGTCGGGGCTGTGCTGTGCTTCGGTCTGACTGCCTGTGGCGATGCCAAAGCCAAAACCCCGGTGCTCAGCGCCGATGACATCGCCATCATTGAGCGGCAAGCCGAAGGCTTCCTCGAAGCTCGCAACCGTCTGCCCGAGCTGGCCAGCTTGGTCAACGAGAAAGATTGGACCTTCACCCGCAACCTGATCCACGGACCCATGCAGGAAGTGGGCCGCGAAATGCTCTACATCAATCAACATTTGCTGCCGGCCGACCGCGCTGAGGCCAACAAGCGCGCCGAAAATCTCAAGAGCGCTTTTGCCCAGCTCGATGAGGCCGCCGTTCTTCAGGACGGCGACAAACTTCGCAAGGCTTACATCAAGGTTGCCAGCGGCTTTGGCCTCTATGCCCAAATGCTGCCGCCTCAAGTGCAGGAAGATCTCAAGCAGCTCTGATCCTGACGAGCAGCACTCGCCGCCACGTTCTCATCATTGGCGGCGGCATCATTGGCCGAACCGCCGCCTGGCATCTCCTGCAACGGGGTCACGAGGTCAGCCTGGTGGATCCCGATCTGGGCTGCCAGCGCCCCGATAGCGGCAGCGCTGCGGCCCTGGGATTGCTCATGGCACAGGTGTTTCACCGCGCCAGCGGCCGCGCCTGGCGCCTGCGCCAACGCAGCCTCAGCCTCTGGGAGCAATGGATCGCCCAACTGCAAGAACGAGGGCATCCTGTTGCGTTCAAGCGAGGGTTACTGCTGCTCGCCAGCAGCGCCAATGAGCTCGAGCGGCAGCAGGCCCTCGTGGCAGAACGCCAGGCCATGGGCATGGCGCTTGAGCTCTGGCCGGCAGAGCGCCTCGAAGCCCTGCAACCTGCCCTGCCCCAGGCAACCGGCGCTCTGTGGTCGCCCGCCGATGGGCAGATCGATCCGCTTCTTGTGCTGCAGGCGCTCAGCGACGAGCTGCTGCGCGGCGGGGCCAGCCTGCATCAGCAATCGGCGGTTGACCTCAAAGCCTTAAGCCAAGGTCATTGGCAGGTGCAGCTCAGCGATGGCAACAGCTTGCACAGCGCCATGGTGGTGCTCTGTGCGGGCTCCGGCACAGCCCCATTGCTGCAATCGCTCGGGCTCGCCCCAGCGCTAGAGCCGGTGCTCGGACAGGCCGTCGAGCTGTGCAGCAACAAGGCTGATGCCCCCTGGAGCTGGAGCCCCGACTGGCCAGCTGCGGCCGTTTGGCAGGGCATCAACCTGGTGCCCAGGCCCAAGGGGCAATTGTGGCTTGGGGCAACGCTTGAGCCCGGACACCAAGCCGGCGCCGCTGCCCTCGAGACCATGACCAGCCTCAACGGCCATGCCCCGGGCTGGTTGCAGCAGTGCCAAAGGCTGCGGCAATGGCAAGGTCTGCGCATGCGGCCTCAAGGCCGTCCGGCACCCTGGCTGGAGCCGTTGGCTCCAGGCCTGCTGCTGGCAGCAGGCCATTACCGCAATGGCCTACTGCTGGCACCGGCCACCGCCGAATGGATCAGCGCGCAGGTTGAAACGGGCTGAAGGCAGAGCCTAGATGGCATTGCCTTAACGGACCCCTAACCTGCAGAAACTGGTCCCCACGTCATGGCGCCTCTCGCTGCCCGCCGTTCGTTTGGCACAACTCACACTGTTCGGGCCAAGGCCGCTCTGGGTCTGAGCAGCGCCGCTGGCCTGCTGGCGCTAACCGCCTGCGGCGGACCCTCGGCCTCGCTGCAAGGTGCCGGCGCCAGCTTTCCGGCGGGCATCTACCAGCGCTGGTTCAGCGATCTGGCCGGCCAGGGAGTGCGCGTTAATTACCAGTCGGTCGGATCTGGAGCCGGGGTGCGCCAGTTTCTGGCGGGCACGGTCGACTTCGGCGCTAGTGATGCACCGCTGAAAGCCGATGAGATCAAGGCAAGCCAGCGCGGCGTGGTGCAGTTGCCGCTGACCGCCGGCGCCATCGCCGTGGCCTACAACCTGCCTGGTTGCACCCTCAAGCTGAGCCAGGCCCAACTGGTCGATGTGTTTCTGGGCAAGATCACCAATTTCAAACAGCTCGGCTGCGCTGATCAGAAGGTGCAGGTGGTGTTCCGCTCCGATGGATCCGGCACCACGTACAACTTCACCCGGTCACTGTCGGCCTTCAGTCCCAGCTGGGCCAACGGCCCCGGCAGCGGCAAATCGGTGAACTGGCCCACCGGCGTTGGCGCCAAGGGCAACGAAGGCATTGCCGCCAACCTGCTGCAAACCAAAGGGGCGATCGGCTATGTCGAAGCGTCCTATGTGCGTGGGCCCCTGCAGGCCGCAGCGATTGCCAACCGCAGCGGACAGCTCGCCACACCCGATGCCGCGAGCGCCAGTCGCGCCCTGGCCAGCATCAACCTGGGTCCTGACCTAACCGGCAGTGACCCCAACCCCAGCGCCGGCTACCCGATCGTCACCTTCACCTGGGTGCTGCTCTACAAGAGTGGCAATGGTGCCAAGCTGCCGGCGCTGCAAAAAGCCTTTGGCTATGCGCTGAGTGAGCAGGCGCAAGCCGAAGCGCCTGAGCTGGGCTACATCAGCCTGCCGGCTCCAGTGCTGCAACAGGCCCGCAAAGCCCTGGCCACCGTCGGCCCCTGAGCCCTGCACCATCGGACCATGGTCATGACCATGGTCACAAAGCCAAGGGCAACACAAGACAGGCAGCAACCCTGCGGCTAAAGCGGGCTGCCAACAAAAAAGCCCCCGTTGAAGGGGGCCGGTGTGTTGGGAACTGTCGAAAAGCGACAGAGAACCCAGGATTCACAACGCGTTCAACGCGTTATTTGCTCTCGGTGAACTCAGCGTCGATCACATCGTCGGCACCGCTGCTGCTGCCAGCAGCGGAGGCACCCTCGCCATTGCCACCCGGGGTGGCGCCACCGGCAGCACCGGCCTGCTGATAGACCGCAGCACCGGCGGCATAGAGGGCCTGTTGCAGGGTCTCGAGCTCGGACTTCATGGTGTCGAAGTCCTCTTTTTCGATCGCCTCTTTGAGCTTGGCGGAGGAGGTCTCCACCTTGGCCTTGTCTTCGGCGCCCACCTTGTCACCCAGCTCACCAAGCTGCTTTTCGGCCTGGTAGACGAGGGTTTCGGCCTGGTTCTTCAGGTCGATCTTCTCGCGCTTCTCCTTGTCAACGGCGGCGTTGGACTCGGCGTCCTTGACCATCTTTTCGACCTCGGTCTCGCTGAGGGTGGAGGCCCCAGTGATCGAGATGCTCTGCTCCTTGCCGCTGCCCTTGTCCTTGGCGGTGACGCTCAAGATGCCGTTGGCGTCAATGTCGAAGGTGACTTCGATCTGGGGCACCCCACGGGGCGCCGGGGGAATGCCATCGAGCCTGAAGGTGCCAAGCGACTTGTTGTCGCTGGCCATCTCGCGCTCGCCCTGCAGTACGTGGATCTCCACGTTGGTCTGACCATCGACGGCGGTCGAATAGGTCTCTGACTTCTTGGTGGGGATCGTGGTGTTGCGCGGAATCATCTTGGTCATCACACCACCAAGGGTCTCGACGCCGAGCGACAGCGGGGTGACATCGAGCAGCAGGATGTCCTTGACCTCACCGGCCAGCACACCGCCTTGAATGGCGGCGCCCACGGCCACAACCTCGTCGGGGTTGACGGTCTGGTTGGGGTCTTTGCCGGTGGTGCGCTTGACCAGCTCCAGCACCGCCGGAATGCGGGTCGAGCCACCCACCATCACGATTTCATCGAGCTCAGAGGAGCTGAGCTTGGCGTCCTTGAGCGCCTGCTCAACGGGTACGCGGCAGCGATCGATCAGTTTGCTGGCGAGCTCTTCAAACTTGGCGCGGGTCAGGGTCAGATCGAGGTGCTTGGGACCCTCGGGGGTTGCCGTGATGAACGGCAGGTTGATCTCGCTCTGGGTGGCGCTGGACAGTTCGATCTTGGCCTTTTCAGCCGCCTCAGTCAGACGCTGCAGCGCCTGCTTGTCGGCGCGCAGGTCGATGCCCTCGTTGGCCTTGAAGGTGTCAGCCAGGTGATCGACGATCACCTTGTCGAAGTCGTCGCCGCC
>JBMSMG010000072.1:0-7866 GCA_049421025.1 Prochlorococcaceae cyanobacterium | reverse complement strand
CCGTTCCAGGCGTGGTTGAGCTGGTGGTCGCGAATGTAGATGTCATCGCCGCCGTCTTCGCGCAGGGCAAAGCAGAACCCCTTGCTCGAGCAGCGCAGGCGCGCAGCGATGAGCTCCTCGTTATCTAACCGTTGCAGCTGATCGTTGTCCTGGTTGAGCAGGCCAAGGCGCTGCAGAGCCGAAAGGCCAATGTGCAACTGCTCTTTGTCGCCCTTTGTGCTCAGGCCGAGCGCTTTTTCAAGTTTGCCCAGGGCCAGCGGTTCGCCGGCGGGAAGCTGGTCGAGCAGGTCAGCGACCGTGAACTTCATGGTGGTTGCAGTCAGGGTGCGGGCGTTGCAGCGCGTGACGCCCACTCAGAGGTGGAACAGGAGCTGAGCGGAACTGGGCTCGAAGCGATGCCCCAAGATCCGGCAGCTTGTACCTGTGCTCACACTTTAATCAGCTGTTGTCTGCGGCGCTGCTGTCGCCATCAGACGAAGCGTTGCGCAGGCTTTTGCTGATCAACTGGGCTCCGATCAGCAGAAAGCCCACGGAGGCGGCCAGTTGCAGCAGGTTGGCCGGGATCAAGCTCGAGAGGGAGCCCCCCGCCGCCGCACCCACCAGGCTCGCCAGCACCAGGGCCGTGGCACTGCCGGCAAACACCGCTCCCGGTCGGCTCGAAGTGCCGCTGATGGTCACGATCGCCAGTTGGGTCTTGTCGCCAAGCTCCGCCAGGAACACCGTGGCAAAGGTCGACGCCAGCAATCCGAGAAGGGGAGGCATCGTTTAAGCCGCGGCTCCGGTGAACAAGGGCAGGGTCAGCATCGCCTGGCGTCCCAGCCACAGGCCCAACACCACCATCAAAATGCCGGCCAGACGCTCCAGCAGCTCCGGTGCCAGCAGGCGCGCCAGCCAGCGGCCGAGCACCACCCCCACCAGGCTCGAGCTGATCAGGGCCAGTGAGGCCCCGGCGAACACCACCAGCGGGCGCCCTGACTGAGCTGAGAGCAACAGCGCCGCCAGTTGCGTTTTGTCGCCCAGTTCGGCCAAGAACACCGTGGTGGCCGTGGTGATGAACACAGTGGCCCACTGGCTTTGCTCAGTCGTCTCTGGCTCTGTGCTTGGCGCTGGCTGTGCGTCGTGCTCACTCATGGGCGCTGAGCGATCGCCTTTAAGAATCGCCGCATTACCCTGCCACGGCCGCCGTACTCACTGCGGATCTGCTGCTTGCAGCAGGCAATGGCAAAGGCATCGCCCGCGGGGCTGCCCAGGTCGGCTGCCCCAAACAGACTGACCAGATTGGCCACCTGGCAGAAATCGGGGCGTTCGTCATAGATGCGGCAGCGGCGCCCGCCGGTGTCGTAGTGCCGGCACCAACCGTCATCGCCGACCATGGCCAGATAACGCTCCTGTTGCTCGGGACTGAGGGCGTCGATGGCCTCCTGGCGCAAGGCTGGATCCAGCCGGCAGCAGGCGCCGCAGCCCGTGATGCAGTGCCACTGGGGCGATGGCGGCATGGCGCTCTGACGGGGCGGGCGCTCTCAGCATGACAAGCCGTCACAGCCGCGCCTGAGCGGCGCGATGGTGTGCCGCTCAGCTTCTAGGCTGCAACAGCGCTCCTGCTGGAGCGCGACCTGAACCGGTTTCAGCACCCAGATCCCGAGCCCTACCAGCAGAGCCCTCCATGGACTTCCATCTGATTGCCAACTTCGCTGCGCTGGCCCTGATCACCCTGGCGGGCCCGGCTGTGATCTTCATTCTTTTCTATCGCCGCGGCGCACTCTGAGCGCTCGCCCCTTCACGCTGCCAGGCCCAGGGCCAAGGCTGCCTCGTTGAACAGATCACGCAGGTAGGGATGCTCCAGTTGCGGCTGGGGTCCTCCGCTGTGATCACCTGCCAGCGCAGCCACGGGGTGGCGCAGTTCCTGCCCCCCTTCGTTGCGCACGACGACCATGTCGCCCTGCTGGGTGCACCAGTACTGGCGTTGCTGCCGGAGCAGCAACACAGGGGCGCTGTCAGCAGCTGCAGCGCGCAGACCGACCAGCTCCAGCTGCAGCCTGTCGCGGCCCTGCCAGTGATCGCGCACCAGGCGGTAGGCAACGTCCACCCAGGGCGGCACGCGCTCGCCCCCCTGCCAGCGCCAGCCCATGGCCCTGATCTGGCTTTCGCCCTGCCCCAGCAGGAGCTGCAGATGGCCGCCGCGCATCCGGCTCTGCTCGAGCACCTGGCAGTGGCGACTCCAGTAGATCGGTGCCGGATGGCCGATGCCAAAGGGCTCAAGCCGCTGCTGGGCTTGCCAGAAGTCCAGATCAATTTGCCCCAGTGACAACAGCGCTTCCGGTTCCACCGGCAGCCCGGTGCCGCTGCCTGCCAGCCAGACGCTGGCCAGAGCATTGAGCTGCTCGTGCAGGGCGCTGAGATGTTCTGCGCGCACGCTGAAGCCCCCGGCTGCCGGATGGCCGCCAAAGCGCTCGAGCAAAGTGCTGCAGGACTGCAGTGCTTGGTCCATCGCAAAGCCTCGCGGGGCCCTGGCCGAGGCGCGCAGGCGACCATGGCCCTCGCCTGCTGCCAGGGCAACAGGACGACCAAAACGCTCGACCAGGCGCGCCGCCACGATGCCGATCACGCCGTGATGCCAATGGTTCTGGGCAATCAACAGAAATGGACTGCGCTGCGCGCCATCGGCATCGAGCAGGGCCAGGGCTTCGGCTTCGATGGCATCGCAGAGCTCCCGGCGTTGACGGTTGAGCTGATCACACTGGCGGGCCAGCTCCAGGGCTCTGCCGGGCTCATCGGTGGTCAGCAGATCGACCACCAGGGCCGGATCGCCAAGCCGGCCCACGGCGTTGATGCGGGGGGCCAGCTGAAAGCCCACGGTCTGGGCCCCGATCGAGCGAGGTTCGACACCGGCGAGCTGCAGCAGTGCCTGCAGACCTGGCAGTGGACTGGCTGCCAGCTGCGGCAGCCCCACATGCAGCCAAGCCCGGTTGACGCCAAGCAGCGGCGCCATGTCGGCAATGGTGCCGATGCAGAACAGATTGAGCGCGATGGCGAGTCCTTCGTTTTCGCCCAGGCTTTCGCACAGGGCGCGGGCCAGCACATAGGCCAACCCCACGCCTGCCAGGCCCCGATAGGGGGAGTCGTCGGGTGTGACAGCCGGATGCAGCAACGCCAGATGCGGGGGTAGCTCAGGCGGCAGGCTGTGGTGGTCGGTCAGGATCACGGCAACACCAAGCTGCTCAGCTCGCATCAGGGCTGCTGTAGCGCTGACACCGTTGTCGACGGTGATCAGCAGCCTGATGCCGTCTGCGGCTAGGCGCTCGACCATGGCGGTGTTGAGCCCGTAGCCATCGTCCATGCGGCTGGGAATCGCCGCGACAGGCCGTGCTCCCAGCCGCTGCAGGACACCCATTAACAGGGCGGTGCTGGTCATGCCATCGGCGTCGTAATCGCCGCAGATCGCCACGGCTTCACCGCTGCTGCAGGCGTGCTGCAGGCGCACTACAGCCCTGTTGAGGTCACTGAAATGCAGTTCCGGCGGCGGCGGGGCAGCAGGGTTGATCAGCGCCTTGATAGCCGCTGCGCTGCTGTAGCCGCGGCGCAGCAGAACGGCGATCAGCGCGTGCGGAAGCCCGCTCGCGCGCGCCAGTTCAGCAGGGTTTGACGGCCCCAGAGCCTGCAGCGGCTGCGGCAGCTGCCAGCGTTGTTCTTCAATCGGCGGCAGCAACGCAGTCGGGTCACGCGTGCCCATTGTGACCGCGCTGCCATGGGAATCTGGACTTCCCTTGTTGCTGGCTTGTGGCACTCAAGGCTTTGCTCTGGGATGTCGACGGCACCCTTGCCGAAACCGAGCGCGATGGCCACCGCCCTGCGTTCAACAGAGCCTTCGTTGAAGCCGGCTTGCCGCTGCAGTGGAGCCAACAGGAGTACGACCGGTGGCTCAGCATCAGTGGGGGCCATGAACGCATTGCTGCGCAGCTGGCGCAGCTCCAGGGCGCCGAGCCCGAACCGGTTTTGGTTGAGGCCTTGCAGCGCTCCAAGCAGGAGCATTACCGCCAGTTGGTCCAGCAGGGGGCGCTGTCGTTGCGGCCGGGTGTTGAGGCGCTATTGCACGAAGCGGCTCAGGCCGGTCTGTTGCAGGTGATCGTTACCACCAGCGGCCGCGGCGCGGTTGCGGCCCTGCTCGATCAGTTGCTCGGTCCCTTGCAGCAGGTCTTTGCGTTCTGGATCTGTGGCGAGGACGTGCAGCGCAAGAAGCCTGATCCTGAGGCGTATCAGCTCGCCTGCAGCCGATTGATCACAAGTGCTCCGTCGGTCGATACGGCCGAGATTTTGGTGATCGAAGACTCGAGTAACGGCCTGGCTGCCGCCCGCGCCGCTGGTCTGCGCGCTCTGGTGAGCCTCAGCCACTACGGAGGCGAGGCGGTGTTGGCCGATCCCCGCGGGGCCGCAGCTGTGGTCAGCGAACTGGGCCCAGAGGGTCAAGTGCTGCTGGGCCCCCCTTGCCAGGGCCCGGGGCTCACGTTGTCGTATCTGCAGGCCCTGCTGCCTTGAGTGACCCGTTGAGATGAGCCGCCTTCCCCTGCAGCAGACCCGTTACAACAGCGTTCAGGTCGCCCTGGCCCGCGGCCTTGCAGCTGCGTTTGGTGGCAGCTGGCGGGCCTTCAGTTTGCAATGGCTGGCCCTGCTGCTTGGTTTTTATCTGGGCTCGAACCTCACGTCGTTTGTGGTGCTGCGCATCCCCGGCGGCAGGCCCAGCACGGTGCTGCTCATGGTGCTGGTGGTCGAGCTGCTGATCAGAGTGCGCAGCCGGGTGGTGCGCGATCGTCCGCCGCTGGGCTGGGTGATCTGCGACAACCTCCGCATCGGAGCTGTGTATGCCGTGGTGCTTGAAGCCTTCAAACTCGGCACCTGAACACGCGGTGCGGCCTGCGATCGATCAACAGCTGCTTCAGGGACTGGCGCTACCGCTGTTGCATGAGCTTGAACGCAGTTGCACCAGTGCTGCAGCTGCGCGCCCTGTGCTGGCCCTGACGGCACCGGTGGGGGCTGGCAAAAGCACCCTGGCCAGGCAGTTGCAGCAGCTGGCTGCAGCGCGCGGGATTCGCCTGGCGGTGGCCTCCATTGACGATGCCTACCGCCCTTGGCCTGAACGTGCGCAGTTGCTTGCGGGCAATCCCTTTGGGGTCAATCGGGTGCCGCCGGGCAGCCATGAGCCGGCCCTACTGGTTGAGGCGATTGCCGATTGGCGCCAAAGCGGCGTGCTTAACCTGCCGCGCTTTGACAAGACCCTGCGCCAAGGCCATGGCGATCGCTTGGCACCCGTTGCGCAGCAGGCCGACGCCCTGCTGCTGGAAGGGTGGCTTGTGGGCTATGAACCCTGCGGCATCGACCGCATCAACGCCTGGCTAGCTGCGCAGCAGCACTCAGCCAGCAGCGCTGCAGCCGCAGCACTCAGTGCGGCTGAGCAGGCCTGGCTGCCCCATTGGGACCAGGCCCTGGCCGACTATCAGGAGCTGTGGGGCTGTTGCGCCAGTTTCTGGGTGCTGCAGCCAGCCGATTGGTCAGCTGTGCTGCGCTGGCGCCTGCAGGCCGAAGCGCGACAGCGACGCACTAGCGGCAAAGCCATGGATGCCGCTGCCATCCGGGGTCTGGTGCGGGCCACCATTGCTTCACTGCCTCCGGATCTCTACCAACCGGATCTGCTCAGCAAAGCCAGAGTGGTGGCGACGCTCGATCAACGGCGCCGCTGCGTGTTGATCAGGCCTCAGCGTCGTCTTCGCTGATCGGATAGACGAATCCCTGGGCGCGTCCACTCAGCACGGCCTTGCCGATCGAGAGGGCTTTCTGGGCTGCCACAGCGGCTTTCGCCTTCCAATGGGCGTGGCGCTGGTTGCGCTTGCCTTTTGATGTTTTCTTCTTGGGAACAGCCATCCCGCCAACCGATATGCCAAACAGCAATCTTCTGCTGCCGCCTTGCCTTTCGTCAAATCGCTAAGCTCAAAGCAAAGCCAGATGCCTGTGGGCGCAAGCCTTTCCGCCGCTCCTTCGCCCTCGGATCAACCGCAACAGTCGGCGGCAAGCCCCCTCAGGCCTGTTGAGCGGCCATCGCTCTGGCCGCAGCGCAAGACTCAGCCGAGCTACAGCCAGCTGCTCAAAGATCTCAAAAGCGGAACCATTCAGGATCTGGAGCTCTCCCCTGTCCGCCGCGAAGTCAGCGTTCGCTACAGGGACGGTCAGCGCGCCCAGGTGAGTGTGTTCAACAACGATCAGCTGCTGTTGCGCACGGCACAGCAGCATCGGGTGCCTCTGACCGTGCGCGATGACAGCCGTGACAGTGCCACAGCTTCCTTGGTGGCCAACGGTCTTTTGGTGCTGTTGTTGTTGCTCGGTTTGGGGCTCTTGCTTAAGCGCTCAGCCCAGGTCGCCAACAAAGCCCTCGGGTTTGGCCGATCGCAGCCGCGCGTGCAGGAGGACACCTCAGCTCCGGTCCACTTTGAAGATGTGGCCGGCATCGCCGAAGCCAAAGACGAGCTTGCCGAGGTCGTCACCTTCTTGAAGTCGCCGGAGCGCTACACCGCGCTCGGCGCCAAGGTTCCTAAGGGTGTGCTGCTGGTGGGGCCTCCGGGTACGGGCAAGACCCTGCTGGCTCGGGCCATTGCCGGTGAGGCGGGTGTGCCGTTCTTTTCGATGGCAGCTTCGGAATTTGTGGAGCTGTTTGTGGGTGTTGGTGCCAGCCGCGTGCGCGATCTGTTTCGCAAGGCCAAAGCCAAAGCTCCGTGCATCATCTTCATTGACGAAATCGACGCCGTCGGCAGGCAGCGCGGTGCGGGCATTGGCGGTGGTAACGACGAGCGGGAGCAGACCCTCAACCAGCTGCTCACCGAAATGGATGGGTTTGAGGACAACTCCGGTGTGATTTTGCTGGCGGCCACCAACCGCCCCGATGTGCTCGATTCGGCCCTGATGCGGCCGGGACGCTTTGACCGGCGCATCACAGTTGATCTGCCGGATCGCCGCGGGCGCGAGGAGATCCTGGCCGTCCATGCACGCACCCGGCCGCTTTCGGCGAGTGTCAACTTGGCTGATTGGGCCTCGCGCACCCCTGGTTTTTCGGGAGCCGATCTGGCCAATCTGCTCAATGAGGCGGCGATCCTGACGGCGCGCCGCCAGCAGCAGCAGATCGATGACGCCGCGCTCACCGATGCACTGGAGCGCATCACCATGGGCCTCAGTGCCGCACCCCTGCAGGACAGCGCCAAGAAGCGTCTGATTGCCTACCACGAGATTGGCCATGCCCTGGTCACCACCCTGGAGCCGGCGGCCGATCAGCTCGACAAGGTCACCTTGTTGCCCCGCGCTGGTGGCGTGGGTGGTTTTGCCCGCACCCTGCCCGATGAGGAGGTGTTGGATTCCGGTCTCATCACCCGTGCCTTTCTCAAGGCGCGTCTGGTGGTGGCGCTGGCGGGCCGGGCTGCTGAACTTGTCGTCTTTGGCCCCAGTGAGGTCACCCAGGGAGCGGCTGGTGATCTTGATCTGGTGGCCCGTATCTGCCGCGAGATGGTCACCCGCTACGGCTTTTCGAGCCTGGGGCCGGTGGCCTTTGAGAGCGAAACCGGCGAGGTGTTTCTGGGGCGTGACTGGCTGCGGGGTGAGTCGCCCTACTCCGAGCAGACCGGTCGTCGCATCGACGCCCAGGTCCGGCAGCTGGCCAGCGATGCGCTGGATCAGGCCGTGGCCCTGCTGCAACCTAGGCGGGTGCTGATGGATCAGCTCGTTGAGCTGCTGATTCAGGACGAAACGATCGAGGGCGAACGCTTTCGCGCCCTGGTCGAGGCCCACGAAGCCGGCCCCAAGCGTCAGCTCGCTGCAGTGGGCGCCTGAGCG
>JBMSMG010000071.1:0-7972 GCA_049421025.1 Prochlorococcaceae cyanobacterium | reverse complement strand
TGAGCGAAATCGGCACCTACTTCGATCGCGCTGCCGCTGCTGTGGCCTGAGCCACATCACGGCTCAAGGCGATCTTCAAAGTCCCTAGCTGCCTTGGCGGTCAGGGACTTTTTACGTATTAACTGCCGCTGCCGAGGCAGCAAGGCCTGTTTCGATCAGCCGGCGACCGGCTTGGGTGCTGCCAGGCAGCTCAGGTGCAGGCCTGCGCTCTTGGCATCGGCACAAAGGGCAGAACGCGTCGCTGCACTCAGGCGCACCTTGCCTGAGCAGATCAGATCCCAACTTTGCGGTTCGAAATGGGTCTGCAGCCAGAGCAGGCCGACGATCGATCGCGGCTGCAGCAGATAGGAACCATCCAGCTCAAGCAGTGCCAGATCGGTCATGGAGCAGCAAAAAGGCTCCCCCCAGTAGAGAGGGGGGAGCCTAAAGGTGACGTCGCCGTTGTAACCGTTCAGCCGTTGTTGACTTGATCGGCAGCTTCGGCGGCCTGGTGGTGGTAGTGCTGGCCGCGATACTGCAGCTCAACCTCAGTATCAACGGGAGCAGCTTCGTGGCTCAGGGGAGCTTCGAAGTGCTGGCCGCGGTACACGTGCTCCACCGGGTTGGTGGGGAGCTGTTCATGGGTGGCGTTGTCATAGGCAACGCCGCGGTACTGGAGCTTGGTCATGATCTCGGGCCTCGAAGGGTCGGGGTTTGAAGTCCGCTTCGTGGGAAGGAGCGTTGCTTCGCCTTGCGGGGGGCTACTTCCGGCGAACCAGGGCCCGGGGGCGGTTCACCCAACGTTTTGTCCTTCGATGCAAATGTACCCAAAAGAAACTGTTCATCGCGAACATATTGCCAGTTTCTTTACAAAAATGGGGCTGTTTGTGTAACCAAATGGACATCCAAGGCTCCCAAAGCCCTGCAAGGGCTAATTGGCAACGTGGAGTCAATTTTCAGTTTTGTATAGCCCGTAACCGAAGTAGCGCACAGGCTGACGAATGATCAGACTCGTTCGGCGGTTTATCCGTCGCCCATCTCAACCTCAAACATGACCGTTGCCTCGCCTCAGCCGCGGCAGCGCCAGCCGAGGAGCCTGCAGCAGGCCAGCCTGCTTGAAGCTCCAGCACTGCTGTTGCGCAAAGTCCGTGGGCTGTCCTCTGCCCGCTCTCTGACCTGGCTGGCCTGTGTGCCCATTGCCCTGTTCGGCCTGGGCCTGTTCAACCTGGCAGCCCATGCGGCTGAGCTTCCTGAGCTCAACGCTGGCTTCCTGGCGAACAACATGTTCCTGTTCGTGTGCGCCGTTCTGGTGATCTTCATGAACGCCGGTTTCGCCATGGTCGAAGCCGGAATGTGCCGCCAGAAGAACGCTGTCAACATTTTGGCCAAGAACCTGATCGTCTTCGCCCTGGCGGTGACGGCCTACTGGTTCATCGGCTACAAGATCATGTACAACGCCGATTGGGTGATCCCCGGTTGGCTCAAGTTCGGCGGCTTGTTCTTCGACCCAACCGTCACCCCCGAAATGGTGACCGACGGCTCGCTGGTTCCTAGCGTCGATTTCCTGTTCCAGGCTGCCTTTGCCGGCACCGCCGCGACGATCGTTTCCGGCCTTGTGGCCGAGCGCATCAAGTTCGGCGAATTTGTGATTTTCTCGCTCGTGCTGGTGGGCTTCCTGTACCCCATCGCCGGTTCCTGGCAGTGGAACTTCCCCGATGACGCCGGTGTTGGTGGTGGTTGGCTCAATCAGCTGGGCTTCATCGACTTCGCCGGCTCGACCGTTGTGCACTCGTTTGGTGCCTGGGCGGGTCTGATCGGCGCCATGCTGCTCGGCCCCCGCATTGGCAAGTTTGTTGATGGCAAGACCCAGGCCATTCCTGGTCACAACCTGGCCATTGCCACGCTGGGCTGCCTGATCCTCTGGATCGGCTGGTATGGCTTCAACCCCGGCTCCTGGCTGTCGATGGGTCCTGAAGTGCCCTACATCGCTGTCACCACAACCCTCGGCGCTGCCGGCGGTGGCATCGCTGCCACCCTGTTGAGCCAGTTCACCGGTGGCAAGCCTGACCTGACCATGACCATCAACGGCATTCTTGCCGGTCTGGTTGGTGTGACCGCCGGTTGCGACGGCTTCTCGATGCCTGCTGCCTGGGTGGTTGGCTTCATCTCCGGTGTGATCGTTGTGTTCTCCGTGAGCTTTATTGACTCGCTGAAGATCGACGATCCGGTTGGTGCCTTCTCCGTGCACGGCACCTGCGGCATCTGGGCCACCCTGGCTGTGGGTCTGTTCAACGTCGACAAGGGTCTGTTCACCGGCCATGGCTTCAGCCAGCTGGGCATTCAGATCGTCGGCGTGCTGGCCTACGCGGTCTTCACGATCGTCACCAGCCTCATCGTCTGGTCGATCATTGGCGCCATCTTTGGCGGCATCCGCGTGACCGAAGCCGAGGAAAAAGAAGGCCTCGACATTGGCGAGCACGGCATGGAGGCCTATCCCGATTTCGCATCGGCCAAATAGGTTCCTGCCACCTCGTGCATCGAGCACCCACCGTCCGGTGGGTGCTTTTTTATTGGCTTGAGGCGCAGCGCGGCCGCAGGGGCTGACACCCAAGCGATCTAAACTGCCGGCAAGGCTTGAGCTGGGTTCGACACGTCAATGCGGGCCTGGATTGCTGTGGTGAGCGCCCCTCTGCTGGGGGCAGGTCTGGCCTGGGCGAACACTCCACCCCCTGCGGCTGAGCAGCCTGGACCGCTGTTGCCCCAACTGCCGCCTGCAGGCAGCAACAGCAGCTTGCAGGCGCCGCTCAGGCCCGATGTGCGCAGCCTGCCCCAGCAGCAACCCCGCAGCTTTGACGCCTCGCTCGATGATCTGGTCCGCCAGGGTGTGGTGACACCCCAGGAGCGGTTCAGGTTTCGACAGGGGGCCATCGCCACACCGTTTGATGTGCCGGCGCACCAAAAGGCCTGCCGCAGCGGCGCGCTTTCGGCACAAGAATGCCGCACAGGCGTGGTGTTGCGCTGGCGCGGCCGCTACGGCGGTGGCTCGCTGCTGGGCAACGACCTGCGCCGCCTGGGTGCCGATGGCCGGCCGCTGCCGCCGCTCACGGTGCCGGTCTCGGCGCTGCTCTCTGGTGCCGGGGGCAACTTCAGGCTTGCCGATGTATTCGGCGTGACGCCCCGGCCCGCTCCGATTCTGGGCAATGGCAATCGCCGCTTGCTGTTTCCCCTGATCGGATCGGCGGCGACCAGCAGCAACTTCGGCTGGCGCTTGCATCCGATTCTGGGCAGCTGGCTCATGCATGCCGGCAAGGATCTGGCCGCCCCCGAGGGCACGCCTGTTGTGGCTGCGATGGGCGGGCGCGTGGTCAGCAGCGGGCTAGCCGGGGGCTACGGCCTGGCGATCGAAATCGAGCATCAGCGCCCTCGCCGCCGCACGCTGTACGGGCACCTCAGCGAGCTCTACGTCAAAGCAGGCGAAACGCTGCGTCAGGGCGAGGTGATCGGCCGCGTGGGCAGCACCGGCCTTAGCACTGGTCCCCACTTGCACTTTGAACTGCGGCTGCCGGGCAGCGGCGGCTGGGTCGCGGTCGACCCCGGTGATCTCGATCCTGGCAGCGGCGCCCAAGGCAGTGATGCCATCGCCTTGCTGCTGGGTGAGTTGCTGGCCAGATTGGAAAGGCCGGTTGCGCGCGCCTCATGAGCCAAGCGTTGTCCACAACAACGCTCAACCTCAACGCTCTGGGCGATTGGCAGCCGCCTGCCGATCGCCGCGATCCGATTGCTGTCCTGGAGCAACAGGAGATCGATCGCCTGCCTTGGCTGGTGCCCGTGCGCCACAGCCGCATGGCCCAGAACGCCTTCGCGTTTTACAGAGGCACACCTGCGGTGATGGCTCACGATCTGGGCAACAACGCCAGCAGCGGGCTCGAGGTGCAGCTGTGCGGCGACTGCCACCTGGCCAATTTTGGCTTCTATGCCTCACCCGAATGGCACCTGCTGTTTGACATCAACGACTTTGATGAAACCGTGCGAGGCCCGTTTGAGTGGGACCTCAAACGGCTGGTGGCCAGTGCCGTGTTGGCGGCCCGCGCTCTCAAGCTGAGCGCCGAGCACCAGAGCCGGGCGGCCAGACGCACCGCCCGCTCGTATCGCCACGCGATGCGCAACCTGGCTGCCCAGCCCTTGCAGCAGATCTGGGCACAACGGATCGATATGGAAGGCTTTGTTGCCGAGGTCGAGCATCTGCCGTTGCGACGCCATCTCGACAAGGTGAGCGCCAAGGCCAAAGCCCGCACCAGCAGCGAAGCGGCCGGCAAGCTGTGTGAGTTTGGCCCCGACGGCGCGCTGCAACTGCGCCACGATCCACCACTGATCTGGCGTCATGCCCTGCTGGATCGCCAGTGGACCGCCGACATGCACTGGCGCGAGCTGGTGGATGAAATGCTGCTGAAGTACGTGGCTTCACTGCCGGCGGAACTGCAGCACCTGATGCGCCAATTCAGACTCGCTGATGCGGCACTCAAAGCAGTGGGAATTGGCTCGGTCGGCACCCGCTGTGCCATCGGCCTGTTTGTGGGCCATCACGCTGACGATGTGCTCATCTTGCAGAGCAAGCAAGCCGAAGAATCGGTGCTGGCGCCCTACGCCAGCAGCCCACCGCCGCAGCATCACGGCCAACGGGTGGTGGAAGGCCAGCGGCTGATGCAAACGGCGAGCGATCCCTTCCTGGGGTGGAGCACAGGCGCCAAGGGCCGGCAGCACTACTGGCGCCAACTGCGCAACTGGAAAGGCGCTGTTGATCTGGGTGCCCTCGATGCCAAAGGCCTCGAGCTCTACGGGGAGCTCTGCGGCAAAGTTCTAGCCAAAGCCCATGCACGCTCTGGCGATGCCCGAGCCATCGCACACGCCCTTGGGGAAGGCAAAGTGTTTGACCAGGCGATGGAGAGCTTCGCGGTGGCCTATGCCGATCAATCAGAACGGGACTATCTGATGTTTCTTGAGGCCATCAAAGAAGGACGTCTGCAAACCGGACTGATCTTCTAAACCTCACATCAGCGAACACGTGAATCAAGCTGCAATCCGTCCGTCGCGAAAGTGAATCACCTTCTCGGCTCGTGCGGCCACGTCGTCTTCATGGGTGACCATCACGACCGTGATGCCGCTGCGGTGCAGATCATCAAAGATGTCGAGCACTTCGGCGGTGGTGCGTGAGTCGAGGGCCCCAGTCGGTTCATCGGCAAGCAGCAGTGCTGGGTTGTTGATGATGGCCCGAGCAATAGCGACGCGCTGCTGTTGACCGCCCGAGAGCTGGTTGGGCTTGTTGCCCATGCGTTGGGCCAGACCCACGCGGGTCAGAGCGATGCGGGCCCGCTCCTGACGCTCATGGTGGGGCACACCGGCATAGATCATCGGCAACATCACATTGTCGAGAGCACTGAGGTGGGCCAGCAGATGAAACTGCTGAAACACAAATCCCAGTTCGCGGTTGCGCAAATCAGCCAGCTGATCGTCATCGAGACTCTCCACCGGCGTGTCGTTGAGCCTGTAGCTCCCAGAGGTGGGCCGATCGAGGCAACCAAGAATGTTCATGGCCGTGCTCTTGCCGGAACCGGAGGCACCCATGACGGCCAGATAATCGCCGCGATTGACCGTCAAGCTGAGGTGATCAAGAGCGTGAACCTGGCCCTCGCCGCTGCCATAGACCTTGCAGACATCGAGCAAGGCAGCGACGCAACCTGACTCGACAAGCCTGGGGCGAGCGTCACCTTGCTCTTGTGCATTCACAGGGGCGTGCACGTCAGCCCAAAGGAAGGGCAGCGTTCACCGCAGCGATGGCCTGCTGCAACATCGGTGTGCCGCTCACCGCTTCACCGGCCCAGTTGAACAGAGGGTTCGAGAGGATGCCGCCAACCGCGGTCGCCACCACACAGGTCACCAGAGCCGTGCGCAGGGCGGGCATGCCGCGCAGGTTCCAGCGCAACTCTGGATAGGCCTTGACCACATCAGAGGCGTCTTGGGGCTCTTTGACGACCATCATTTTGATGACCGAGATGTAGTAATAAATCGAGACCACCGACGTCACCAGACCCACCACAACAAGCAGGTACTGATGATCGGCCCAGCCGGCAAAGAAGAGATAAATCTTGCCGAAGAAGCCCAGCATCGGTGGGATGCCGCCCAAGGACAGCAAACACAGGCTCAGGCCCAGGGTGATCAGGGGATCTTTCTGATACAGGCCCGCATAATCCGAAATGCGATCAGATCCTGTACGCAGAGAGAACAAAATGATGCAGGCAAAAGCCCCCAGATTCATGAACAGATAGGCCGCCATGTACAGCACCATGGCGGCGTAACCGTCCTCGGTGCCGCAGACCAAGCCGATCATCACGAAGCCCGCCTGGCCGATCGAGCTGTAGGCCAGCATTCGCTTCATGGAGGTTTGGGCCAGGGCAACCACGTTGCCCAGCACCATGCTGAGCACAGCAAGCACGGTGAACAACAACTTCCACTGGGCTGAGAAGCTCTCGAAACAGCCCACCAGAATGCGCAACGCCAGGGCAAAACCGGCCGCCTTGGAGCCCACCGACAAGAAGGCCACCACCGGGGTGGGCGAGCCCTCGTAGACATCAGGTGTCCACTGGTGGAAGGGCACTGCCGCGATCTTGAAGGCCACCGTGGCCAGCACAAACACAAGTGCAAGGGCTGCCACAGGGGTGGTGCTGCTCTGCAGCGCCAGGGCCACCGCGTCAAGGCCGGTGGAGCCTCCAGTCAGGCCGTAGAGCAGCGAGGCGCCATAGAGAAACACCGCAGCAGCAGCGGAGCCCACCAGCAGATATTTGAGGGCCGCCTCTGAGCTGCGGGCGTCGCGCTTCATGTAGCCCGAGAGCAGGTAACTGGAGACCGACAGGGTCTCAAGGCTCACAAAGATGCTGACCAGATCGGTGGAGCCACACAGCAACATCGCTCCGAGGGTGGCCGCCAGCAAGATGCCCGCGTACTCGCCAAGCGGGGTGCCGCTGCGCTCCACATAGCGCCAGCTCAGCATCAACGAAATCAAGGTCGAGGCGGCCACCACAGCCCTAAAGGCAATGGCCAGGTTGTCGGCCAGGAAGGCCCCTAAGAAGGACGGTTCGGCTGGGTTGTTCCACTGCAGCGCAAGCAGCACCAGGGCCCCGCCCAGCCCGCCGTAACAAATGGGCGGAACCCAACGGGTAGCGGCCTGCTCACCCGCCAGGTCAACCAGCAGGCTCAGCAACAGCGCAACCAGAACCAGACCCTCTGGCGCGATGGCACCGGCATTGAGCTGGAGCGACAAGGTGCCGATGTCCACCAGGGAAAACGTGCCGTTTTGCTGCGGCTGACTGTAGCGGCGCTGATTGCCGCATCAGTCAGACCCACCTGGCTTTGGCCAACGAAACCCTGCAGAGGGTTCGCCGGTGCGATAAAGAGGGAAGCGGTTCAGCGCCTGAGCTGTGGGTCACACCCTGGTCATCGTCGAAAGCCCAACCAAGGCCCGCACCATTCGCGGCTTCCTGCCCAAGGACTTCCGGGTGGAGGCTTCGATGGGGCATGTGCGCGATCTGCCCAACAACGCCAGCGAGATTCCGGCGGCCTTCAAAGGCGAGAAGTGGGCCAACCTGGGGGTCAACACCACCCAGGACTTCGAGCCCCTCTACGTGGTGCCGAAGGACAAGAAGAAGGTGGTCAAGGAGCTCAAGGACGCCCTCAAAGGCGCCGACCAGCTGCTGCTGGCCACGGACGAAGACCGCGAGGGCGAGTCGATCAGCTGGCACCTGCTGCAGCTGCTGGCGCCCAAGGTGCCGGCCAAGCGCATGGTGTTTCACGAGATCACCAAAGAAGCGATCGGCCGGGCCCTCGAGCAGACCCGCGAGCTCGACATGGAGCTGGTGCACGCCCAGGAGACGCGGCGCATCCTTGATCGCCTGGTGGGCTACACCCTCTCGCCCCTGCTGTGGAAGAAGGTGGCCTGGGG
>JBMSMG010000070.1:0-8145 GCA_049421025.1 Prochlorococcaceae cyanobacterium | reverse complement strand
GCATCGTGCAGTTCCCGCTGGACTGCATCGATGCCGCAGCGCTCGAACCGTTGCTGCTGCGCTATGGGGCAATACCGCTACCGCCATACATCCATGAACATGACGCCTCTGACAATGAGCGTTACCAGACCCGCTACGCCCAGCGTCCGGGTTCGGTGGCGGCACCAACGGCGGGGCTGCATCTGAGCGATGAATTGCTCGAGGCCATTCGCGCCCGTGGGGTTGAGATCGCCACCACCACGCTGCATGTGGGCCTGGGAACCTTCAGGCCAGTTGAGAGCGAAGATCTCCGCCAGCTTCAGCTGCACAGCGAGTGGGTGGAGGTGAGCCCCCAGTTGGTCGATGCCGTGGCTGCCTGCAGGCGGCGTGGCGGCCGGGTGATCGCCGTGGGCACCACCAGCGTCCGCAGCCTTGAGGCGGTGGCTCAGTTACACGGCGGGGTGCTGGCGCCGCACACAGGCCCGGTGAATCTGGTGATTCAGCCCGGCTACCGCTTTGCGGTGGTGCAGGGCCTGCTCACCAATTTTCATTTGCCCAAAAGCTCTCTGCTGCTGCTGGTCAGTGCCCTGATCGGCCGGCAGCGGCTGCTCGATCTTTACTCCGAAGCGATGGCGCGCCAGTACCGCTTCTTCTCCTACGGCGATGCCATGTGGATCGCTCCTGAGGCAGTGCTCAACGCAGCAGCTCCAGTTCTGGAAACCCACTGAAGACCGGGTCCTGGCTGGCCAGCACCAGATCGCTGGTCATGGCCTGAGCAGCAAGCAGCCGATCAAAGGGATCGCGATGCTCAACATCGAGCAAACCGGCGCGCCGGGCCACATCCCCTGAAATAGGAATCTCGTGAGCGGCCAGACCATTCAGGGCCTGGGTGTAGTTGTGAACCACGGCGGCCGCATGGTTCAGCTTGCCGAGCCTCCATTTGGTAGCGATTTCCCAGGCGCTGGCTGCACTGACCAGCAGCTGGGTGCTGCTTTCCTCCAGGGCAGCCCGCTGCAACTCTGAGAGTTTTGCTGGCTCCAGCACCGCCCAGAGCAGGACGTGGGTGTCGAGCAGCAGTTTCATGCTCCCCAGCGCTCGAGTTCATCGCTTGGCAGCGGTTCAAAAAAGGAGGCGTCCACATGCCCTGCCATGAATCCCAGTTGGCGTTTGGGTTTGGGCTCCAGGGGCACGAGCTGGGCGCACGGTTTGCCATTGCGGGCCAGCACAATGCGCTCGCCTGCTTCAACGCGAGCCAGCAGAGCCGAAAGTTGGGTTTTGGCCTGTTGCACGTTGATGCTTTTCATCAGGCTGTCGGCGCGGCGTTCCTAGCTGGTCTGGTCTGCTCACCCAGACTAGGAGGCGTCAGCACCAGACAGCAAAAAGCCCCCGGGGTCTCCGGGGGCTTCTGCGTGATGCCAGGCCTTGGTCTTCAAGGCCGAGCTGATCAGGCAGCAGCCAGATTGGCGGCCACAAAGTCCCAGTTCACGAGCTTCTCGAGAAAGGTGGTGATGTAGTCGGGGCGCCGGTTCTGGTAGTCCAGGTAGTAAGCGTGCTCCCACACGTCCATGGTGAGCAGGGCCTTCTGGCCGTGGGCCAGGGGCAGATCGGCGTTGCCGGTCTTGGTCACCTTGAGAGTGCCGTTCTCGAGCACCAGCCAGGCCCAGCCGCTACCGAACTGGGTGGCGCCGGCGGCCTTGAACTGCTCAACAAAGGCTTCGTAGCTGCCGAAGTCGGCGTTGATCTTGTCAAGCAGGGCTCCGGTGGGCTGACCGCCACCACCGGGCTTCATGCACTGCCAGTAGAAGCTGTGGTTCCACACCTGGGCGGCGTTATTGAACACGCCAGCCTTGCCAGCGTCACCAGCGACAGCGGTGATGGTGTCTTCGAGGCTCTTGCTCTCGAGATCGCTGCCGGCCACCAGGTTGTTGAGGTTGGTGACGTAAGCGTTGTGGTGCTTGCCGTGGTGAAACTCCAGGGTCTGGCGCGAGATGTGGGGCTCGAGCGCATCAAGGCCGTAGGGCAGCGCGGGCAGCGTATGAGCCATGGTTTCGCAGGTGTGAACGGCAGAAGGAATGCACAGGCGCAGGCCTTCTGGCCAGCACGCCCGCGGCATCCTAACGATTGCTACAGGTTTCGAAATCGCTCCCCGCGGTGGGGGAATCCGGCCCTCAGCCCTTCACCTCGAGCAGTTCCACTTCAAAGATCAAGGTCGCGTTGGGTGGAATCACCCCGCCGGCGCCACGCTCGCCATAGGCCAGATCAGGGGGGATCACCAGCTTGCGCTTGCCGCCCACCTGCATGCCGGCGACGCCTTCGTCCCAGCCGCGGATGACCCGGCCAGCCCCCAGCGGAAAGCTGAACGGCCCGCGCCCATAGCTGCTGTCGAATTCGGTGCCGTTCTCAAGGGTGCCGCGGTAGTTGACCACCACGACCTTGCCGCTGACGGCCTCGGTGCCGCTGCCGATCACCAGATCGGTGATGCGCAGGCCGCTGGGGGTCTGGCGTTCCTTGGGGGCGCTGAGTTCGCCGCCAAGGGCGCCGGCCTGGGCGATATCGGCAGGGGATTCGGGAGCCATGGCAAAGAGGGTGGGGTTGGGGTCGTCAGGATCCAGCTCGAGCCGGCCAATGCTTGGCGGTACTGCAGGGGCAACGGCAGCTTTGGGCGCCGGCGCTTCCAGGCTGCTGGCGGCGGGCTGGGCGGCTGCCACTGTGGTGGGCGCCACCAGTTGGCTCACAAAAGCCACCATCAGGCAGATCACGCAGACCGCCGAACTGATCAAAATGTCGCGCATGGCCGCAGGCCGCTGGGGTTGGAAGCTCGAGCTGATTCTGTCAGCTGGCTCTGGCTTGCTTGCCGGCCTGGCTTTGCCGCCTTTGGGTCTGCCTCCGTTGCTGTGGCTGGCGCTGGCTGTGCTGTGGGCTCTGGCCGCACAAGCCACTCGCCCCATCAGTTGCGGTGTGCTTTGGGGTTTTGCGGCCCTGGCGCTGAGCCACCGCTGGCTGCTGGCGCTGCATCCACTCGATTGGATCGGCGTACCGCTGCCGCTCAGCCTGCCGCTGTGCGTGCTGTTGCTTGGTCTGATTGCAGCCCTAGCTGGTGCGCTGATCGGGGCTTGGGTGGCGCTGGCACGCAGGCTTGATCCCTGGCGTTTTGATACGGCAGTGCTGTTAGCGCTGTTGTGGGGTTTCAGCGAAACCCTGTTGTCTCAAGGGCCGCTGTTCTGGCTTGGGCTGGGGGCTGCTGCGGTGCCGGGCGATCGACCCTTAGCGGCGCTGGCGGCCCTGGGGGGCAGCGGTCTTGTGGCGGCATTGCAGCTGCTGTTTGCTTGGTTGCTGTGGCGCTGCTGGGCAGGGACCGCGCGGCGACGCTTTGCTGCAGCGTTGAGCTTGCTGCTGTTGCTCAGCCACGGGCTGGGCGCGGTGGTCATGGCAGCCCAGCCGCTGCAACCGCCAGCGGGCCGAGGCAACACGTTTGCTCTTGAGCGGGTCCTGGTGCTTCAACCGGCGATCCCGACCCGTCAAAAATTTGAACCTGATCAGCGCCTGGCGCTTCTGCGCCAACTGCAGCAGGCCCTGGAGCTAGGCGTGGAGCAGGGGGCCGATCTGCTGGTCTTGCCTGAAGGGGCACTGGGGTTGGAGCCGCGGCTGGTCAGGCCAGCCCCCATGGAGTTGATCAGTGGCGGCTTTCGCTGGCATGAAGGCGGCGATCGCTTCGAGCAGCGCAGCAGCCTGTTGCGCTTTGCAGCTGGTGCCCAGAGCCCTGGTAGCTGGCTCGACAAGCATCGCCTGGTGCCGTTGGGTGAATGGGTGCCGCTGGCCTCGCTGGTGCGTTGGAGCGGGCTGTCGGCTGTGGGCGGCCTTCAGGCAGGACCTGCTTCAAGACTGCTGTGGCGCCCGGGTGCTTCGCTGGCAGCAGCGATCTGCTACGAGCTCTCCGATGGCGACGCTTTGGCTGCAGCCGTCAAGGGTGGGGCGCAGTGGCTCTTGGCCAGCGCCAACTTGGATCCCTATCCGCTGTTGCTGCAGAAGCAATTTGCGGCCCTGGCTCAACTGCGTGCGATCGAAACAGGACGGTGGCTGGTCAGCACTGCCAACACCGGCCCCAGCCTGCTGGTGAGCCCTAGAGGTGATCTGCAGGCGACGCTGCAACCTGGCGTTGCAGGTACAGCGACCTACAGCGTGCCTTTGCTGCAGACGCTGACGCCCTATGACCGCTTTGGATCAAGGCCGTTGTTGGTGCTGCTGGTGGCCGCTTTGGCCCTGCGCTGCATGCGGCAACGCCCCCTGATGGATTCGAACCATCGACCGGCTGCTTAGAAGGCAGCTGCTCTATCCAGCTGAGCTAAGGGAGCAATGGCGGCATTGTTGCAGCCCCAGAACGCAGGGCTAGAGCGCAGTGATTGCCGCCGTTACAGTGGTGAGCTGCTTTGTGTTGCTTCTATGGCGCCCAGCCGGCTCAACGACAGCCAGAAGCAGGAGCTTGTTGAGCGCTTTCGCCAAGGCGAGAGCGCGGCGGCCTTGGCTGCCGCCTTTGGTTGCAGCCCCAACACCGTGAGCCGCACGGTCAAATCAGTCCTCGATCCGGACGAATACGAGCAGCTCAAGCAGCAGCGCACACGTCCGGTTGAGGCGATTTCTGCAGCGGTCAATGCTGCGCAAGCTGATCCCCCTCTTGATGTGAGCGATCGACCTGAGTCGTTCGCGCCTGCAGCGCTCGGCGATGAGCCTGATGCCGATGACGCTGCAGTGCTGGCGATTGATGACGCCGACGATTTTTCGGGCGACGACGAGACCGGCGACGACATGGATGGCAGTGATGACGACAGCTTTGCGGCAATCCCAGTGCTGCCGCTGAGCGTCAATCAAGAGCCGGTGCAGGTGCAACCGCTGATGCCTGCGGTACTGCCTGAAAGCCTGTACATGCTGGTCGACAAAACAGTCGAGCTGCAGGCCAAGCCCCTGCGCGATTTCACCGAGCTCGGCGTGCTCCCCCCCGATGAGGAAGAGCGCCAGGCGCTGCAGCTGTTTGTCAATCCGCGCCAGGCCAAGCGCCAATGCGGCCGCACGCAACGGGTGATCAAGATGCCCGACGCCGAGGTGTTGCTGCGGCGCGCCTCCTATTTGCAGATCAAAGGCATCAGCCGGCTGGTGGTCGAAGGCACGCTGTACGCCTTGCCAGGCAGCTGATCAGCCGTCGTTGCGATCAGCCTGCGGACTGGCGAGCGCGGCAGTGCAGCCGCCGCTGATCACCCCGATCACCAGCGCCAGACCCACCACAAAGCCCACAGGCAAAGGCGCGCTGCGGCCAACCAGCAGATTGAGCTGGGTGCGCTTGTCGAGATTCTGGGCCCCAAGACAGAGCAGCAGCAGCAAGGCCGCACCACCCACCAAGCTGCCGACGATGAGGCGAAGCCGCAGCAGCATCAGCGAGGTGCCAGTGGCTTCATTGTGGGCGCTCAAGCGTCATCGGCCAACTGCTCAATCGGATTGCTCTGGTGCAGCAGGGCATAAAGCTCGCGTTTGCTGTGGCCGCTGCGTTCGGCCAGGCTCCGGGCCGCTTCGCGCCGGCTTAGGCCGCTTGCAACCAGTGCTTCAAGCTCGCAGCGCAGGGCAGCAGCATCCCAGCTTGGGGCTGCCGCAGCTGGCGCACCCCCAAGCACCAAGGTGCATTCGCCTTGGGGGGGCACCGCACAAAAGTGCGCCAGTGCAGCGCTCACGGTGGGGCCTACCTGCTCTTCGTGGCGTTTGGTGAGCTCGCGCGCCACCCGCAGTGGCCGGTCGCCCATGACCGCCAGCAGGTCTTCGAGCAGATCAACGAGCCGGTGCGGCGCCTCAAACAGCACCAGTGTCCGTGGTTCGCTGGCCAGCGCAGCCAGCTGGGCCCGGCGCTGGGTGGCTTTGGCCGGCAGAAACCCTTCAAAGCAGAAGCGACCTGCCGGCAGCCCGCTGCTGATGAGGGCCGTTGTCACAGCGCTGGGGCCTGGAATGCAAATGACAGGCCTACCGGCCGCCCGAACCGCCGCTACCAGCTCTTCGCCGGGATCTGAAATGCCCGGCAGGCCGGCGTCGCTGACCACGGCGATCGCATCACCTGCTGCCAGTGCTGCCAGCAGTTCGGGGATGCGTGTCGCCTGGTTGTGTTGGTGAAAGCTGATCAGCCGGGCGCCGATGCCTTCGGATCGTTCGCGCAGGCCCAGCTGGTGCAGCAGTAGGCCGCTGCGGCGTGTGTCCTCGCAGGCGATCAGCTGGACGCCGCTCAGCACCTGACGGGCGCGCGGCGAAAGGTCCCCGAGATTGCCAATCGGGGTCCCCACCAGATAGAGCACGCCGGCGGCGGGTTCGGCCTGCTGCACAATGCACCTCAACAGGGGCGCTGGCCCCCTGCGCTGCCTCCATGATGCCCGCGACCGCCGTGCTGCCCACCGGCATCAGCACCGATGCCTTGCTCGCTGTGCTCAGGCGGCTGAGCTGGGGTGCAGCCGACATTCTGCTGGCCTATGGCCGCGGCGAGCAGCCGCCTTACGGCTTCCCGCAGGCGCTCAGCGTTGACGAGGGCGGCGAGGGTCCGGTTAGCGCCGCCGATTTGGCGGTCAACCAATGGCTGCTTGATGGCCTGGCCGGCGCGTTTCCCGATGCCCCCTGGACCCTGCTCAGCGAGGAGACCGCCAAAGAGCAGCTCACACCGGGTCAGCCGCTTGCCGCCGAGTGGCTGTGGATCCTCGATCCGCTCGATGGCACCAAGGACTTTCTGCAGGGCACCGGCGAGTACGCCGTGCATCTGGCCCTGGTTCATCGCGGCGTGCCGGTGCTGGGGGTCGTGCTGCTGCCGGCTTTGGACGAGTTGTGGTTCGGCTTGCTCTCAGGCGGAGCATCCACGCCGTCGGCACCGCAGGTTTCAACCGGCGGTCAGGCCTGGTGCGAAGACCGCGCGGGTCATCAGCGTCCCGCAAGGCTCAGCCCGCGCCGCGAGCTGGGAGAGCTGGTGCTGGTGGCCAGCCGCAACCACCGCGATCAGCGCCTCGAACAGTTGCTGGTGGCTCTGGCGTTGGGCGACACCAAGGCGATCGGCAGCGTCGGCGGCAAGGTGGCGACCATCTTGCGCGGTGAGACCGACTTGTATATCTCGTTGTCGGGCAAGAGCGCGCCCAAAGACTGGGACATGGCTGCCCCCGAGGCTGTGCTGCGCGCCGCCGGCGGTGCCTTCACCCATGCCGATGGCCGCGCCCTGGCCTACAACAACGGCGACGTGCGCCAGGCCGGCTGCCTGATCGCCAGCCACGGCCCCGCTCACCAGGCGCTGTGCGAGCGCGCGGCAGCGGCGATGGCGACGATCGATCCAGGTTTTGCGCTCTGAGCAGGGGCGCGATTGGCCAGTGGAGCCCCAAGCCGCAGGCCTAGAGCCCAGAGCTCGCCCTTTTCAAAACAAAGTGCGCCAAGGGCCGAGCTGGCGACCACCAGCTGCGCCGCAGGTTTGCCATCACGATGACCCGGGCGCTTCATGCCCTTCTCAATCGGACCATGGTCATGACCATGGTCATTTGTGCAAGGACGCGCACCAGCACTCCCTCAGCACTCCCTCAGCACTCCGTTAGCCCACACCGCTTGCAGCCCCGGTCCAGCTCGGCTGCTCAGCAGCATGGTCGGGGGCATGGTTTGGGTTTGGGTGGATTGCCAACAAAAAACCGGCCCTGGGGCCGGTCAATGGATGGTCTTGATCAGCCCTACAGGCTGTCTGTCTGTTGGGCGCTGAGGGTCACCCTCTGATCAACCGTCAGGCCGGAGCCGCGGTGCCGTCGCTCTGGGGCACGCCGCGCAGGGTCAGGTTGATGCGGCCGCGGTTGTCGATCTCGCGCACCCGCACGGTGACCTGATCACCGACATTGACCACATCTTCCACCTTCTCGACACGGGCTTCCGAGAGCTGGGAGATGTGGATCATGCCCTCTTTGCCAGGCAGGATCTCGACGAAGGCGCCGATCGGGATCACCCGGGTGACCGAGCCGCTGAACACCTCGCCCTCGGACACCCGGCGGGTCAGCCCCTCGATGATGCGTTGAGCCTCTTCGGCTGCAGCACCGTCGTGGCTGGCGATCGTGACGATGCCACCATCTTCGATGTCGATCTTGGTGTTGGTGCGCTCGGTGATGCCCTTGATGGTGCGGCCGC
>JBMSMG010000069.1:0-8831 GCA_049421025.1 Prochlorococcaceae cyanobacterium | reverse complement strand
CGAGCGTAGTGATGCCAGCGCCGCTTGGCTGCTCAGTTGATCGGAATCAGTTGATCGGAATCAGTTGATTGGTCTCAGTTGATCTGGCTGAGGAACTGTTGGCTGCGCGGATGCTGCGGATTGCTGAAGAACTGCTCGGGTGGGGCGATCTCAAGCACCTGGCCATCGGCCATGAGCACAACCCGATCGGCCACCTGACGGGCAAAGCGCATTTCGTGGGTGACCACCACCATGGTCATCCCCCCACAGGCAAGCTCCTGCATGACCTGCAGCACCTCCTGCACCATTTCAGGATCAAGGGCGCTGGTGGGCTCGTCAAACAGCATCAGCCGCGGCTCCATGCACAGCGAGCGGGCAATCGCCACCCGCTGCTGCTGACCGCCTGAGAGTTGTCCCGGATACTTGTGAGCCTGCTCATGGATGCCCACCCGCTCGAGCAGCTCCAAGGCCTGGCGCTGCACCTGGGCCTTGGCCCGGCCCCGCACCAGCACAGGCGCCAGGGTCAGGTTTTCGAGCACCGTCAGATGGGGAAACAGATTGAACTGCTGAAACACCATCCCCACCTCCTGGCGGATGGCGTCGAGTTGGCGCAGGTCATCGCCCAGGTTGATGCCGTCGATGACGATCGAGCCCGTTTGAAAGTCTTCGAGCCCGTTGAAGGTCCGCAGAAACGTGCTTTTGCCAGAGCCCGACGGACCCATGATCACGACCACCTCGCCGTGGTGCACGGTCAGATCGACATGCCGCAGAGCGTGGTGGCCGTTGGGGTACCACTTGTTGACCCCCCGGGCTTCGACCATCACCGAGCCGGAGGCACTGGCTTGACTCATCAGACTGCGGTTGAACGCTGACGGTTGAGGCGCGATTCAAGGGCGCGGCTGCCCAGGCCAAGGGACGCGCAGCAGCACCAAAACAGCATGGCCAGCACCACATACACCTCAGCATTGCGCCCCAAAAACTCGGGATTGGCAAGCACGGTGCGGGCAGTGCCAAGCAGCTCCATCAAGCCGATCAACGACAGCAAGGTGGTGTCCTGCAGCAGGCTGATGAACTGCCCGACCAGGGCCGGCAGCGCCACCTTGATCGCCTGGGGCAGCACCACATGGCTCAGGGTCTGAGGTGTGTTGAGCCCAAGCGAGCGCGCTGCTTCAACCTGTCCGCGTGGGATGGCGGCAAGGCCTGCGCGCAGGGCTTCAGCCACATAGGCGCTGGCAAAGACGGTCAGCACCCAGGCTGCCCGCCAGATGCGATCGGGCGAGAGGCCGCCCGGCAGCAGAAATCCAAGGATGTTCTGCCCCAGAAACAGCAGGGTGATCAGCGGCGCTCCGCGGATGAACTCGATGTACGCCACCGATCCCAAGCGCAGTAACGGCAAGTTGCTGCGCCGCCCCAGGGCTAAGGCCAGGCCCAGCGGAAGGCACAGCAACATGGCAAAGCAGGCCTCAATGAGCGTCAGCAACAGTCCGCCCCAGAGCGGGCTTGGCACACGCATCAAGCCAAAGCCCCCGGCGATTAGGGCCATGCCGCTCACGTACACAACAGGCCAGAGCAGGGGCCAGCGCTGCAGCACAGGCGTCGGCATCCGCGCGGCCATGGCCCCCGCGGCGCTGCGCAGCAGCAGCAGCCAGGCCGTCAGGCCCCACCAGTGCGCCTGAGCCGCCAAGGGCAGCGCCACAGCTGCTGGTGCCCAGAGCGTCAGTCCACTGAGCCCAGCAGCAGCCAGCAGGTCGTTGCGCGGCCAGCTCTGGCGGCGCAGCAGACCCCAGCTCAGACCGGCGGCAGTGCTGAGCAGCCACAGCAGCAGCCAAAGCCGCCAGCGCTGTGGTTCGGGGTAGCGGCCCAAGGCCAGCAGGGTGCTGTTGGCGGCAATGACGCTCCATTGGGCCTGCACCAGCGCCCAGCGCAGCAGCTGCCATGCTGCGGTCAGCAGCGCGCTGATCAACGTGAGGCTGATCAGGCCATCGAGTGGGCTGGCAAAGCATGCCAACCGCAGCGTCTCGAGGGCTGGGCGCTGCGCCCTGGGGGGCGGCTGCTGGTGGCGGCTACTGCTCATCGCTCGTTGAGCTGCACGAGCCGGTTAAGGCCATTCATCAACGCTGAAATCGCCAGATCGATCAGCAGATAGGAGCCGAGCAGAATCAGCACCACTTCAATGGCGCGGCCCGTCTGGTTGAGTGTGGTTTCAGCGACGGAGTAGAGGTCGCCGTAGCCAACGGCAACGGCCAGTGAGGAGTTTTTGGCCAGTGCGATGTACTGGTTGTTCAGCCCCGGCACGATCACCCGCAGGGCCTGTGGCAGAACGATGCGCCCAAGAATCTGCCGTGGCCGTAGTCCAAGACTGCGGGCCGCCTCCCACTGACCTGGCGGCACGGCTTGCACACCGCCGCGGACCACTTCAGCGATGAAGGCCCCTGAATAGACCACCAGGGCGCACAGCAGCGCCGTGAATTCAAGACTCAGCCTGATCGGTGCTCGCCAGACCCCATCAACCAGCTCGGCAGGTCCCAGATGGAGCCCCGATTTGGCCAGCACCAAACCGGGCAGGTGCAGGGCGCTGGCGCCATCGGGTAAGCCGAGAAACACCACGAAGTACCAGAACAGCAGCTGCATCAGCAGCGGGCAGTTGCGGATCAGCTCGACATACACCCGTGCGAGCGACCTGAGCAGGGCATTACGGCTGAAACTCGCCAGGCCCACGGCTGTACCGAGTGTGGTGGCTCCCACCAGGGCTGCCACGATCACCCGCAAACTGTTGACCAGTCCGCTCAGCAAGGCCATCCAATAGGGCTCACCGGCACCAAAGGGCAGCAGGGTTTCACCCAGGTCAAAGCCGGCCGGTGTGCCCAGCCATTGCCAGCTCAACAGCAGCCCGGCAGCGCTGAGGTTGACCACCAGGTTGCTGATCAGGGCGCTGATCGCGAGCAGCACCAGCAGCGCAGCAGCGGCTTGAATCAGCCAGGGCAACACCCTGCGGTGGCGCCACCAGGGGATTCGCGCCCGCATCAGCGAAACGGGGGGGCGTACAGCAAGCCGCCTTGATTCCAGGGTTTGTTTAACCCGCGTTCCAGTCCGATCGGCGATGACCTGCCGACATTGCGCTCAAACAGCTCGCCATAGTTGCCGGTGGCTTTAATCGCGCGCACCACAAAGTCTGGGGCGAGCCCCAGTTGCCGGCCGAAGTCCCCCTCAATGCCCAGAAAGCGCCGCAGATCGGCCAGGTTGCGGTTGGCCCTGGCATCAGCAACGCGGCTGTCGATGTTTGCCTGAGTGATGCCGAGCTCTTCGGCCTGCATCAGGGCGTAAATGATCCAGCGCAGCGCATCGGCCCATGCGGTGTCAGCCTTCACGCTGGCCGGAGCCAGGGGTTCCTTGCTCATCTGCTCGGGTAGCAGCACATGGGCATCGGGCTCGGGAAAGCTGCTGCGCTTGGCAGCCAGGCCCGAACGGTCGCTGGTCACGGCGGCGCAGCGGCCCTGCAGGTAGGCGGTAAAGGTCTGATCAGCCGTTTGGTATTTGAGTGGGGTGTAGCGAATGCTGCGCTCCCGCAGACGGTTGGCCAGGTTCAGTTCGCTGGTGGTTCCGCTCAGCACACAGATGGATGCGCCGTTGAGATCGCTGAGGCTGTTGATGCCGCTGCCGCGCGGAACCAGCATGCCCTGCCCGTCGTAAAAGACGACCGGGGCAAAGGCCACGTTGTTGCCGCCCTTGGCCTCGCGGCTGAGGCTGTAGGAGGTGTTGCGCGACAGCAGATCGACTTCGCCGCTGGCCAGAGCGGTGAAGCGCTCGGCCGGGTTGAGTTCGCGGAACTCGACCTTGCTGCGATCGCCGAGCACGGCGGCGGCGATCGCATGGCAGATCTCCACGTCGAGCCCTCGATAGGTGCCGGTGCGATCCACAAAACTGAACCCGGGCAATTTGCCGTTGACGCCGCACAACAGCTGGTCACGGCTGAGCACCATCGCCAGACGACCGCTGCTCTGCCCATCGCCACTGCTGCAGCCTCCGATGGCCAGCGCACTCAGCAACAGCGGCAGCAAAAAAGCCTGCTTGCGGGGCATGGCGCGGCATTGGGCCACCCCATCCTGCCCGTTGTGCCCATGTGCCGCACGACGCTGCAGCTTCTGGCCAGCAGGCTGAGTTGTCGCCAGACCGCCTGCATGAGCCAAGCGCCTGTGATTGACCACGGCATCAGGCTTGCGGCGCTGTGGGCGGCGTGGCTGCTGTTGATGCTCTTCCACGTTGAGCTGGGGCTGATGCCCTTGTTTCACAACCTGCCGGTGGCGATCAAGACCCAAGTCCCCGAAGGCAGGCTGCCGCGGCTGTTTGCCGCCATGCTCATCTACTTTTTACTGCCTCTTGCGGCCCTGTTGCTGGTTGTGCAGGCCGGCACGAATTCAGGCAGCTGGGCGGGCAGCGGCGTGATGCGCGGCGCTCAGTTTTGGTTCAGCGTGCTGTACAGCTTCACCAATGCCCTGCATCTGGTCGCCGACTGTCGCATTCCTGATTCACGCAGCGATCAGGTGGCCTTGATGGTTGCGCTCACCGCCATTGGCCTGTTGATCAACATCGAGGCATGGTTGTGGTGGCAGGCCTAAACACACTGGCGCCCATCGTCGCCGGAGGAATGCTGATGAGTCTGATCACCCTGGTGGGCGGTGTGACGGCCCTGCTCACACCACGGTTGCAGCAAAGCCTGTTGTTGCCATTGATTGCCCTGGCCGCTGGATCGCTTCTGGGTGGAGCCCTGTTTCACATGCTGCCCCAGGGGCTCGGCGGCGTTCCGCCGAAGCAGGCCGGGCTGGTTCTGGCGGCAGGCTTCACCAGCTTTCTGGCCCTTGAGCAAGGGCTGCAGTGGCACCACTCCCATCGGCCCAGGAGCCTTGCCGTTCAGCCGGTGGCTTGGCTTGTGCTGTTGGGCGATGGGCTGCACAACTTTGTTGGAGGCCTGGGAATCGCCAGCACCTATTTGATCAATCCGGCAGCTGGAATCGCCGCATGGCTGGCGGCCGCTGCCCATGAGCTCCCCCAGGAGCTGGGTGACTATGGCGTTCTGGTCCATAGCGGTTGCAGACCCATTCAGGCACTGCGTTGGAATTTCATCTCGGGGCTGAGCTTCCCGCTTGGCGCTGTGTTGGCGTGGCTTTGGGCTGGTTCGCTGCCGCTGGCTGGCTTGGTGTTGTTTGCAGCAGGGAATTTTCTCTACATCACCGCCTCTGATCTGGTGCCAGAGATCAAGGCACCCGTTGATGCCAGAGCAGGGGGACAAAGTCTGCTCTGGTTCATCAGCGGCTTGGTTGTGCTTTGGCTTTTGGCCTTACGGGAAGCCTGAAACCTTTTGGAATCGGTAGCCGTTGGTGCAATCGAGCCAGCCGTGGCGCGCGATACCAGGACCGTGTCGCGTTGGCCCCTGTGTCTGGCAGCTCTCCAACCCTTGAGGCCACGGCCCGGGCTGTCGAAGAGCGCCTTGTTCGCTCTGGCATCGCACTCACCATGGGTGGTGAACCCACCTTTGTGCCTGTCAACCCCGAGGGAGCCGAGTGGAGCGTGGCGGCCGATGGCCCCACCAAACTCGCCTATGCCCGCGCCCTAGCCGTTGAGCTGCAGAACCGGGTTTGGCCTGGCTGCACGATTCTCTTTTGTCCGGGAAAGCGCTACGACGGTGAGGTCAATCCGCGCTGGGCACTGCGCCTGATCACCAAGGCCGATGGCTCTCCCTTGGTGCCATGGCCAGATGTGCCGAAGCAGGGTGTCAGCGCACCGCCTGAGCCCGAAGCGATTGAGGCGCTGCTGAGCGGCCTTGGCCTATGCCTGGGGGCGGCGCTGCATCCGGTGGAGCTGAGTGATCCACAGGATCCCCAGCGCCGCGTCTGGGCTGTTCCGTTGGCTTGGGATCAGGAGCGCTGGCACACCATCGCCTGGACCCTGGCCCCTGCGTTGCGTCAGCTCAATGGCGCTACCGGTCCTGCAGGGCTGCGGCTGCCGCTAGAGCACTTCCCCTCCGGTGTGCTGAAGCAGGTGCTCACCATTGAGGTGCATGCCAACGGCTGGGGGCTGTTTTTGCCGCCGGTGCCGCGGCAGCCCTTCGAGCAGTTGCTGCAGGCGATCGCTGCGAGCAGCAGCAGCCTGGCGCCCCCTGAGCTCAGCGGTGTCGTGCCCCTTGACCTGGATGGTCGCTGGCAGGTGCTTGGCCTCACCGCTGATCCAGGGGTGCTTGAGGTCAACCTGCCCGTTTGCAGCACCTGGCAGCACTACGCCGACTGGTTGCAAGCGCTCGAAGATGCTGCCGCGCAGGTCGGTTTGCGCAGCTTCAAGCAGCAGGCTGATCGCAGCAGCGGCACCGGTGGCGGCAACCACCTCCTGCTGGGTGGTCCGGAGCTCAGCCGGCACCCGTTGTTTGCCAGGCCGGCATGGCTGGTGGCCATCCTGCGCTACTGGCAGCACCACCCATCACTGGCCTATCTGTTTAGTGGCAACAGTGTCGGCCCTGCTTCGCAGGCGCCCCGCTGCGACGAAGGCAGCACCAGCCTGCTCGATCTGGAGCTGGCCCATCGTCTGCTCGAGCAGCTGCGCGAAGGCGATGATCACCGCGTCGCCATTGGTGAAACCCTGCGGCACCTGCATGCCGACCGCAGCGGCAACACCCATCGCAGCGAAATCAGCCTTGACAAGTTCTGGAACCCGGCCTGGAGCGCCGGCTGCCAGGGGCTGCTCGAATTTCGCGCCATTGAGTCGATGCCCGACCACCGCTGGAGTGCTGCTGTGGCTCTGTTGGTGCGCGCGCTGGTTGTGATGCTTCTCGATCCAGCCCGTCGCCCCAGTGCCTTGCAGCCCTGGGGCGACACCTTGCACGATCAGGCCTTATTGCCCAGCCAGCTATGGGCTGATCTGCAGCTGGTGCTGGCCGATCTAGAGGCTGCAGCTCTGCCCCTGCCGAACGAGGTGTTCCAAGCCATCTGGCAGTGGCGTTTTCCGCTGCTGTTGCAGTGGCAGAGCCACAACGTGGGGCTCGAGATTCGTGAAGCGCTCGAGCCCTGGCCCCTGTTGTGCGACGTTCCCGTTGAGGGGGGCAGCACCAGCCGCTTTGTGGACAGTTCGCTGCGGCGTTTTGAAGTGATGCTCCATGGCCCCTTCAGCAAGGACTACCAGTTGAAGATCGATGGCCGGCCGCTACCGCTTGCCGCGGGCGTTGGCCAGCCGATCGCCGTTCGCTACCGCCAGGAGGCCTTGTATCCCTGCCTGCATCCGTTGATGCCAGTGCATGTGCCGCTGCGACTTGATCTGGTTGCTCAGGCTGATGGTCTCGCCGTCGCCAGCTGGATCCTTGAGGACCCCGCGAGCGGCTTTTGCAGCGTTGAACCTGTGGCAGCCGGGGCGTCGCATCCCGCAGCCGCGACGCTCCCCTTGCGGCCAGCAGCACCGGGTCTGTGCACCATGGATCTGCGCTTCTGAATCGCCATGCCCCTGATCACGGTCAAGACCTCGGCCAAGGCCCCTGAACCCTCAGCGCTTCGGGCGTTGCTGCAGCAACTTTCTGCCGACCTCGCCGCTCTGCTTGGCAAACCCGAGCGCTATGTCATGACTGCGCTGGAGAGCGATGCGGCGATGACGTTTGCTGGCGATAGCGCTCCTGCGGCCTACGTCGAGGTCAAGAGCATCGGAGCCCTGGCCGGTGATCGCACACGTCAGATCAGTGCCGCCCTGTGCACCTGCATACAGACACACTTGGGCGTGAGCGCTGATCGCATTTACATCAGCTTTGAAGATGTTCCGGCCCACCTCTGGGGGTGGAACGGTGGCACGTTTGGCTGAGCACTGTTGGGGGTCTGTGAGCGACGTTGCTAGGCCAGGAGTTCCTGTCTTGTTCGAGCGCAATGTCGCTTTCTGCCATCGAGTGCCCTGATGGGCTCTGCCACAGCCATCACGGCGGACACAACGTCAGTCGCGATGCCCTGCAGTCAAGCCTCAGGCGCCATGGTGTGAGCTGGTGTGAACGGTTGGCCGAACGGGTGTTTGAGATCTCGATCGACAGCTACAGCCAGAGTGTCGCCCCTGATCTGCAAGGCAGCGGCTGGCAGCGCCGGCATCTCGATTGGGAGTTCCGCCTTTCCGCAGAGGCTGCAGAACCGGAGCGAACCCTGGTCGATGGCGCGCTCAACGCGGTGGAGAGCTTTCTCCACAGCCGCCAGGTGCAGCGACTCTTTGTCGATGAGCTGGTGCACGGCACCCTGAGCGAAGCAGGCCTGAGTTCCAGCGTTCGATCTGGGGCGTTGCAGCAGTTGATCGAGCAGGAGCTGCTGGCCATGCTGCGCGAGCAGCGCGACGGTCTGCTCGATCGTGTGGCGCAGGCGGTGCTCGAAGAGGCGGGTGGCTCGTTTGAGCTGGCCCGCAGCGAGTCCGAATCGGCCCTGCAGGAGGTGGAGCGCCTGCTGGTCCACCACGCCGAAGCCAGCCGGTAATCTGTGGCGCATGCGCGCCGTGCCCCTTCACCTTGATCCAGGCAGCGATGTGCGCCGCAGCATCGAGCAGCTGGCCAGCCGCCAAGCGCTCTCTGGCTTTGTGCTCAGCGTGGTGGGCAACCTCACCCAAGCGGCCTTTCAGTGCCCTGGCAAAAGCCAGCCCACCCTGCTCTCAGGGGAGCTTGAGATCATCACGCTGCAGGGCACCTTTTCTCCTGATGGGGTGCACCTTCACCTGAGTTTTTCTGATGCTGATTGCCAGGTCTGGGGCGGTCATTTGGAGCCCGGTTCGCTGGTGTTCAAAGGCGCGGATCTGCTGCTGGGCTGCCTTGAGGGCTCACCCGCTCAGCCTGCCTTCGCTACAGGTGCCGCCAC
>JBMSMG010000068.1:0-8839 GCA_049421025.1 Prochlorococcaceae cyanobacterium | reverse complement strand
GCTTTGGCGGTGGTGGCGGCGGGTTTCGCCCTGCTGGCGGTGGCTTCCGCTATGGCGGCGGAGCCCAGCCGTACCACTTCAACAGTGGCGGCTATCGCGCCGGCTATCAGGGCTACCACCCGATGTATGGCCAGGGCACTCGCACCTCCTGGGACGGCGATGATCGCGTCAACGGCAGCTTCGACAACGACCGTTTCAACCGCAACGTCAATGTCGACAACAACTTCTACAACCGCGACTACAACGGCTGGAACCGCAACTGGTCCAACGGCGGCTACTGGGGCAGCCGCCCCTGGAACACCGGTTGGTACCGCGGCTGGGGCAATTGGGGCTGGTGGGGTGCCAGCTCTGCCGCCTGGGGCCTCGCAGGACTGGCGACCGGCGCTGTGATCGGCGGTCTGGTCAATGCAGCTGCCGATGCCCAGTCACCGGTCATCATGGTTCCGAACACCACCTATGAGCTCGACTACGGCTCGGTCGAATCGGTCGGCAGTTACGGGGTGAGCTTCAACTACCTGGTCAATGGCACCCAGCTCATGGGCGCGGCCAACTGCCAGCAGGGTCTGCTCAATGGCCAGGTCCCCAACAACGCCAACTCGGCCCAGCTGCTCAATGCGGTCTGCCAGGTGGCCTATGGCAGTGGCAGCTAAGGCGAGCCTGGGTTGAACGGAAACACCCCGGCATTAGCGCCGCAGTAACGCAGGGGGCAGCCGTCTGCACCGTAGATCGCATCGGCAGGGGAGAGGCAGCCCAAGCGATTCTTGGCTGCCACCTCATCGGGCTTGAGCCGGGCCGGTTGCAGGTATGCCTGTCCCGCGGGTGAGGCGATTCGCGGGCAGGGCGGCTTCAAGGTGCCGACCGCATCGTTGGCCCAGGTCGCAGCTCCCGCGTTGCTCGCTGCTGCGGCAAGCAGAAATGCTGCGCCGCGCCGCCAAGCCAGTTGCCGCGGGTCAAAGGCCATGATGCGCTCATCTGGACCCCCATTCTGAAGCGCTTTGGCCATGGCAGACCACGCAGAGCTGGTGCAATCGCTGGTGGCGGCCTCTCATGAGTTTGATGCCACGGGCGCCGATCCCGAGCGCAACTGCTGGATGGCGGTGCATCGCCACATTCACGGGGTGCTGCCCAGTGAGTACGACATCAGGGAAGTCGACGAGGAGCTGTACCTGGCGGTGCTGGCGGCCAGAAAGCAGTCGGCCAGCAGTGTCTGAGGACAGCAGCGCTCAGCGCAGCGAAAAGTAGCGGTCGTAGCGGTGATAGTCCGGCTTGTTGAGGCCGTCGTGCTGGAGCATCCTGCGCAGTTGGATGATCTCCTGACGCTGGGCCAAGATGATGCTGCGCGCTAGACGCAGCACCGTTGGATTGCGCGATTGTTGCAGCGCATCGTGCGCCATCAGCAAGGCCGCGCCGTGGTGCTGCAGCATGCCTTCGAGAAACCAGGTGACCCGATTGCTGCGCGTCGGGGGCATGCCCAGCATCTGCATCGCCTGGATCTGAGCGGTGCTCATGCGGGTGAGTGCGTCCATAGCATCGGGATCCCCGCCGGCCTTGAGCACAACCGGATACACCGGCGCCTCGGGATACCAGGCCTTGCGCCACTGACCCATGGCCTTGATCTCCTGGGCCTGCTCGCGCCAAATGGTTTTGGCGAGCGCGCCGACACCCCCCGCGCCGATGTCAAAGACAAACTCACTCATGCGCAGCGCGCCGGTGTGGTGCTGCACCATGGCGTCGAGCCAGCGCAGGTCGTAAGTGCTGCCCGCCGGGCCCACAGCATGGCTGTGGTTATGGGCGCTGTGATCGATGGGAGCCAGCACAGCGCCTGCTGCCGGAGGCGCCTGATGGTGATGGTGCCCATGGTGATCTGCCTGGCCCTGAGCCGCTGAGGGGCCCAGGGCCAGCAGCAGTCCTGTGGCTATCAGAACGGGTCGCATCACGGTTTCAGCTGCCCTTGTGCTGCCGGACCGCTTTGACAGCCAAGGCGGCTTCAGCGGCTGTCACGGCAGCCAGCACCAGCAGGCCGATCAGACCCACCAGTTGGTTCTGGGCTTCGGCGGCGGCATCGGCGTTCTGGGCCAGCACGGCTCCGGCGATGAACCAGGTGGTCGCCAGGGCCGAGGTGATCCAATAGGCCTTCCAGCGGCGCTGGTAGAGGTAGCCGGCACCCAGCCCCGGCACCACGTTCAGCACAGCGGCCACCCAACCGCCGGATGCGGCAAGGATCTGCTCACGGGTGGGAGACATCGCGCGCACTGCAGCAGCTGACACTCTGGCGACCCGCTGCCGGTGTTGCGCGGCGATCACGGCTTGGGCGGCAGATCCGAGGGTCTGCTCAACAGAAACGCCACCATGGCGGTGAGCACCACAACAACAGCAAACAAGCCGGCAAGGGCGGCGGTGTAATCGGTTTCCATGGCAGGCGGAATGGGGCTCAGACTGACACCACAATCCCAGGCTTACCCATGACGTCTGCAAGCGAAGCGATCCGCTTCAGCGACGGCGCCGCCTATGAGCGCTTCATGGGGGAGTGGAGCCTGCTGGTCGGGGGCTCATTTCTCGAATGGCTGGCCCCGCCTCCTGCGCTGCGCTGGTTGGATGTGGGCTGCGGCAACGGTGCCTTCACCGCCCTGCTGGCCGAGCGGCTCGAGCCGCTGAGCATCGCCGGCATTGACCCTTCTGAGCAGCAGCTGGCCTACGCCCGGGCAAGACCCAGCCTGCGAGAGGCCCAACTGTTGCAGGCAGACGCCATGGAGTTGCCGTTTGCGGCCGATGCCTTTGACAGCGCCGTGATGCCCCTGGTGCTGCCGTTTGTGCCGGCACCTGGGCAGGGGGTGGCTGAGATGGCCCGGGTGGTGCGCCCTGGGGGCCTTGTCAGCGCTTACATCTGGGATCTGGGCGGTGGTGGTTTTCCCTATCAGCAGGTGCGTGAGGCCTTGAATGCCTGGCAGATCCACACGCCGGATCCACCCTCACCCGAGGCCTCTGGGCTGCCGGTGATGGAAGCGCTGTGGCAGGACGCCGCGCTGGCTGAGGTCCGCACGTGCTCGATCGGCGTCGAGCGCACCTTTGCCGACTTTGCCGCGTTCTGGGCCATCGTCTCGGCAGGGCCGAGCGTTGGGCAGGCGATCCGGGCGATGCAGCCAGACCAACAGCAAGTTCTGCAGCAGCAAGTGCAGGAGCTGCTGCAGACGGGCGCCGACGGCTCGATCACCGTTTCGGGCCGCGCCAACGCCATTGCAGGGGTGGTTCCAACGCCTCAGCCATGCTGAAAGGACTGCAAATGCCCATGCACAGTTCTCTCAGCCAGTGGTGGAACAGGCCCCACCGCGACATTCTCTCGGGCCTAGTGGTGGCCTTCGCGATGATCCCGGAGGCGATCGCCTTCTCCGGCATTGCCGGTGTGGATCCTCGGGTTGGCCTGTTCGGTGCCTTTGCGCTGGCGGTGACCTTGGCGTTCGCCGGTGGCCGCAGCGCCATGATCACCTCAGCCACGGGCTCAACCGCCCTGCTGATGACAGGGCTGGTGCAGCAGGGCAATGCCATCGGCGAGGGGCTCGGGCTGCAATACCTGCTGGCAGCTGGCCTGCTCACCGGCGTGTTGCAGATCGCCTGGGGCTATCTGCGGTTAGCGCATCAAATGCGGTTTGTGCCCCAACCGGTGATGGCGGGATTCGTGAACGCCCTGGCGATCCTGATCGTGATGGCCCAGCTGCCCCAACTCGGCCTCGATTGGCTGCACGGCGGCAAAGCCGCCGTGCTCGCCGGCCAGCTGCCGGCCGTGTGGGGGTTGCTGGCGCTCACCCTGGCGATCATCTACCTGCTGCCGCGGCTCACCACCGCCGTGCCCTCCGCGCTGATTGCCATTTTGATCAGCACTGGGCTGTCGATCCGACTGGGGTTGGATGTGCCCACCGTGGCCAGCCTTGGCTCGCTGCCCAGTGGCCTACCCCAACTGGCCCTGCCCCAGGTGCCGTTCAACCTCGAGACCCTGGGGCTGATCCTGCCCGCGGCGCTGGCGATCTCCTTGGTGGGTCTGATGGAGACTTTTTTGACGCAAGATCTGCTCGATGATCTGACCGACAGCAGCAGCTCCAAAAACGCCGAAGCCCGCGGCCAGGGCATCGGCAACATCGTGAGCTCCCTGTTCGGCGGCATGGCGGGCTGCGCCCTGGTGGGGCAGTCGGTCATGAACGTGGGCTACGGCGGCCGCACCCGCCTGTCGACCCTCACCTCGGGCATCGCCCTGTTGGGCATGATCCTGCTGGCCAGCAGCTGGGTGAATCAGATCCCCATGGCCACCTTGGTGGGGGTGATGCTGATGATCGCCATCAACACCGCCAACTGGGAGTCGTTGCGCGCCATACGGCGCATTCCCAAAAGCGACACGGCCGTGATGCTGCTGACGGTGGTGGTGACCGTGCTCAGCCACAACCTGGCCGTTGGCCTGCTCTCAGGCGTGGCCCTGGCCGCCATCTTGTTCAGCCGCAAAGTCGCCAAGGTGATCGCCGTGAGCAGCGAACTGGTGGCGCCGGATCACCGCGTCTACAGGGTTGAGGGGCAGCTGTTCTTTGTCAGCAGTATTTATTTCCGCCAGGGATTTGAACTGCACGACCATCCGCATCCGAGCCGGATCACGATTGATCTGGGCGCCGCCCACATCTGGGATCAGAGCGGTGTCAGCGCACTGGATCAAGTGATCAGGCGGCTACGGCTCAACGGCAGCGCCGTTGAGGTGGTCAACCTCAACCAGGAAAGCAGCGATCTGTTTGCCCGCATCGGCTCGGCCGCTGACGCCAATGTTTGTGCCACTCCACCGCCAGCAGCACACTGAAACTGAGCGCCAGTTGAACCAGCCATTGCTCCACAGGCACCGGCTGGGTGCCAAGCAGAGCCCGCCCGCTTGGCAGCGCCATCATCAGCACATGCAACGCCAGGGCGCTGAGGGTACCGATCACCAACACAGGCGCCTGCAATAGCGAGCTGGTGAACACCGAGCGATGCTCCAGCCGGCAGTTGACGACATGCACATTTTCAAAGAACACCATCTGCAGCAGCAGGGCATTACGGGTCTGATCGAGCGGCCACCCGGCCTGCAACAGATGGGCATACAGCCCAAAACCCACAGCGCCCATCACCACAGCTGAGAGCACGGTGCGCTGCCGCATCAAACGGTCAAACACTGGCTCTGTGGGTGGCCGCGGGCGTTGCCGCAGCACGTCGCCTTCTGCTGGCTCAAAGGCGAGGGCGACATCTTGAATGCCGTTGGTCACCAAATTGAGCCACAGCAGCTGCACCGGCAGCAGCGGCAGGGGCAGGCCACTGAGCACCGCCATGGCGATCAGCACGATTTCGGCGGCGCCCGATGACACCAACAGCGCAATCACCTTGCGCACATTGGCGTAGGCGATCCGCCCCTCTTCGATGCCAGCGACGATCGATGCAAACCCATCGTCGGCCAGCACCAGATCGGCGGCATCGCGGGCCACATCGGTGCCGCTGAGCCCCATGGCAATGCCGATCTGGGCTGCCCGCAGGGCCGGCGCATCGTTGACGCCATCGCCTGTGACCGCCACAAAATGACCGGCCTGCTGGGCGGCCTGCACCAACAGCAACTTGTGATGCGGCGCCATGCGCGCATAGACGCAGCGGCTCATCACCAGCCGCTCCAGTTCACGCGGGCTGGCGCGCTCAAGCTGCTGCCCTTCAACCACTGGCGCAGCAGCATCTGCCAGGCCAAGCTCGGCGGCGACGGCCGCCGCCGTGGTGGGGTGATCACCAGTGACCATCCACACCGCAATGCCGGCTCGATGGCAGCGCGCCACGGCCTGGCGAACGCCTGGCCGCACGGGATCCATCAGACCCACCAACCCCTGAAAGCGCAGTCCGCTGGGCTCCTGCGGGGTGCACTGCTCGGAGGCAGCACCCTGCACGCTCCCCTCGGCCAGCGCCAGCAGGCGCAATCCCTTTGAGGCCAGGTGCTGCGCTTGTTGCAACACCTGCTGGCAGGCTGCATCGGACAGCTCGCACATGGCCAGCACGCGCTCGGGTGCCCCCTTGACCACAACCCGAAGCGCGCCGCCTGGCTGCTGGTGAAAGCTGGCGGCAAAGCGATGCTCTGGCTCAAACGGAATGACATCGCACTGGGGCTCTGCAAGCAGGGCCGATTCGCGGCCCAGCCCCAAGCCTTTGGCCCAGCGCAGCAACGCCACCTCGGTTGGATCACCGCGGCCTTCCCAGTTGCCGTTGCGGCGAAACAGATCGGCCTCGTTGCAGAGCACGGCCGTGCGGGCCAGTGGCAGCAGGGCAGCCCGCACGGGCTCAGCAAGCACAGCTTGATCGCGGGCGTCGATCACGCGGCCGTCGGGCAATGCCACCTGCTGGAGCGCCAACTGGTGTGCGGTGAGCGTTCCGGTCTTGTCACTAGCGATCAAGGTGCAGCTGCCGAGGCCTTCAACCGAAGGGAGTTGCCGCACGATCACCTGACGGGCACCCATGCGATGCGAAGCCACGGCGAGCGCCACCGTGAGTGCAACCGGCAGCCCCTCAGGAATCGCTGAAACCGCAAGCGCGACGGCAAACAGCACCCCATCGAGCAGGCTGAGTCCGCCGCGCCCGATGGCCAAACCACCGATCAGCAGGGCCGCCAGCAACACCAAGACCCCAATGTTGCGGCTGAAGCGATCCAACCGCTCAAGCAGCGGCGGCCGGCCAGGCTTGAGCTGCTGCAGATCGCTAGCCAGCCTGCCCACCTCAGTGTGGGCGCCGGTCGCGACAACCACGGCAAGGCCTCGGCCCCGCACAACGGTGGTGCCGGCATAGGCCATGGTGCTGCGCTCAGCCAGCGGCGTCTGGGCTGGCAGGGGCGTGCTGAACTGCTTGGCCACCGGCAACGATTCACCGCTGAGCAAGGCTTCATCGAGCTGCAGGTTGTGACACCGCAGCAGGCGCAGATCAGCAGGCACAACCTGACCGCTCTCGAGGGCAACCACATCACCGGGCACCAGGGTTTCGGCATCGCGCAGCAGCACATCGCCATGGCGCAACACCAGGGCCTGCACCTTGAGCAACTGGCGTAGGGCCTGGCTGCGGCGTTCGGCTTGCCATTCCTGCAAGCCGCCCACCAGCGCGTTGAGCAGCAGCACAGCGGCGATGAATCCTGCGTCTTTGAGATCAGCAACCGCCAGTGAAATCAACGCGGCCAGCAGCAACACCGCAATCAGCGGGCTTCGAAACTGGCGCAACACGATCAAGGCCAACCCAGGTGGCGCCGCCTGGGGCAGTCGGTTGGGGCCCCAGTGCTTGAACCTGATGGCAGCTTGTGATTCGCTGAGACCATCAATACGGGCCTCAAGCTGAGCCATCAATGAGGCCACGTCGATGGCATGCCAGGGCATGAGCTCTGGCCGATCCACTACGGCCATGACACAGGCCCCCAGGCCTCAAGCTCGTTTTGTTGTACCCATCGCCGGCGCCACAGCGCTGCGGCGATGTCAGATCGCGGCAGGAACGCTGATTGGCTCAGGGGTGTGCTGCTCAAGCACAGGCGCCGCTGGATCCACAGGAACCTGTTCCGGCGGATTCGGCTCGGTCTGGGGGCCAATCACATCGACGGATACCCGCTGCACGATGAGGCGGTAGCGAATCGGCTGGCGTTGATTGATGTAGGTCTGCACCGCTGCCACCTGACGCGCCGTCGGCAACGCTGGATCGGTGACACGCACCGAAGCCCGAATCAACGGCGGATTCTGCGCCCAGTCGATGCGCACGTTGATCAACTCTGAATCCTGACCCAAGGTGATGGTGCCGTTTTTCAACGAGGCGCCAATCGCCTGTTGAATCTCAACGAGAGCTGCAGCCTGCCGCGCCTGTGACATCAGCGTCAGAAAGCTGCCGCTCAACGGAATCAACAGCAGTGCCGTCAGCGAAAGGCTCACCAGGCCCAGACGGCTATGCCAAAAGCGGGTCCGAAGCCGGGGCACCAGCAGGGCCAGGGTGATCAGCGCGCCACTCAAGATGCCAAGCAGGTTGGAGGCGAACAGCAGCGCAGCCCCCAGCGCGGTAGGCCATTGCGCCTTGGAAAGCAGCAGGCCAAAGGCACACACCGGCGGCACCAGGGCCACAGCGATGGCCGTGCCAGCAAGCGACGAGATAGCCCTGGCACTGACCGCGGCGTAGGCGGACAGTGCACCTGCGACCAAGGCCACGCCAAGATCGAGCAGGTTGGGCTGGGTGCGGGCCGCCACCTCTGTGCCCAACATCGGCAGGGCAATCCAGGCGCCAAGCAGCACCGACAAGCCCACGGTGATGGCCAGGCCAAGCAGCAACGTCAACAGCGCGCGTGCCACCAAAGCGGCGCGGCCCTGCAGAATCGCAAACGCCGCAGCCCGCAGCGGCAGCATCCAGGGGGCGATGAGCATCGCGCCAATCACCACGGCGCTGCTGTTGGCCAGCAAGCCGAGGGTGGCAATCAATCCGGCCGCCAGGGTCAGCACGATGAACGGCTGATCACTGCGCGAATCCTGTTCAAATTGCTGGGTGAGCGCCTGGTCGTCCATCGCCATGTGCAAAGGCGCGATCTGACTCAGCGCAGGCGCCGGATCGCAGGAATCTGACTCTGATCCAGCAGGGCCGCCTGGCGCTCCAGCTCATGAAGGTGCCGCAGATCAGCCTCGCTGACGCTGAAACCAAGCTCTTGGGCCTGCTGCAGCCAGCACGGCCAGCTGCCCTGCCAGCGCAGAGCGCGGCGCAGCGCGGGGGTGCGTTCGGCCAACGCCACCAGAGCACGCAACTGCTGCAACGACATCGTCTGGCAACTCGGTCTGGGCCCAGCTTGGCCACA
>JBMSMG010000067.1:0-9005 GCA_049421025.1 Prochlorococcaceae cyanobacterium | reverse complement strand
GCGGCGTCCTGCTCTTCGAACAGCTCGACGCAGGGCATCGAGACGACGCGCACGTTCTTGCCCTCGGCGCGCAGCTGGGCAGCGGCTTTGGTGCAGAGCTCGAGCTCGGTACCGGTGCCGATCAGGATCAGGTCGGGGGTGCCATTGCTGTCTTCAAGGATGTAGCCACCCTTGGCGACTGCAGCAGCGGTGGAGTTGGCCTGGTTGGCCATGGCCTGACGGCTCAGGATCAGGCAGGTGGGGCGGTGGCGGTTGCTGACGGCCACCTGGTAGGCGCCGCTGGTCTCGTTGCCGTCGCCAGGGCGAATCACCAGCATGTTGGGAATCGCGCGCAGGCTGGCCAGGGTCTCGATCGGCTGGTGGGTGGGGCCGTCCTCACCCAGACCGATGGAGTCGTGGGTCAGCACATAGATCACGCCCAGCTCGCTCAGGGCCGACAGACGCATGCCGCCCACCATGTAGCCGGCGAACACCGCAAAGGTGCCCCCGTAGGGGATCAGGCCGCTGCCGTGATAGGCCAGGCCGTTGAGGATCGCTGCCATGGCGTGCTCGCGCACACCAAAGTGCAGGTAGCGGTTGCCCTCGGCGCCCTTCTGGAAACCGCCCTCACCCTTGATGTCGGTGAGGTTGGAGTGGGTCAGGTCAGCCGAACCACCGATCAGCTCGGCCAGGTTGGGGCCAATCGCGTTCAGGCAGTTGTAGCTGTGCTGGCGGGTCGCCAAGCCCTTGTCATCGGGGCCGTAGCTGGGCAGGTTGGCGTCCCAGCCCTGGGGCAGCTCGCCGCGCAGCTGGCGCTCGAACTGGGCGGCTTCGCTGGGGTACTGGCTGCGGTAGTTGGCCAGGGTGGTGTTCCACTCGGCCTCTTGAGCCGCGCCGCGGCTGATCGCCTGGCGCCAGTGGTCATAGGCCTCCTGGGGCACCTCGAAGGGGCCATAGCCCCAGTCGAGGGCCTTGCGGGTGAGATCGGCCTCTTCGGCGCCCAGGGCGGCACCGTGCACACCGGCGGTGTTGGCCTTGTTGGGGGAGCCGTAACCGATGGTGGTGGTCACCTTGATCAGGCTGGGCTTGTCGGTGACGGCTTTGGCGGCCTCGATGGCGCGCTGGATCGCGGCCACGTCGGTGTTGCCGTCGGGCACATGCTGCACGTGCCAGCCGTAGGCCTCGTAGCGCTTGAGAACGTCTTCGGTGAAGGAAACGTTGGTGTTTCCGTCAATGGTGATGTGGTTGTCGTCGTACAGGGCGATCAGCTTGCCCAGGCCCAGGTGGCCAGCCAGCGAGGCGGCTTCTGAGGCCACACCCTCCTGGTTGCAGCCATCACCCATGAGCACATAGGTGTAGTGGTCGACCAGGTTGAGGCCGGGCTTGTTGAACTTGGCGGCCAGATGGGCTTCGGCGATCGCCAGACCCACGGCACTGGAGATGCCCTGGCCCAGAGGGCCGGTGGTCACTTCGACACCGGGGGTTTCAAAGGTTTCGGGGTGACCAGGGGTCTTGGAGCCCCACTGGCGGAATTGCTTGATGTCCTCAAGGCTGACTGAGTCGTAGCCGCTCAGGTGCAGCAGGGCGTACAGCAGCATGCAGCCATGGCCGGCCGAGAGCACAAAGCGGTCGCGGTTGAACCACTTGGGGTTCTTGGGGTTGTGCTTCAGGACCTTGTCCCACAGGGCGAAGGACATGGGCGCACAGCCCATCGGCAGGCCGGGGTGGCCGGAGTTGCTCTTGTTGATCGCATCGATCGCCAGAAAGCGAATGCTGTTGATGCAGAGGCTTTCGACCGAGGTGGAGGGGGCGACGACCATGGCTGAAAAAGGGCGAGGACGAAAAGGGAGTCGTTAGGTGAGGGAGATCGCGGGCCGTTGGGCCCAGGACTTCCGCTAGGGGAGGCTTGCTGACCTCATCCGCTCAGGCGGCGGAAGGCCAGACAGACGTTGTGGCCACCGAAACCGAAGGAGTTGGAGAGCACTACATCCACCTTCGCGTCGCGGGCTTGATTGGGTACATAGTCCAGATCACATTCGGGATCGGGATTCTGGTAATTGATCGTCGGCGGCACGACCTGGTGCTGAATGGCCAGCACAGCGGCCACAGCTTCAATGCCGCCGCTGCCGCCCAGCAGGTGACCGGTCATCGATTTGGTGGAACTCACCGGAATCTGATACGCCCTTTCGCCAAGAGCGCTCTTGATGGCTGAGGTCTCGTTCTTGTCGTTAGCGGGGGTGCTGGTGCCGTGGGCGTTGATGTAATCGACGTCGGCGGGCTCGAGCTTGGCGTCCTGGATCGCCAGTCGAATCGCTTCGGCTCCACCCACGCCGCCGGGTGAGGGCGCGGTGATGTGGTGGGCATCGCAGGTCATGCCGTAGCCGACGATTTCGGCCAGAACGGTGGCGCCGCGAGCTTGGGCATGCTCCAGGCTCTCGAGCACCAGCACGCCGGCGCCTTCGCCGATCACAAAGCCGTTGCGCTCGGCATCAAAGGGACGGCTGGCAGTCGCCGGATCGTCATTGCGAAATGACAATGCCTTGGCACTGGCGAACCCGGCCACCCCAAGCGGGGTGATGGCGGACTCGGCCCCGCCGCAGACCATGGCGTCGGCCAATCCCAGCTGAATCAACCGGAAGGCATCGCCGATGGCGTTGGAGCCAGCGGCACAGGCTGTGGCCACGGCCGTGCTGGGCCCTTTGGCTCCCAGGGCAATGGCCGCCAGGCCGGTGGCCATGTTGGGAATCATCATCGGCACGCAGAACGGGCTGACCCGGTCGGGCCCCCGCTCATGCAGCACCTGGGCCTGGGTCTCCATCATCAACAATCCGCCCACGCCTGAGCCGATCGCGACGCCCACGCGGTGCTGATTGCTCTCGTCAATGCTCAGGCCGGCATGTTGAACCGCCTGTTTGGCTGCGACAACGCCGAACTGGCAGAAGCGATCCCAACGCTTGGCTTCCTTCGGTTCGAGCCAACCGCTGGAGTCAAAGTCTTTGACTTCGGCGGCAAAGCGGCAGGCATGGCGCGAGGCATCGAACAGGCTGATGCCCGCGACGCCATTGCGGCCACTGCTCAACCCCTCCCAGTACTGAGAGGTGGTGTTGCCAATCGGTGTGACCGCGCCCAGGCCAGTAATGACGACGCGGCGGAGACCCTCCACCATGGGCGCTTCAGGCCTGCTTGTCCTGGATGTACTTGACGGCGTCACCGACGGTGGTGATGCCTTCGGCGGCCTCGTCAGGAATCTCGATGTCGAAGGCTTCTTCCAGGGCCATCACCAGCTCGACGGTGTCGAGGGAATCGGCGCCCAGGTCGTTCTGGAAGTTGGACTCGGGCTTGACGTCGCCGGCGTCGACGCTGAGTTGCTCGGCAACGATCGAGCGCACTTTCTCGAAGATCGCTTCCTGGGACATGTCCGCTGTGTGGGAGGTCGCATCCTACGGGGCGGCCTGTGTGGCTCCCTCTTCGTATGAACAAGGGTGACGGCCTCGCGGTGGCCAGCCCGTCAATCCTGAAGCCTTGGGTACGTTGGGCGTCACGTTGGGTGTCTGGCCCGCGAACCTCCGTTAGGCACATGTCTCACGCTGTCAAGATCTACGACACCTGCATCGGCTGCACCCAGTGCGTGCGCGCCTGCCCTCTCGATGTGCTCGAGATGGTGCCCTGGGATGGCTGCAAGGCCGGGCAGATTGCCAGCTCCCCCCGCACTGAAGACTGCGTCGGCTGCAAGCGTTGTGAAACCGCCTGCCCCACCGACTTCCTCAGCATTCGCGTTTACCTGGGTGATGAAACCACCCGCTCGATGGGCCTGGCCTACTGAAGCGGCTCACATAAGCTCAAGCCCGGCCCCGTGCCGGGCTTTTTTTATGCCTGAACACCCATGTGCGGGATTGTTGCCCTGATCGGTTCGCGTGAGGCGGCGCCGCAGCTTCTCGACGGCCTCAGGCAGCTCGAGTACCGCGGTTACGACTCAGCTGGCATCGCCACGGTTGAGGTTGCGGCAGGAGGTAGTCCCGCCCGGCTCCACTGTCTGCGGGCTGAAGGCAAGCTGATCAACCTCACCCAGCGCTACGAGGCTGCGGGTGCGCCAGGCCTGTGCGGCATCGGTCACACCCGCTGGGCCACCCACGGCAAGCCCGAAGAGCGCAACGCCCACCCCCATCTCGATGGCAGCGGCGAGCTGGCGGTGGTGCAGAACGGCATCATCGAAAACCACCGCAGCCTGCGCGAGGAGCTGCAGGCCGGTGGGGTGGTGTTCAAGAGCGACACCGACACCGAGGTGATTCCGCATCTGGTGGCCCGGCGCCTGGCTGAGCTGCAGCGCGGCGGCTTGTTGGCCAGCGGCAGCCTGCTGCTACGGGCGGTGCAAGAGGTGCTGCCGCAGCTGCACGGTGCCTATGCCTTGGCGGTTGTGTGGGCGCAGGCTCCCGGCGCCCTGGTGGTGGCCCGCAAGGCCGCGCCGCTGCTGATCGGCCTGGGTGAGGGCGAATTTTTATGTGCCAGTGACACCCCCGCCTTGGCTGGCTTCACCCGCACGATCCTGCCGATGGAAGACGGCGAGGTGGCGCTGTTAACCCCGCTGGGCATCGAGCTGTATGACGCGGCAGGAGCGCGGGTGCAGCGCACCCCCACGCTGCTGAGCGGCACTGAGCACGTTGCCGATAAGCGCAGCTTCCGCCACTTCATGCTCAAGGAAATCCATGAGCAGCCCGAAACGGCGGCGTTGTGGGTGGCCAGGCATCTGCCCGAGGGCGACGCGGGGCCGTTGGTGGCGCTGCCGCTCGATGACGATGCCCTCGTTGGGATCGAGCGAGTGCAGCTGCTGGCTTGCGGCACCAGCCGCCATGCCGCGCAGGTGGGTGCCTATTTGCTGGAGCAATTGGCGGGCATTCCCACCGATGTCTTTTATGCCAGTGAATTTCGCTATGCCCCGCCACCTCTGAGCCCTCGCACGCTCACGGTGGGTGTGACCCAGTCGGGCGAGACGGCCGACACCCTGGCGGCCTTGGCCATGGAGCAGGAGCGCCGGCGCGCTATGGCCGATCCGGCCTTTGCGCCCCGGCTGTTGGGCATCACCAACCGCGCCGAGAGCTCGCTTGGGCGTTTGGTTGATCAGGTGCTCGACATCGGCGCCGGCATCGAGGTGGGTGTGGCGGCCACCAAGACCTTTCTGGGTCAGCTGCTCGCCTTTTACGGCCTGGCGATCGCCATGGCCGAGCGGCGTGTGGGTCAGCAGGCGGGTGGGGCCACGATCACCCGCGAGCAGTTGCGGGCCCTGACGGCCCAGTTGCGGCAGTTGCCTGAGCAGTTGCGCGCACTGGTCGAGGACCACGACCGCCGCTGTGAAGCCCTGGCCCATCGCTTTGCCGACACCCAGGATGTGATCTTCCTGGGCCGCGGCATCAACTATCCGATTGCGCTGGAGGGGGCTCTCAAGCTCAAGGAGATCAGCTACATCCACGCCGAGGGCTACCCCGCCGGCGAGATGAAGCACGGGCCGATAGCCCTGCTCGATGCCCAGGTGCCGGTGGTGTCCATTGCCGTGCCCGGCACGGTGTTTGACAAGGTGCTCAGCAATGCCCAGGAAGCCAAGGCCCGCGACGCGCAGTTGCTGGGTGTGGCGCCTGAAGGCCCAGACACCGCGCTGTTTGATGTGCTGCTGCCGGTGCCCGAGGTTGACGAGCTGCTCAGCCCGCTGCTGACCGTGATTCCGATGCAGTTGCTGAGCTATCACATTGCCGCTCATCGCGGCCTCGATGTCGATCAGCCGCGCAACCTGGCCAAGAGCGTCACGGTTGAGTGAGTGCCGCATCACTGCGGCCATAGCGGTCTTCGAAGCGCACGATGTCGTCTTCACCGAGGTAGGGCCCGCTCTGCACCTCGATCATTTCCACAGGGATCTGCCCAGGGTTCGAGAGCCGGTGTTTGCAGCCCAGGGGGATGTAGGTGCTCTGGTTTTCACCGACGAGCTCCTGGCTGCCGTCTTTTTCGACCACAGCTGTGCCCTTGACCACGATCCAGTGCTCGGCGCGGTGGTGGTGCATTTGCAAAGAGAGCGAAGCGCCGGGGTTGACGACGATTTTTTTGACCTGCCAGCGCTCGCCTTCGGTGATGCCGTCGTAATGGCCCCAGGGGCGGTAGATGCGCCGGTGCGCCTTGCTCTCTGAAGCCCCTTCGGCTTCGAGGCGCCCCACGATGGCTTTGACATCTTGGGCACGGTCGCGTCCGGCAACCAGCACCACATCGTCGGTTTCGACGACCACCAGATCGTCGATGCCCAGACCCACCACGAGCCGGTGTTCGCTGCGCAGGTAGCAGTTGTGGCTGTCTTCGCTGATCACCCGGCCGCGCAGCACGTTGCCACTGCTGTCGCGCGACGCGGTCTCCCAGAGGGCACTCCAGCTGCCCACATCGCTCCAGCCAGCATCGAGCGGCAGCACGGCGCCGCGTTGGGTTTTCTCCATGACCGCCACATCGATCGCCACGTTGGGGCAGCCAGCAAAGGCTTCACGCTCCAGCCGCAAAAAATCAAGATCGGCCGAATCGTGCTCCAACGCAGAGCGGCAGGCGCGCAGCACCTCGGGGGCGTGCTGCTGGAGCTCGGCCAGGATCGCGCTGGCTTTGAACAGAAACATGCCGCTGTTCCAGGTGAAGCGGCCGCTGGCAACAAATTGCTCGGCGGTGGCTCGATCCGGTTTTTCAACAAAGCGTGCAATCGGCACCGGTTGGGTGCTGCTGCCTGCCGCTGCAGTGGCTTCGATGTAGCCGTAACCCGTTTCTGGGGCGGTGGGCACGATGCCGAAGGTGACCAGTTGACCTGCTTCTGCAGCCTGATAGCCGGCTTCGACCGTGGCGCGAAAGCGCGCCGCGTCTTGAATCACATGATCTGCTGCCAGCACCAGCAACAGCGGATCGCCGCCCATGCTTGTTGCCTTAAGGGCAGCAACCGCCACGGCTGGGGCGGTGTTGCGGCCGATCGGCTCGAGCAGGATGGCCCCGGGCTCAACGCCGATCTGGCGCATTTGCTCGGCCACGATGAAGCGGTGGTCTTCATTGCAGATCAGAAGCGGCGCGGCCAGCCCCGCCAGCCCCGCCAGGCGCTGATGGGTTTGCTGCAGCAGCGTGTCGTCGCTCGCCCCAGCTAGCGCCCAGTACTGCTTGGGGTAGGTGGCCCGCGACAGGGGCCACAGGCGGGTGCCAGTGCCGCCGCACAGGATCACCGGAACCAGAGGACGCGTGCTCATGGCCAAGATTCGCTTCTGCCATTCAAAGGCAGGCTCTAGAGATCCAGCAGTCCGGGCGGGGGGGTGATGCCGATCCAGCCCTCGGCCAGCTCCACCACGGGCACAATCGCTTCAACAAAGGGAATCAAGATGCGGCGCCCTTGACCGTTGCCGAGGTCCACTTCGAGTAGGTCATTGCCAGCGTGAAGTAAATCGGTGACCCGGCCGATCGGCTGGTTGGCCTCAGCCAGCAGGCGCACCTCAAGCCCCACCAGATCGAGCAGGTGAAATTCACCGGGCTCAAGTGGTGGTCTGTCCTGGGCATCGACCAGTAGCTCATGACCCACCAGGGCCTCTGCAGCATTGCGGTCGTTGATGCCCGTCAACCTGCACACGTACAGCTCCTTGCCAGGCAGCTGACGACCGGTGCTCAGCTCCACCGGCAGCGGAGTCGCTTGCCCTCGGCCCCGCAGCCAACGCGGGCCCGGACTGGTAAAGCGCTCAGCAAAGTCACTGAGCGGCAGGACGCGCAGCTCGCCCTGCAACCCCTGGGCCGCCACGACCTTGCCGACAACCAACAGCTCTTGGGGAGTCTCCATAATCAACACACAATGCTTCAGCCCAAGGCCATGGCCGATCAACTGATCCTGCCCGGCTCCACCGTGGTGGTGCGCGATGGGCGCTCCATCTACAACGGCTACAAGGGCTTCGTTCAGCGCATCAGCGACCAGCGGGCAGCGGTGCTGTTTGAGGGTGGTAACTGGGACAAGCTGATCACCATGCCCCTCAAGCAGCTTGAACTGGCGTGAGCTTGAGGGCCCGTTTCAAGTGGCTTAAAGCTGCTTTGGGCGTTCAGCTGTTTGCCTGATCTGAGCCAGTGCGACGCGGGCTGCGGCCTGCTGGGCGGCCCGGCGCGAGTGCCCCAGTCCTTCCCCCTGGATCACTGGTTGGGTGCGCGAGTGTTTGTTGGTGATGGAAACGTGGCAGCAAAAGCGTTCGGGATCGCCGTGGCGCTGGCTGCGCTCCTGGCAGGTGTAGTGCGGCAGCCCAAGCCCCTGGCCCTGGCTCCACTCCTGCAGGGCCGATTTCCAGTTGTCGAGGTCAGGGTTGGCCAAATAGGCCGCGCTGCTGAGCCGCCAGTGGGGTGTGAGCCACCGCAGCACGGGCTCAAGCCGTCCTGGTTCACCGGTGCCTAGCCCCCAGGCCAGATACAGCGCCCCGATCAGCGCCTCGCTGATTTCGGCCAGCACCGTGGCTCGTCCGGCGGCATCGCCCGCCGCTGTGGCGCCGAGGTGCCAGAGCTGATCGATGCCGCAGCGGGCACCTAGTTCGGCCAACCAGCGATCGCTGACCAGCTGGGCCCGCAATGCCGCCTGGCGCCCAACGGGCAGCTGCGGATGCTCGCGCCGCAAAAACTCAGATGCGGCAAGGCGCAGTACAGCATCGCCAAGAAACTCGAGCTTTTCATGGTTCACCCGCGCGCCGGCTGAGCTGTGGCTCAGGGCCTCTTCAAGCGGTGCGAGCACCTCACTGAGCGCTGGTCTTGCTCGACGCTCCTGGTTCGCCTCTGGTTGCTCCTGCGGCGCGGTGAGCTCCTGTGGATCGAGCCCCAAACGTGCCAAGAAGGCCAGCAGCTGCTGTTGTCGCTCCTGTGAGAGACGTTGCGGTGAGATCGATCCTGCCAAGAGCTGCGCAGCTAAAGGGGTGAAAGCAGGACGTAAGCCGGGTTCTGTTCCCCGCTTGCGCGGGGGCGATCATCTGTCTGGGACCGCCGTTACCGACGGCCTCAAGCGGCGCGCT
>JBMSMG010000066.1:0-9063 GCA_049421025.1 Prochlorococcaceae cyanobacterium | reverse complement strand
GTGGCCGCCGCTGCCTGCGTCATCGAGCCGATCGGGAACCAGTGTGTCGACCCGCTCCAGGGTGACGCTGCCGGTGTTGAGCGGCAGGCCGTAGAAGCGGGGCCCATGTTCGCTGGCAAAGGCTTCGAGCCGATCGAGGGCGTTCTCGGCTTCGAACACCGCCGCATAGCTTTCGAGGGCGACAGGCGCGTTGTAGATGCCGGCGCAGCCGCAGGCGCTTTCTTTGGCGTGGCGCTCGTGGGGGGCTGAATCGGTGCCCAGAAAAAACTTGGGGTTGCCGCTGGTGGCGGCGGCGCGCAGGGCGATGCGGTGCAGCTCCCGCTTGGCCACCGGCAGGCAGTAAAAGTCGGGCCGCAACCCGCCCGCAAACATGGCGTTGCGGTTGATGTGCAGGTGGTGCGGCGTGATCGTGGCCGCCAGGTTGGCGGGGCCTGAGCGCACAAAATCGACCGCATCGCTGGTGGTGATGTGCTCCAGCACCACCTTGAGCCCCGGGTGGCGCCTGAGCAGCGGCTCCAGCACCCGCTCAATGAACACCGCCTCGCGGTCAAAGATGTCGATGTCGTGATCGGTGACCTCGCCGTGAACCAACAGGGGCATGCCGATCCGCTCAAGCGTCTCCAGCACAGGGGTGATGGCAGCCAGATCGCGCACACCAGCATCCGAGTTGGTGGTGGCTCCGGCTGGGTAGAGCTTCACGGCGGTGAGCACCCCTTCGGCGTGGCCCGCTGCCAGGTCCGCCTGGTCGATGGTTTCGGTGAGGTAGGCCGTCATTAACGGCGTGAAGCCAGCAGCCAGGGCTTCACCGCCGGTATCGCGAACGGCTGCTTTGATGCGGTCGCGGTAGGCCCGCGCCGCGGCCGTTGTGGTGATCGGTGGCCGCAGGTTCGGCATCACGATGGCGCGGGCAAACTGCCGCGCCGTGGCCGCTGCCACGGTCTCCAGCAGCGCTCCATCGCGCAGATGCACATGCCAGTCGTCGGGCCGGCGAATCGTCAGCTGCTGCACGGCGAGCTCAGGGGCTGTGCTCCAGCATCGCGCGGCTCAGTTTCGTCTGGGCTGGTTTGGATCAACAGCTCTGCGCGTTGCACTTGCTCAGGTTTGTTGTCGCTTTACGCCGCGCTGGCCACCTTGATGGAAACCCTTCGCGATCGAGCCGCGATGACCACCACCCAGCCGCCCCGTGCTGAGCATGGTTCGGCGATTCCGCTCCCGGCCAGTTATGGCGATCGGCAGCGCACCGGCCTGACAGCCGATGACCTGTTTGAAGGCATGGCTGAGCACTTGTTTTTCTCACTGGGGCGCAGCGCGGTCGATGCCAGCCCCCATGACCTCTACATGGCGCTCAGCTACACGGTGCGCGACCGGCTGATGACGCGCCATCTGGCGTCTAAGGATCTGCTGCGCTACCAGCAGCCCAAGGCGGTGGCCTATCTGTCAGCCGAGTTTTTGATCGGTCCACAGCTCGCCAACAACCTGCTGATGCTTGGCCTGCAAAGCGAGGCGGCTGAGGCGCTGGCGCGCTTTGGCATCAGCGACCCCGAGCAGGTGTTTGCGGTTGAAGAGGAGCCAGGGTTGGGCAATGGCGGTCTGGGCCGGCTGGCGGCCTGTTACAGCGAATCGTTGTCTTCGCTCGAGATTCCAGCTACCGGCTACGGCATTCGCTATGAGTTCGGCATTTTTGATCAGCTGATCAAAGGCGGCTGGCAGGTCGAGATCACCGACAAATGGCTCAAGGGCGGCTGGCCCTGGGAGGTGGTGCAGCCCACCAAAACCCAGAACGTTGGTTTTGGCGGCCGTACCGAGGTCTGGCATGACGAGCAAGGGCGCTACCGGGTGCGCTGGATCCCGTCTGAGCTGGTGGTGGGCATCCCCCACGACGTGCCCGTGGCGGGGTATCGCGTTAACAGCTGCGGACGCCTGCGGCTATGGCGCGCCGAGGCCGCCGAGTCGTTTGATTTTCACGCCTTCAACAGCGGCGACTATCACGGCGCGGTTGAAGCCAAGGTGGGTTCTGAGACCCTCTCGAAGGTGCTCTATCCCAACGACGGCACCGCAGGTGGCCGCCGGCTGCGGTTGATGCAGCAGCACTTTTTTGTGAGCTGCTCGCTGCAAGACATGCTCGCCAACCTCAGGCGCCGCGGCATTGCCATCACCGACTTTGCCAAGCATTGGGCGGTGCAGCTCAACGACACCCACCCGGCGATCGCGGTGGCTGAGTTGATGCGCCTGTTGATCGATGAGCACGGCCTTGCGTGGGACCAGGCCTGGGCGATCACCACAAGCTCGATGGCCTACACCAACCACACCCTGTTGCCTGAGGCGCTTGAGCGCTGGGGCCTTGAGCTCTTTGGTGCGCTGTTGCCGCGGCATCTCGAGTTGATCTTCGAGATCAACGCACGCTTTTTGCAGCAGGTGCGCTTGCGCTACCCCGGTAACGAGCAGATTCTGCGGCGCGTCTCGATCATCGACGAATCTGGATCCAAAGCCGTGCGCATGGCGCACCTGGCAGTGGTGGGGTGTCACCACGTCAATGGGGTGGCGGCGTTGCACAGCGAGCTGCTCAAGAGCGGGTTGTTTCCTGATTTCGCTGTGCTCTGGCCTGAGAAGTTCACCAATGTCACCAATGGCGTCACCCCCAGGCGTTGGCTGGCCCTGGCCAATCCACCGCTGCATGAGCTGCTGTGCGCCGCAGTGGGACCCAGTTGGCCGGTGCAGATCAGTGCGCTCAGGCGTCTTGAAGACCTGGGCGATGACACCCAGTTTCTGGAGCGCTGGGCTGCCTGCAAGCTGGCTGGCAAGAGGCGACTTGCAGCCTTGATCGATCAGCGCAACAGCCTGCTGGTCGATCCCACCAGCTTGTTTGATGTGCAGGTCAAGCGCATTCATGAGTACAAGCGACAACACCTCAATGCCCTGGGCCTGATTGCCCGCTATCTGCGCATCAAGAGCGGCGATACAGCAGATCTGGCTCCGCGCACGGTGATCTTTGGCGGCAAGGCTGCGCCTGGTTATGCCATGGCCAAGCTGATCATTCGCTTCATCAATGGCATCGCTGATGTGGTCAACAGCGATCCCGACACCAAGGGCCTGCTCAAGGTGGTGTTTCTGGCCGATTTCAACGTGCAGCTCGGTGAGCGCATCTACCCAGCGGCTGATCTCTCTGAGCAAATTTCCACGGCCGGCCTTGAAGCCTCAGGCACCGGCAACATGAAATTTGCCATGAACGGCGCGCTCACGATTGGCACCCTCGATGGCGCCAACGTTGAAATTCGTGAGCAGGTGGGTGCTGAGAACTTCTTTCTGTTCGGTCGCACCACCGAGCAGATCGCCGAGCTCCATCAAGACGGTTACCGCCCCTGGGAGTGGGTGGCGAGCAGTCCCCTGCTTGAGGAGGTGTTTGCCTTGGTTGAATCAGGGCATTTCAGCGGTGGTGATAGCGAGCTGTTCAAGCCGCTGGTGCAGAACCTGGTGGGCAGCGACCCCTTTGCGGTGATCGCCGACTTTGCGGCCTATCTCGAGGCGCAGCAGCGGGTTGATGCCGCCTGGCACCACCGCAGCAGCTGGCAGCGCATGAGCCTGCTCAACACAGCCCGCAGCGGCTTCTTTTCGTCAGATCGTGCCGTGGCCGAGTACGCCGAGCGCATCTGGCAGGCGCAGCCGGCCCGGGTCGAGATGAGCTGCCCAATCGCACCAGCGGCAGCACACTAAAAGAAGCACCACAGCACACCATGGCCCACCACCAGGTTCTGATCGTCGGCGGCGGTGCAGCCGGGATCACCGCGGCTGCCCAGCTCAAGCGCGCGCGCAACGGGCTCGAGATCGCCATCCTTGAACCGGCCAAGGATCACTACTACCAACCCGGCTGGACCCTTGTCGGCGGTGGTGTGTTCTCGCTCGATGAAACGCGCCGCGCCGAGCGCGATGTGATCCCCAGTGGCGTCACCTGGATCGAAGATGCTGCGGCTGGCTTTGATCCAGACCGCAACCAGCTCACCACCACAGGGGGCCAGACCCTCAGTTACGACGTACTGATCGTGGCCACGGGCATCACCCTGGCCTGGGACCGCGTCAAGGGTCTTGCCGATGCCCTCGGCAAGGGCGGCGTCTGCAGCAACTACAGCAAAGACTTCGCTCCTTACACCTGGGAGGCGATTCAAGCGTTCAAGGGCGGCAATGCGGTGTTCACCTGCGCCCCCATGCCGATCAAGTGCCCCGGCGCGCCGCAAAAGATCGCTTACATGGCCGCCGATGTGTTCAAGCGCAAGCGGCTGGCGCACCAGGTGATCTACGCCACCGCGACCCCCGGCATCTTCGGTATTCCGGTGTATGCCGCGCCGCTCAAGGCGGTGGTGGCGCGCAAGGGTATCGATGCGCGCTTTAACCATGTGCTCACTGAGGTGCGGCCCGAGAGCAAAGAAGCGGTCTTCACGGTCAAGGAGAACGACAGCGAGCGGCAGGAGGTGATCTCCTACGAGCTGCTGCACGTCACCCCGCCGATGGCGCCGCCTGCGGTTGTGGCCTCAAGTCCCCTGGCCAATGGCGCTGGTTTTGTCGAGGTTGATCAGTACAGCCTCCAGCATGTGCGCTACCCCAACGTGTTTTCGCTGGGCGATGTGAGCGGCATGCCGAACTCCAAAACTGCGGCAGCGGTGCGCGGCCAGGCGCCAGTGCTGGTGGCCAACTTGTTGGCCTATCTCGACGGCCAGCCGCTTGAAGCGGCCTATGACGGCTACAGCTCCTGCCCGTTGATCACCGGCTACGGCAAGGTGATCATGGCGGAGTTCAACTACAAGGCCGAACCCACCCCGTCATTTCCGCTGGATCCCACCAAGGAGCGCTGGAGCATGTGGTTCGTCAAGCGCAAGATCCTGCCTTCGATCTACTGGAACCGCATGCTCACGGGCGCCCAGCATGAGCGCAACCTCATGCCCGGGGTGAAGCACTGAGTTCAGATCGAGCCCATGCCGCCTCGACTGCGTGCATCAATGCGCTTAAGGCTCCCTCGGTAAAGGTGGCCTGATGTTGTCTTCAACCGCTGCTGCAACAGTGAGCTCGATTGTGATTCACCCCATGCGTGCGCTGCTGTTGGCCATGCCTTTGCTGCTGGGTCTGCCAGTGGTGGCGTTGGCTCAGCCAGTCGATCCATCGGATGGGCTGGTGCTCGATGCGGCGCGTTATCGCGCCGTGATCGGGGTGCCGCCTGCCCCCGGCTCAGCCGCCCTTGCCGATGATCTGGCCGTGCTGCGCTGGAACCAGCGCGCCCGCTATCCGGCGGCGGTGGCGCACACCTGGCAATTTCTCTACCGCAACGTCAGTGCCTTTGATGCAGCGGTGGGCTCTGACCTCTCAAAAACCTCGCCACAGCTGTTCAAAGGGTTGCCCTTGTTTCTCAAGCGCATCGACGCGGTCAATGATGCGCTCAAGGATGCGATCGCCCGGCCCCGCCCCTTTGTGAGCGATCCGTCGCTGAAGCCCTGCTTGCCGCTTGAGAAAACCTTTTCCTATCCCAGTGGCCATGCCGCCTGGTACGCCACGGCCTCGTTGCTGCTGGCCGATCTGCTCCCCGAGCGTCGCGAGCGCCTGCTCGAGGTGGGCCAGCAGGGCGGTTACGTGCGGACCTACTGCCTGGTGCATTACCCCAGCGACGTGCTGGCCAGCCAGCGGCTGGCAGCTGCGATCAGTCGCGATGTGATTGCCTCGCCCCAGTGGCAGGCCTTCAAGCAGCAGCTGAGGCCCGAACTCGACAAGTTGCTGGTGCCGCCGCCCGCCGGTTTGCCGCTGTTGAGCGATTGAAGGTGGCGATGCAGGGGGCTATGGCTCGATTGGCGTTGCGATGGCGGCAGCTTGGGCTCCGCGCGCTCGCTCTGCTGGCCGCTGCTGCTCCGGTTGTCGTCTCGCCGCTGCCGCTGCAGGCCGCGCCAGCGTTGGTTGTGCTGCTGCGCCATGGCCATAAGGACCGCCCCGCTGAAGCGGTGGATGAGCCGAATTACAACCTGTCGGCCACCGGTTTTGCGCAGGCCCTACAGCTGGCCAAGCTGGTACCCGCCTGCCTGCAGCAAGGCCGACGCCTCAGGCTGATCAGCTACGGGTTCGATCCCCAGAGCGGCAAGAACGCCCGCAGTTATCAGACCCTGGTGCCCCTGGCGGTGACCAGTGGCGTCAACATTCGCCTCATGCAAGGCGCTGCCAACGACTCCGAGGCGATTGGCCGGCAACTGCGCGAAAATCGCGAGTTCGATGGCACCGTGGTTGTGATCGCCTGGGAGCACCGCCGCCTGCCGCTGCTGGCCAGGGGCTTGGGCTGGCCTGGCATGACGCCTGTTGACGAGGGTGACTTCGACAGCCTCTGGCTGCTGCGCTACCCCGCCGGGGGTGGTACCCCGACGGTCGTGGTGCAATCGCAGAGCCAGGGCTGCCGCCGCCGCTGAACCTCAACCCAGCTGCTCTTGCACAGCAGCGGCCGCCAGGCATTGCCGCGCGATCTGGCCTTCTTCATCGGCTGGAATCTGGAGCAATCGAAACGGCCCCAGCCACTGCAGACGCTGGTGGAGGGACTGAGCCAACGTCTCATCGTTTTCGCCAATGCCCCCACTCAAGGCGATCACATCGACACCCTGCAGCACGGCCGCCATGGCGCCAAGGCCTTCTAGCAGCCTGGCCGTGAACACATCAATGGCTAGCTGGGCACCGCCATGACCAGCAGCAGCTGCCTGGCGCAGCTCGCGCATGTCGGCGCTCAGCCCTGAGAGCCCAAGCAAACCGCTGCGGCGTTGCAAGGTCTCGCTTAGCTCTGCAGCGCTCACACCCTGCTGCAGTTGATGCAACAGCAGCCCCGGGTCCACCGAGCCGCTGCGGGTGGCCATCACCAGACCCTCCAGTGGCGTCAGACCCATGGTGGTGGCCATGCTGCGGCCGCCGTGGATGGCGCAGAGCGAGCAGCCTGCACCCAGATGGCAACTGATCAGCCGCTGCTGGCTCAACTGGGCATCTGAGGCGCCCTCTTCGCAGGCGATGGCGGCGACGGTTTCGGCCACATGCTGGTGGTTGAGGCCATGAAAGCCGTAGCGCCGCAACCCCTGCTGCCGCCACGCTTGGGGCAGGGCATAGGTGTACTGCTCGGGCGGCAGGGTGCTGTGAAAGGCCGTGTCAAAGCAGGCCCATTGGCTCACCGCTGGTTGGCGTACTTCAAGCCAACGCTCTACCCACGTCGCAGCTGCCAGGGCGGCGGCGTTGTGCAGCGGGGCCAGTGTTGCCAGGGCGGCCAGCTCAGTTCGCGCGCTGGCATTGAGCTGGGTAGCGCCCTTCAAGTGCTCGCCGCCATGCACGAGCCGGTGTCCCACCAGGGTCACTGCAGCAAGCCATGGCTCTAGGGCAGTGGGCAGCCAGGCCTCGAGGCAGTGCGCAACCCGTTGCTCCAGGTTCGCGCCAGTCTCTGCCCCAAGGCTCCAGCTGCGTTGCTCACTCCACAGGAGCGGTGGCGCCGCCTGCGGGCCTGCAGCTGCATCAAACAGGGCCGCCTTGATGCTGGAGCTGCCTGCGTTGAGCACAAGTAAGGCGGAGCCCATGGGCCAACACGGCGCAGCTTGACCTCCCCATTGTGTGAACAGAGCGAGCGGCGGCGCTGCCCTTAGGCGCTCAGCAATTCATCTTTGGAGAGTTTGAGCTCCTTCCAGATTTTGCGAATTTCGGTGTAAGCCTGCTCCTGCGACATCTTGCCGTTGCTCTGCAGGCCAACGATCAACCCAACGCGATCGGCAAAGCTCTCAAGGTTCTGGTGAAAGACCAGCCGCTGCGGGCTCCAATCGTTACCTCGGTAGCTGGAATGGGATTCCAGCGGTGATTGAACCGCTGCGCCCTCACCGCCGTCAGCGGGATCTGGATCAGGGACAGCTGCTGAGCGCATCACAGGCTTGGCCCGAAACCGATGGCCAACCTTAAAAAATGATCGGTTAAGGGCGAATTAAAAAATTGTTTACTGCCCCGATGTGTGCTGCATCACCGCCAGTTCGCGGCGATTGCGCTGCAATAGCGCTGCAGCCTGGCTCTGGTCGCTCAGGGCCTTGCCACAGAGGACCATGCCATTGTTTGAGCGCAACAGACTTGCGGCTGCGGCCAGCTGCCTGGTTCTGCAGGCCAGTCTGATCGGCCTGGGTCTGCTTGTGGATCGCTGGCTTAACCCCAAGGCACCTTGCTGCATCCAACACCTGGTGCTCTGAGCTCGCGCCGTCTTGACGAGCGCCCAGCCAACTACCCCACCGCGCTGTACATGAGTGGGGGCCGAGCGGCTTGTGCGTTCTCGCTGGTGGCGTTTCAAGCGACTGGTCCCCAGCTGCAGCATCAGCCCACAGCCGCCCAGCTCGGCGCGTTGCGCGCTGCGGGCATCCCGTTGTGGTTGCGGGTTAGTGGGCTGGCCGATGCCATCGAGTTGCAGCGGCTACTCACCCCGTTGGGGGTGCCGCCTGAGCTGTTGCCGCCGCTGGTCGATGTGCCGCAGCGGCCGCGGGTTGAAGGTTTTGAGGGTGCGGTGCTGGTGGTGCTGCACCGGCTCAGCTTTGCCCGCGATCCGTCGCATTTGATCAGCAGCCAGCTCGGCCTGCTGCTGTTGCCCGGGGTGCTGATCACCCTGGAGGAGGCGCCCAGCGCTAACCCCTTTGCCGAGCTCACCGCATGGCTCGAGCGGCAGGAGGGCAGTGTTGAGCAGCGCGATCTCGATGACATTCTTCATTACCTGATCGATGAGGTGCTCGATGCTCTCTTTCCGATGCTGGAGCAGATCTCCAGCCGCCTTGATGACCTTGAGTCGGCGACCCTGCGCGATCCCAAGCCGAAGCTGCTGAGCCGCACCTTTACCCACCGCGCCAATCTGCGCACCATTCGCAGTCAGATCTGGCCCCTGCGCCATCAGATCAGGGTGCTGCTGCGGCAGCGCCAGAACCTGCTCGGACCTGAAGCCCTCGGAGGCTTCCAGGAAATGGCTGAACTGGTCGAGTTGCTCTTTGAGCACATCGAGCTGCTGCGCGGCCAGTGCGATGCGATCACCCAGGCCTATGCCGCCAGCGT
>JBMSMG010000065.1:0-9322 GCA_049421025.1 Prochlorococcaceae cyanobacterium | reverse complement strand
CCGATGGCACTGGTGATGTGGTCGTACCCCGGGGCGATGTCGGTCACCAGCGGGCCCAGCACGTAGAAGGGCGCCTCCAGGCACTCCTCCATCTGCTTGCGCACGTTGAACTCGATCTGGTCCATCGGCACGTGACCGGGGCCCTCGACCATGACCTGGACGTCGTGCTCCCAGGCGCGGCGGGTCAGCTCACCCAGGGTCTTGAGCTCGGCCAGCTGGGCCTCGTCGCTGGCGTCATGCAGGCAGCCGGGCCGCAGCGAATCACCCAGCGAGAAGGTGCAGTCGTAGCGCTTGAAGATCTCGCAGATGTCGTCGAAGCGCGTGTAGAGCGGGTTCTGCTTGTGGTGGTAGAGCATCCACTGGGCCAGGATGCCGCCGCCGCGGCTCACGATGCCGGTGAGGCGCCCCTTGACCTTGGGCAGGTGCTCGATCAGCAGGCCGGCGTGGATGGTCTGGTAGTCGACCCCCTGCTGGCAGTGCTTCTCGATGATGTGCAAAAAGTCATCTTCTGAGAGCTTCTCGATCGAGCCGTGCACGCTCTCAAGCGCCTGGTACACCGGCACCGTGCCGATGGGAACCGGTGAGGCGCCAATGATCGCGGTACGCACCTCATCAAGGTTGACGCCACCGGTCGAGAGGTCCATGACCGTATCGGCGCCGTACTTAACCGCCAGCTCAAGCTTTTTGAGCTCTTCGCTGACGTCACTGGCATTGGGCGAGGCGCCGATGTTGGCGTTCACCTTGCACTTGGAGGCGATGCCGATCGCCATCGGCTCCAGATTCGGGTGGTTGATGTTGGCCGGGATGATCATGCGGCCCCGGGCCACCTCTTCGCGAATCAGCGATTCGGGCAAGTTCTCGCGCTGGGCCACATGGGCCATCTCCTCGGTGACCACGCCTTGGCGGGCGTAGTGCATCTGGGAGACGTTGGCCTGACCTTGACGCTTTTCGATCCAGGCGCTGCGCATGGCTGGGGGTGGCGAAGAACAGTGATCCGCGCAAAGCGGCCAGGGGGACCAGTTCCGGATGCCGAGTTCGTTTCCACTTCCCTGCGCCGGCATGACCCGGATCAGGTGCAGAGGGTGTGATCTCAGCCCCCGCAAAGGGGCACCCCTAGTGACAAGCGAAACCTAGCAAGGTTGAAGCTCGCTCAGCCCTGCAAGCCGTTGAGCGCGGCCGCAACAACGCGGTGGTCGCTGTCGTGCTGGAGCTGTACGAGCTCGCTGCGGGCTTCGGCTGATTGATCGGCAACGGCCTCGCGCACCAAACGGCCAAGAATCTCGGCGCCGCCAACCCGCACGGTGCCGTCACCATCGGCGATGGCCAGGCGGGCAAGCTCGAGCAACCAGGCGCCGGGCGCCTCTGTGAGCTCGGCCACCGCCGAAAGGATGCTGCAACGCACCAGCCAGTGATCGTTGCTGGCGAAGGCCTCGATCAACAGCGGCCAGGCCCGCTCCAGGCTGTAGCTCACCAGGGCATTGGCCGCCTCGGCCCGCACATTGGGATCATCGTCATGGAGCAGCGCGCGTGTCAGGGCGTCCCAGCCCCGCTCGCTCTGCTTGTAGCCGAGCCCAGCGCAACTGAGCGAGCGCACCATGAACACCTCCTGCTCAAGCCCCAGCAACAGCAGCGGAATCGCTTGCTCGGGTGGCACCTCGCGCAGACCGGCCAGAGCCGGCATGGCCTGAGCTGGATCGCCCGAGCTGATCGCCGCGCGCAGCTGCTCGAGCTGCTGGGGATCTAAGGGTTGCTCAGTCATCAGGGTGCCTCAGGGCCAACAGCAACCGACGCCGCTGCTGCCGCCGGCTGAGCGCACTGCTGAACAGCAGACCGCTAGCGATCAGCAGCGGCGGCAGCGCCTGCAGGCGGCTTGGACCCGAGCGGCTCAATAAAGCCAGCAGCGCCAGCAGCGCCAGCAATGGCGCCGCCAGAGCCAGCCAGCTCAACAGCAGCGTGCGCTCCTTCATGGCTCCAGCCTGGCAGCGCGCTGCTCGATCCAGCGCAGCAGGGCGCGGCTGAGCACGCCAATGCCCACCGGCAGGCACCCTTCATCGGCCGCAAAGGTGCTGCTATGCAGCGGGCTGCAGCCCGCGGGGCCCGCGACCCCCAGACGGAACATGGTGCCGCGGGTGCCGTCGAGCAACTGGGCAAAGTCTTCGGCACCCAGCGATGGCTGCTCCAGCCACAGCACCTGCTCGCGGCCCAGCAGCTGCTCGCCGACCGAGGCCACCAGTTCAGTGAGGGCGCGGTCGTTGTGGACCGGCGGCGAGATCACCCGGTAACGCACCCGTGCCTCGCCGCCATGGCCCTGGCAGAGGGCCTGCACGGTGTCCTCGATCCAGCCAGGGAGCTGGGCATGGAGCTCGGTGTCGAGGCAGCGCACCGTGCCCAGCAGCCGCACGTGATCAGCAATCACGTTGAATGCCTTGCCGCCTTCAATGCGGCCAAAGCTCACCACCACCGGATGCAGCGCATCGAGGCGGCGACTGATCGCCTCCTGCAGGCCGCTCACCACCCGCGCCGCGATCCAGATGGCATCGGTGCTCTGGTGGGGGCGCGCGCCATGGCCCCCTTCGCCCAGCACCTCGACCTCGAGCTCACCTGCAGCCGCGGTCAGGCTGCCGCAGCGCACACCGATGCTGCCCACCGGGATTGACGGATACACATGCACGCCAAAGAGGGCTTCAACACCGTCGGTGGCGCCGTCGGCCCGCATCCAGGCGGCACCCTCGGCGGTCTCTTCGGCGGGTTGAAACAACAGCCGCACACGGGCGCCAAGCCTGGCCGGCTCCACAGCCGCCACATGGGCAAGCAAGCGGGCCACCCCCAGGCCGACCGTGGTGTGAATGTCATGGCCGCAGGCGTGCATGAGACCCTGCCGACTCGAGGCATAAGGGAGCTCGGTGCGCTCCTCAACGGGCAGGGCGTCCATGTCGACCCGCAGCGCCACAATCGGCGCTGCCTGGCCGCCAGCCAGCTGCTGGGGTCCCAGTTCGGCCAGCACGCCGGTGCGGCCGACGCCCTCGCGCACCTGCCAGCCCAGGCGCCTGAGCTCGCCGGCCACCAGAGCCGCGGTCTGCTGCTCCTGACCGCTGAGCTCAGGATGGCGATGCAAATGGCGCCTTAGCTCGATCAGCTCGGGCAGAGCGGCCTCGAGCTCGGCATCAAGCGTGCTTTCGAGACTGGGGTGGGCCGTGGTGGCGGTCATGGCGAGACCATCAGGCAGCCAGGGCAAGAAACTGCTGCAAAGCCTCGATCGGCACCGGTGGCCAGCGCCGCATCGAGCGCAACCATTCTTCCTGGCGGTAGCGGGGATCGAGGCCCGATGCCGCGGCCCAATGACTCTCGGCCTCTCCCAGGTGGCCCTGGCGCCACAGCAGGGCCGTGAGCCCCGCCCGGGCATCGGCAAACAGCGGGTAGCGCCGGATCAACTGGCGCAACTGGCGCTCAGCGGCCTCAAGATCACCCAGCTCAAAAGCCGCCAGCGCCGCGCTCGAGCGGGCCATGGCAAAGCCGGGGCGCTCGAGGGCAGCCGCCTCAAAACTGGCTCTGGCGGCAGGCCAATCGCCCAGCGAGCCCTGCACATTGCCCAGGTTGTACAGCGCTGAGGCCCTGGGTTCATCCACCAGGGTCTTGCCCCGCGCGTGCGCTGCAGCCGCTGGCACATGCTCGAGAATCCAGCGGTAATCGGCAGCGGCCGCGTCCCAACGGGCCAGGGCTTCTTCGGCGGTGCCGCGGTTGAGGTGCGGATCGGCGCTGACCGAATCCAGCTCCATGGCACGGGTCTGGTCGGCAATCGCCGCCTCAGGATCACCCAGCGCGAGCTGCACGTTGCCGCGGTTGCTCCAGGCGGCGGCATCACCTGGGGCCAGCTCGAGTACCTGGTTCCAGAGCGGCAGGGCTGCCTCAAACTCGCCCTGGCGGCTGAGGCTCAGCGCCTGATCAAACAGCTTGGGCAACATTTCTGCAGCCCGCGCCGGCTGCAGCGGCACCAGCAGCAGCAACACAGGCAACAGCAGCACAAGCAAGCGGGCCGGGCTCATGCCGCCTCGCCGCAACCCAAATGCTGGCGGGCCGCCTCGGTGGCAATGCGCCCCCTGGGGGTGCGCTGCAGAAAACCAAGCTGCAGCAGGTAAGGCTCCACCACCGTCTCGAGGGTGGTGGCGTCTTCACCCAGGGCAGCGGCGAGCGTGTCGAGCCCGACCGGGCCACCGCCATGGCCCTCGAGCAGCAGGCTCAGCAAACGGCGATCGCTGGCATCGAGGCCACGGCCATCGACCCGGTGCAGGCTGAGCGCTTCAGCCACCAGCTCCGGGCCGATCACCCCATGGCCCCGCACCGCAGCCACATCGCGCACGCGGCGCAGCAGGCGGTTGGCAATGCGCGGCGTGCCGCGGCAGCGGCGCGCCACCTCAAGCGCCGCAGCACGCTCAAGTTTCAACTCCAGCAAGGCAGCCGCCCGCGCCACGATCGCCTGCAGATCATCAAGGCCGTAGAACTCGAGCCGCTGGATCAAGCCGAAGCGATCCCGCAGTGGAGAGCTCAGGGCACCGGCGCGGGTCGTGGCACCCACCAGGGTGAACGGCGCGATCTCCAGGCTGCGGGTGCGTGCCGTGGTGCCTTTGCCCACCGTGAGATCAAGGCGGAAATCCTCCATCGCCGGATAAAGGATTTCCTCAGCCACCCGGTTGAGACGATGGATCTCGTCAATGAACAGCAGATCGCCGCGCTGCAGGTTGACCAGCAGACCGACGATGTCGCGGGGACGCTCGAGTGCCGGGGCACTGGTGATGCGGCAGCGCACCCCCAGCTCTTCGGCCAGCACCAGCGCCATGGTGGTTTTGCCCAGGCCCGGGGGGCCGTAGAGCAGCACATGGTCAAGGGCATCGCCGCGGGCGCGGGTCGCTTCGATCGCAATGCCCAGCACCTGCTTGAGTTCGCTCTGACCGATGTAATCGGCGAGTCGGCGCGGCCTAAGCGAATCCTCACGCTGGGGCAGTTCGGCCTCCTGAGGATCGTCAGCGCTCTGGGCCGCTGGGTCCAGCAAGCGGGGTCTCGCCTCGGCCAGTGGACTGCTAGGCGCGCGGGGCGTGCCCGGTCCTGCACCTGATGCCGAGGAGACGATCGCCATGGCCCGAGGGTACCGGCCCTTGCCTAGGGTCGGGGGATCAGGTGCGGCGCAAAGGGGACCCACAGGCCATGGCCAAAGGCGGAGCCAAACAAGCTGCCGCCCGCGCCCGGCGGAACGAGGCCAACCGGCTACTGGCCGACAACCGCTTGGCCAGGCACCAATACGAGATTCTTGAAACCCTGGAAACCGGCATCGAATTGCTGGGGACTGAGGTCAAATCGATCCGCGCCGGTCAAGTGAATCTGCGCGACGGGTTCTGCCTGATTCGGGGCGGTGAGCTGCAGCTGCACAACGTGCACATCTCGCCCCACAGCCACGCCAGCAAGTACTTCAACCACGACCCCCTGCGGGTGCGCAAACTGCTGGCCCACCGCCGCGAGATCGACAAATTGCGCGGCGGTCTGGACCAAAAAGGCCTGGCCCTGGTGCCGCTCAACATGCATCTCAAGGGCAGCTGGATCAAGGTGACCATTGGCCTTGGCAAAGGCCGCAAGTTGCACGACAAGCGCGCCGAAGAGCGCCGCAAACAGGACGCCAAAGAAACCCGCGCCGCCATCGCCCGCCTCTAGGGCGGGGCGGCAGGGGACTCAAGGGGCGGCGGGCTGAATGGTCCAGGAACCTGCGGTTCGCTGACAGCCGCTGGCTGCTGCCTAGGCGCCATCGCCGGGGGATCAGCTCGCAGCGAGAGGGTGATCAGGGCAGGTGCCACACCGTCGTTGTTGACCAGCAGCTGCACCGGCGAGCGCCGCTGGGGTCCAAGACTCACCACCCGCAGCGGACCGCGTGCCTCCAGGGCTGCGCCATCGGCCCCATAGACAGCCATTTGCATCAAGGGGGAGCCGTTGACCCCCAGCACCAGCCGGTACCCCGCCGGTAGACGGATCGGGAACAGCCTGGCCCCAGCTGCATCGATCTGGGCCGAGAGCACCTTGGTCTCCATCGGCTGAGCATCGATCGCTTCGATCTGCACATTGGCGAGGCTCAGCTCAGCAGCCGCAAACCACAGCTGGCGAAACGGTTCGGGCGGTATGTCGCCGGCCTCGCGGCCAGGCAGCAGGGTGCGGGCACTGCCCGAAACCAGCTGCCGCAAGACCGCTGGGCTCAGCCCCTGGGCCACCAGGCTTTGCTGGCGCTGCTGCCAGTCGCCCATGCTGTAGCTGCCCAGGCGCCGCCGGATCTCCAGCGGCAACTGCTCCACCTTGGCCAGCCACTCTTCAGCCAGCTCATTCCAGACCTTGCGCAGGGGGCCGTCGTCAGCCGAATCGCTCGGCAGGCGGCCACCCCGCTCAGGAAACTGAGCCAGCAGGCTGGCGTCGACCAACTTGAGGAACCAGGGCCGATCCACCTGCATGGCCCGCAGCCGGTTGAGCAGGTTCTGGCGCTGGTCCACCTCGGCAGGCGGCAGGCTGCTCGGCAGCTGCAGGGCACTGTCAGAGGTGGGCAACGCCAGGCGACCCCGGCTCAGGAACCACCAGCCCAGAGCCGTGCCAACCACCGCCGAGAGCACCAAGGCAATCACCACCGGCCAAACGCCCCCCTCAACGGCCTCTTCACGCTCTTCGGCGCGGCTGCGGGCCGCTCTGGGCTCAGGCTCTGGTTGTGCGTTCAGAACGGGCAGCTCAGGCGCAGCAGCAGGAGCAGCAGCCGCTCTGGGCTCTGGTTCTGGTTGCGGCGCTCCAGCAGGCTCGGGCACAGGGCTTGGGGGCACGAGCACCACAGTGCGATCGGCCCGCGGCACGGGACCCGTGCTCTCGGGCATGGGCAAGGCCTGAAATGCCTTGAGCGCTGCAGCGGCCGAGGCAAAGCGCTGGGCTGGCTCAGGGCTCAGCAGGCGCGCCAGCAATCCCTGCAGCTCTGGCTCAGCCTCCAGCGCCAGCGGCCAGCGCCAGGCCAGGCTCACTGGATCCATCAGCGCAGGCGGCTCCAGCCCACTGACCAGCACCAATGCCAGCACCCCAGCGGCATGGAGATCCATCCACGGCTGGGGCACACCACTGCGGGCCAGCTCAGGCGGGGCATAGCCGGCAGTCGCCACTGGCTGGCCGCACACCAGCCCAAAATCGAGCAGCACCGGCAAGCCATCGCTGTCACGGCGCAGCAGGTTGGCGGGGCTCAGATCACCATGCACCAGCTCCTGGCTGTGCAGCACCGCCAGCACCGGCAGCAACTGCCGCAGCAGCAGCACCACCTCACCGGCGCCAAAGACCAATTGACGCTCCAGACGGGCCGCGCGCAGTTGGGCGTAGGTGCGGCCCACCTGCCACTCGCGCACCAGCCACAGTTGATCATCGGCCGCCAGCGCTGCACCCAGGCGGGGCACCTGGGGATGCAACACCCCCTGCAACTGGGCCCAGCGCTGACGCACCTGCTGCACATCGACGCCAGAGCCCAGCTGGCGCAGGGCCACGGCTGCATCGCCGGCGAGCTGATCACTGCCGCGCCACAGGGCTCCCTGCTCGCCACTGCTGAGCTGCTCCTCCAAGCGGTAGCGCTCAGCGATCAAAGTGCCAGCGCTGGGCATGGCCGGTGGGTTGCTCACGTCGTGACTCCCACGGTTGCGGCTCGGCTGGGTTGCCGCAAGCCCTTGGTCCGCAACCAAGCGTCGTCGTAAAGGCGCGAGCGGTAGCGATCGCCGCTGTCACACAGCACCGTCACGATCGTGTGCCCTGGACCGAGGCGGCGCGCGGTCTCCACCGCCGCGGCCACGTTGATGCCCACCGAACCACCCAGGAACAGACCTTCCTGCCAAAGCAACTGGTAAATGGTGTCGAGCGCCTGCTGGTCGTCGATGCGCACGGCGTCATCGATCGGGGCGCCCTCGAGGTTGGCGGTGATGCGGCTGTTGCCGATGCCTTCAGTAATCGAATTGCCTTCGCTGCTCAACGCACCGCTGGTGGCCCAGCTGTAGAGAGCACTGCCGTGGGGATCGGCCAGCACGCAGCGCACGCTTGGGTTCTGCTGCTTGAGGTAGAGGGCCACGCCCGCGTAGGTGCCACCGGTGCCGGTGGCGGCCACCCAGGCATCGACCGTGCCGCCGCTTTGGCGCCAGATCTCGGGGCCGGTGGTTTCAAAGTGGGCGCGGCGGTTGGCCAGGTTGTCAAATTGATTGGCCCAGACCGCACCAGGGGTTTCTTCGGCAATACGCCCTGAGAGCCTGACGTAGTTGTTGGGGTCGCGGTAAGGGACCGCAGGCACGGTGCGCACCTCGGCGCCAAGGCTGCGCAGCAGGCCGATCTTTTCGGCCGACTGGGTCTCCGGAATGACGATCAGGGCCCTGTAACCGCGCGCATTGCACAAATGGGTCAGACCGATGCCGGTGTTACCCGCGGTGCCCTCGACAACAGTGCCGCCTGGCTTGAGCGCGCCACTGGCCTCGGCCTCTTGCAGGATCCCCAGGGCCGCCCGGTCCTTGACCGAGCCGCCGGGGTTCATGAACTCGGCCTTGCCCAAAATCGTGCAACCGGTCAGGGCGCTGAGGGCGTGGAGCTTGATCAATGGGGTGTTCCCCACCGCCCCTACAAATCCGTCGGTGATCCCGAGGCTCTCAGCGCCCATAGCCGCGCACGTGCATGTGGCGGATGGTAGGCACCCTTGAGCCCGACCCTTAGGGTCGGGCCATCGCTGCAGCCCATCGCAACGCTGGCTATGGCCCTTGCACAACGGCTCCGCGAGGTGCGCCGCCGCAGTGTGGCCCTGGTTGCACCACTGGAGCCGGAAGACCTCTGCCTGCAGGGCATGGCCGATGCCAGCCCGCCCAAATGGCACCTGGGCCACACGAGCTGGTTCTTTGAGACCTTTGTGCTCAAAGCAGCTGCAGACGCCCAGCTGCTCAAGGACTACCAGCCGGCCCCTGAGTGTTGGGGCTTTCTGTTCAACAGCTATTACGACGCGCTGGGCGCCAGGCACCCCAGGCCCGAGCGGGGTCTGTTGAGCCGGCCGCCGGCAGCTGAGGTGCTGGCCTGGCGCCAGCAAGTGGACGCGGCGCTTGAGCGGCTGTTGACGCGCCTTGAACTCGAAGCTGATGGCGCGATCTGCCAGGAGCTCAGCACGCTGATCGAGCTGGGTCTGCAGCACGAGCAACAGCACCAGGAACTGCTGCTGATGGATCTGCTCGATGGCTTCAGCCGCAATCCGCTGGAGCCCGCCTATGGCCGTGAACCAGAACAGACGTTTCAAGCTGCCTGGCAAGGC
>JBMSMG010000064.1:0-9418 GCA_049421025.1 Prochlorococcaceae cyanobacterium | reverse complement strand
CCGTTCATCAAGATCGGCGCCATGGAGGACGACAAGTTCGCCGATCAGGTGGCCGAACTGGTGCTGTTCGGCACTACGGCAGCCGCTGGACAGCAGCAGGCTGACAAGGACGCTGGTGACCAGAGCGGGGACGCCTGGGCCGATGACCGCAGCAGCGCCATCGACCCGATCCCTGGCGCTGACGGCAAGGCCTACACGACCCTGGCTGGCTACCGCTCACGCCTGGAGGCCGCTAACGACAAGCGAATTCTGTATTGCACCGACGAGGCCGCCCAAGCAGGGGCACTGGCCCTGTGGAAGAGCCAGGGGGCCGAGGTGCTGCTGGCCGACACGTTCATTGATTCGCAGTTCATCCCCTGGCTCGAGTACCGCCACGAGGACCTGAAGTTTCAGCGGGTCGATGCTGAGCTCGATGACTCCCTGCAAGACAAAGACAGCGAGCTGGCCGATGCCGAGGGCAAAGACGCCAATGAAAAACTGCGCGAGCTGTTCAAGGCGGCACTGGCCAACGACAAAGTGACCATTCAGGTGCAATCGCTCAAGGGCGACACCGCACCGGCCGCCCTGATCCTGCTGCCCGAGCAGATGCGCCGCATCAACGACATGGGCGCGCTGATGGAGCAACGCCTGCCTGGCCTGCCTGAGCACCACGTGCTACTGGTGAACCGCCGCCACCGCCTGGTCGAGGGGCTGCTGAAGCTCTCGGCCGGCTCGGTGATCACCACCCCCGGTGCCGGCGCCAGCGCTTCACCCAGCCAGCAACTCGCAGACGACCTGGGCCGCCATCTCTATGAGATGGCCCGCCTGGCGGTTGGCGGCCTCGAGCCCAATGAGCTGGCCGGCTTCCAACAGCGCAGCGCCGATCTCATGGGACGGCTCATGGAGCGGGGTCTCTGAGGCAGCCTTAGCAATCGAGACAGCTGAGGCGTTCGGCCTCGCCAATGGGACCGCGCTCGCGGTTCCATTGGCGCCGGCGCAGGGTCTCGTAAGCCAGGCAGAACGCTTCGCCCAGGCCGGCGCGCAGCTGCGTGTCGGCAGCAAAGGCATCAAGAGCCTCACCCAGATCCGCCGGGAGCCTGGGGCACTGGTCGCTACGCAACGGCGCGGCGTAGTTGTCGTTGTCGTGGCGAGGGCCGGGATCGAGCTGGCGCTCGATGCCATCGAGACCCGCCGCCAGCAGCGCAGCCTGCAACAAATACGGATGGGCCGAACCGTCGGGCAGGCGCAGCTCAATGCGCTGATCGTCAGGCAGGCGCAACATGTGGGTGCGGTTGTTGGCGCTGTAGCTAATGCCCCCCGGACTCCAGGTGGCGCCTGATGTGGTGGGAGGTGCTGCCAGGCGCCTGTAGCTGTTGAGCGAGGGGTTGGTGATCGCGCAGAGCGCAGGAGCATGGGCGATCAGTCCCCCCAAAAAGTGGTAGGCCAACGGTGACAGCCCAAGTTCCCCGTTGGCATCGGGGAACAGGTTCTCGCCGGCGCGGGCACTGCCAGGCGCTCCCCACAGCGACAGATGGGTGTGGCAGCCATTGCCGGTGAGCTCGGCAAAGGGCTTAGGCATGAAGCTGGCCCGCAGTCCTTGGGCCTCGGCCATCGACTTGACCATGACCTTGAAGAAGGCATGGCGATCGGCGGTCGTCATGGCGTCGCTGAAGGTCCAGTTGAGCTCGAACTGGCCATTGGCATCTTCATGGTCGGCCTGATACGGACCCCAGCCCAGGGATTCCATGGCCTCAAGCAGCGGGCCGATCAGCGCGTAGCGACGCATCAACGCCAGCTGGTCGTAGCAGGGCTTTTCCTGGGTGTCGGCAGGATCGGCAATGGCCTCGCCACCTGGCTGCAGCAAAAAGAATTCGGCCTCGACACCGCTGCGCAGCTCAAAACCCAGTAGCGCCGCCCGCTGCTGCTGCTGGCGCAGCAAACGCCTGGGGCATTGGGCCATCGGCTCAGTGCCCAGCGACAACTCGGTAGCCACCCAGCCCACATCGCTCTGCCAGGGCAGCGGTATGAGGCTGGCCGGATCGGGAATCGCCAGCACGTCGCCATCGGCAGGACTCAGCTCGAGCCAGGCCGCGAATCCGGCGAATCCAGCGCCGGATCTGCCCATCGCCTCAACGGCGGCGATCGGCACCAGCTTGGCCCGCTGCACCCCAAACAGATCGGTGAACGAAAAGAGCAGAAAACGCAGCCCGAGATCGCGGGCGGTGCTGGCCAGATCGGTCATGGTTGAGAAGAAACGAGGTGCGTGGATGGTGATCAGCTGGCCAGCAGCTGATCCACAATCCGGCGAAGCAACTGCTGTTCTCGGGGGCTGCTGTAGGGGTTGCCGGCGCGATGGCCCAGCTCTGAAGCGATCACGGCGAACTCCGCCGCAGGGATGTGCTCTGCCTCTGCAGCCATGTCGTCAACCGTGAAATAGAGGTCATGGCTGCCGGCGATCACGGCAGCTCTGGCCTGGATCGAGCCCAGTGCGGCAGCAAGGTCACCACCTGCGGCAACGTCATGGGCCATCCAGGTGTCGAGCATGGCCAGCAGATCGCGCGGGTCATGGCGGCGGTAATGGGGCAGCCACTGCAGCTCGACGTGCTGCTCCAGCGGCTCATCGAGCGTGCGGTAGTGGGCCTGGCTGGCCGCCCAGCTGGCATAGATGGTGGCAAAGGTGCGCAGGCCGCGCTCCGGCGTCCCGTCAAACCCCTGGCCATTCCAAGTTGGATCGGCCGTCAACGCCTGGCGCAGGCTCAGGCAAAAGAGTCGGTTGTGCACCGAGGTGCGCGCGGTGCCGCACACACAACAGATGCGCTCGACCGCTTCGGGATAGCTCACCGCCCATTGGTAAGCCTGCTGGGCACCCATCGACCAGCCGTAGATCAAGGGCAACCGGGTGACTCCGAAGTGCTCTTCGAGCAGGCGCTTCTGCGCTGCCACGTTGTCGCGGTGTTGCACCAGCCAGCTCTGCTCCACCAGGCCCATGGACCCGTGGCTGGGGCTGCTGGAGAGCCCATTGCCGAACTGACCCGCAATGACAATGCAAAACAGCCCTGGATCAAGCACCGGACCCACCGTCCAGGCCAGATCCGCCGGCCTGGCGCCATAGGAGGTGGGCATCAGCACCAGGTTGGAGCGATCGGCATTGAGCTCGCCGAACTGCTGGTAGACGATGCGGGCCTGGGGAATGGTTTTGCCGCAGGCCAGGTCACAATCACCCAGCTCAAAGACCTGATCAACGCCGGCGACGGCGGTGCTGCTCATGCGGGTTGGCCGAGCTGGGCCAGACGCAGCAGCAAGCGCGCGTGCACGGCCAGGTAACCCTGATCAAGATGCTGCAGTCGTGGTGCGATCCAGCGGTGCGCCTTAGGCAGCGCGTGGAACGGCAACGACGGGTAGAGATGGTGCTCGGCATGGAAGGGCATGTTCCACATCAACCAGCGCACCGGTGCGTTGGTCAAGGTGGTGCGCGTGTTGGCCAGCCCATCAGCGCTGTAGTCACAGCCGGTGTGCTCTGCCAAAAGCATGAATCTCAAAAACGGCTGCCCCACCGCCAGGGGCAGCAGCCAACTCGTCAGTAGCAGGCCGTTGGCCTGGATCAGTGACAGCACCAGCAAGCCGGCATAAACAGCGAACTGCAGCCGCACCGAGCGCCTGACCTGGGGAATCACCTCAGGACTCAGATAAGGCAGACCCGAAAGATCCCCCCAAAGCAGACGGCCATAGCCTCGGCACTTGCCGATCCACCAGTTGATGCCGCTGATCTCAACCGCATAGGCAAGCGCGTTGGTGGGAACCGGATCCTCCAGCTCAGGATCCAGACCCGGCAGATGGGTGTAGCGGTGATGCCATTGGTGATAACGCCTGTAGAACGTCGCGTTGTAAAAGCTGAGCAGACCCATCAGCCAGGCCACCGCATCATTGAGACGTTTGCTGCGAAAGGCCGTGCGATGGCAGCACTCATGCAGACCTGCAAAGCAGCACGCCAAAGCAATGCCGCTGATCAACAGGCCACACAGCCTCAGCAGCAAGGGAAGATCCGTCAGGCGCCAGATCAGCCCACCAGCGGCAATCGTGAACAGGTGAGTGAGCAGACGTAACCAGCCAGGCTGGTCGCGCAGGGTGTTGAGCTCAGCGAGCGTCGTGCGGGTGATCAGCTCCTTGGTGGCTGCTACAGACACGCCGGATGAATGTCTCAAACCTGAGCGGCATCACACCAGATCGAGGGGCGACGAATCGGTAAGCGATGCAACCGTTCAGCACTTCGCCTCAGAACCGCAGCCAACCCTGGGCCTGGGCCCATTGGAAACCGGCGGTGCCGATCAGCGATCCGAGCAGCGCACCAGCAAAGGCGAGCACGGCAAGCGGTGCCCCAATGGCCTGACTGGTGGGCGTGGGCTCAACCAGCGTCAGGCGCTGATCGGCAGCGGTGCGTTGATCCTGCTGACGGCGGATAAGGGCTTCGAAATCAGGCATTCGATCTCCTGGGCTACGGACTGGTAGGCCGACCAACCGGCCATGCGCCGGGGATCGGAACGTCCCCGGTCATCGGTGGCGGCATAGACGGGTAAACCCTGTGTTTCAGCCTTATCAAAAGCAGCCAGCAGGGGTATCTCTGCTTCCAACACGGTCAGCCCCAGATGGGCAAGGGCCTGACGCGCTTCAGCGGCTGTGCGCTGCTGGCGCGGATCAACTTTGACGAGCAGCACCGCATGGGCAACACCGACCTGCTGCAGCAGCTGGGCCAGTTCAACCGTCAACTCAACGGCGCGAGCTTTGGGAGCGGTTGGCAGCAGCACCAGATCTGAACCCACGGCCAAGTGGCGCAGTTCCTCTTCGTCACTGCTGGCCTGGCCATCGGTGATCACCACATCGGCGCTGCGGGTGGCCTTGGCTGCGGCCTCAACAGGAACAATCGCAAACGGAAGCTCCCCGCGAATTCCGTAGGCCAGAGCTGAACGGTTGCGATCGGCATCGACCACGCAGACCGAGCGGCCGCGATCAGCCCAGACGCTGGCCAAATGAATGCTGGTGCAGGTTTTGGCGACCCCACCTTTCTGGCCTGAAACGGTGATGAACACCGCAGCTGCGCAACTGCCGCAGAACTTAAGTGGGTCCTTGCGCTCTGACCGTCATCGCACACACAACAACGGGGGCAATGTCTTGAAACGTGAACCAGACCAGTTGGTTCAGACTGCCGGCAGCAGGGCGGCGAGCCGCTCCCTGAAGTCACCCTTGGGCATGCCGCCTTTGAGCTCACCGTGAATGGTGAAGTCACCCTCGGGATCGCTCACAAGCAGATAGGTGGGCCAGCCCATGCCCTCTTTGTTGGGGTATTGGGCCAGCAACACCCGGCGATAACGGCGGTAGGTGTCGGTGTCCTGCAGCATGACGCTGACGAAGCTGCAGCCCAGCTCGCTGCAGACCAGCTCGTCGTAGTGGCTCATGCGGTGGCAGGTGCCGCAGTCTTCTGAGCTGAACTTGAGCACATGCAGCATCGGCGTGTCTTGGATCTTGGGGGAGGTTAGGGATGCTCTTTGGTAGTGTGTGCGATCGGGCCAGCACCCTTGTGGTGGACGCCTGAAATTGTCCTGACAACGTTGAACGGTCCATGTCCCGCGTCTGTGATCTCACCGGCAAGCGCGCCAACAACGGCATGGCCGTCTCGCACTCCCACGTGCGCACCAAGAAGCTGCAGCAGGTCAACCTGCAGGAGCGGCGTCTGTGGTGGGCCGAAGGCAACCGTTTTGTGAAGCTGCGCGTGTCGACCCGCGCTCTCAAGACCATTCAGAAGAAGGGTCTTGGCGCCTATGCGCGCGAGCTGGGCATCAATCTGGCCAAACTCTGAGCTAAAAGCTGGGCAGTTCCTGCCCGCCCATGCAACGCCGTGAACTGCTGAGCCAGGGTTTCCGCTTCGGAGCCCTGGCTTTGTTGTCTCTGGGGGGGCGCGCCCAACCCGCCCAGGCCCTGGGCGGCACCCTGCCCGCGCTCGGCCAGGCCGCCCCAGCCTTCAGCCTTGATGGGGTGGCTCCGGGACCTAACGGCGATGCACAGCCCACACGCTTGAAGCTGGGCGATCTGGCTGGCAGCTGGGTGGTTCTGTATTTCTACCCCAAGGATTTCACCAGTGGCTGCACCCTTGAAGCCAGGGGATTTCAGCGCGATCTGGCGTCCTTTCGGGCAGCCGGCGCCCAGGTGATCGGAGTCAGTGCCGATGACCCCGATCAACATGCCTCGTTCTGCGGCAGCGAAGGGCTGACCTACCCGCTGCTCTCTGACCCCGGCGGGATGGTGAGCAAGGCCTATGGCTCCTGGATACCGCCTTTTTCACAGCGGCACAGCTTTCTGATTGATCCCCAAGGCCTGCTGCAGGCCAGTTGGACTGGAGTGCGGCCAGCGGGCCATAGCCAGGACGTGCTTGCCGAGCTGGTCCGTCTTCAAGAGCAACGCGCATGAAACGCCGCCAACTGCTGCAGCTGCTGCCGTGGAGCGTGCTTGGGGGAGCCTTGGCCAGCTTGGGCAAAGCCCAGCCGCTGCCTGGTGCGCCACCCCCGGCGCCACAGCAGGCCTCGACGCCAAAGCGCCTGCACGTGCTGGCAACGGCCGACTTTGGTAGCGGCAACCGCAACCAACGGGCCGTTGGCGCGCAAATGGGCGCGATCCAAAGCCGCGATCCTGTGGATCTGGTGATCCTGGGGGGCGACAACATTTATGCCAGCTCAGCCTGGGGCGACGGTGATCTGGGTGGCATTGAGCAGACCTTTTACAAGCCCTACCGCGAGCTGATCGCCGCGCGAGTGCCGTTTCATGCGGTGCTGGGCAATCACGACATCCGCAGCGGCAACGGCAACGCTCAGGTCGCCTTTAAACCGTTCGGCATGAAGGGACGCTGGTACAGCGTGCGCCGCGGTGATGTCGAGTTCTTCTTGCTCGATACCAACGTCAACGCCCGCTGGCAGCATCAGCTGCCCTGGCTGAAACAGGCCCTGGCGGCCAGCAGCGCCCCCTGGAAGGTGGTGGTGGGCCACCATCCGATCTATTCGGCAGGCCTGTATGGCGATGACCGAGCCCTGATTGCCCGCCTGAGCCCACTGTTTGAGCGCTATGGCGTGCAGCTCTATATCAATGGCCATGAGCACAACTACGAGCGCACCAAGGCGATCAATGGCACCACCTACCTGGTGGTGGGCGGAGGCGGTGCCAGCCTGAGGCCTGTGGTGGCCAACAGCCGCACAGCCAGGGCGGCCAGCACCTTCAGCTTTGGCGAACTGATCTTTGAAGGCGACACCCTGACGATCAACGGCATCGACAGCCAAGGCAAGGTGATCGACACGGCCCGCCTGCAGCGTTAAAGCAGATCCAGCACCCTGCTGTGGCCTCTGGCCTGGCTGGCTAGCGCGCCAAGGTGGTTCGAGGCCGGCGGTTGATCAAGCACCGCCGCCCAGTGCTGCAGCAGCTGATCGGCCGTAGCACTTTGCTGCAGGTCATGGCAGGGGCAACCCAGGGCGCTGGCGGCAGCCTGAACCTTGGGGTCATAGCTGAGCGCCGCGCAGGGAGCACCGCTCACTGCCGCCAGGATCAAGCCATGCAGGCGCATCGAGATCACCAACCCTGCCGTGGCAAAGACAGCCTTGGCTTCGCGCGGGGTCAGGGCCTCGACCTGGCGGCTGCGGCGGCGCAGGCCATCGTCCACGAGCCCCTGCTCCTGCAGCTGGGAGAGCAAGTCGCTGTCCTGGCCGCGGTGCAAGGGCAGCCAGATGACCTCACGCTCAGCCTGAACGGCGAGGCGCCCCAGCGCCTCCAGGTAGGACTGCCACGCCCGGCCCACCAGCAGCGGCGTGGGACGCCAGCACACCACAAGCGCCCCCCCCCGGCCGCGCCACTGCACGCCCGCTGAAGCCCAAACCGGATCAGGCGCATGGCCGCCCGGGCGGCCCAGGCGCGCCGCCAGTTGCGCTGAGTCGGGATCGCGCCAGCAAACCTGGCTCACCAGCGGCAGCAAGGCGCGTACCAGTAGGCGGCTGCGGCGACGGCGCAGGGGCCCAAGCCCTTGGCCCCAAAGCAGCACCGGCTTGCCCTGACAGCGCGCCGCCATGATCAACGCCGCGTAATAAAGCAGGCTGTTGAAGCTGGTGGAATCCTGCAGCAGGCTGCCGCCGCCCAGCACCAGAGCCCGGCAACCGGACAGGGCCTTGAGCACTGCAGTCAGTCGGCGGCGATCAACCGTGGCAACGCCAAAGCGCTCCTGAACCTGCTGGCGATCGCGGGCCGTCACCAGGGCCTTGACCGAGGCCGGCAGCTGCTGCAACAGCACCTCAAGCAGCGCGTCATCGCCCAGGTTGTGTTCGCCGTAATACCCGCACAGCAACACCGGGGCTGGGGCGCTCGCAGCAGGGGCAGAAATACTCAAAACAGCCGCCGAAGGTGACATGTCGCGGCGCGAGGCTAGGGCGTGCTGCACCGCTGCGGTTCTCCATAGAGTCAGGCCATGCACGCCCTCTCGCTACCCACCTGGTGGATCCACATCAGCTCCGTGATCGAGTGGCTGGTGGCGATCGCTGCTGTTGTCGCGCTGGGACGGCGCCGCAGCGAGGGTGGGTGGCGCTGGCTGGCCCTGGCCATGGTGCCGGCCCTGGGCAGCGCCATGGCCGCCTGCACCTGGCACGTGTTTGACAACACGCCATCGCTCAACGGCCTGGTGGTGCTGCAGGCAGCGTTGACCTGCATCGGCAATGGCGCGCTGGCCCTGGCCGCCTGGAACCTGCTGCGCCAGCAGGGTGTGCGCCATGGTTGAGCCGTTGCTTGACGGCTTGGCGGCGATCGATCCGTCGCCTTTGTTTGTGCTGTCGCTGCTGCCCTATCTGGCCTTTTTGTGGTTTGCCCGGCGCATCGAGGGCTTTCCGCCGCTGGCCCTGCGGGGTTTTGAGCTGACGCTGGTGTTTGTGGCGGTCACCATCGCCGCAGCCGTGATCGCCCAGCAACTGGTGGGCCGGCAGCTGGCCGATGTCGACCCGCTGCACGGCGGAGCCGAGGCCTTTTTGACGCTGTCCAACCTGCTGGTGGCCGCCGGGTTCAGCCTGGCCAGCCGCGAGCAAAGCAGCGAGCGATGAACAAGTCTTAAGCCGCACGCCAGGCCGCTGGCTTGCCCCGGAAGATGGGACGGTTGGAATCCGGATCCATGCTCGCTCCCCTTCTGGCCATCGCTCCTGCCTCCGTCAGCTGGTCGCCCAAGGTGGCGCTGGTGATGATCGTCTGCAACGTGATCGCGATCGCCATCGGCAAAGCCACGATCAAGCAGCCCAACGTGGGCCTGCAGCTGCCCAACGCCGCCATGTTCGGCGGCCTGAGCCATGGGGCCATGCTCGGCACCTTGAGCCTGGGTCACATCTTTGGCATCGGTGCGATTCAGGGCCTGGCTGCCCGCGGCGTGCTCTGA
>JBMSMG010000063.1:0-9419 GCA_049421025.1 Prochlorococcaceae cyanobacterium | reverse complement strand
TCTTTGTCTTCCTGACGCAACTGCACGACCGCGTAGGCGCGGTTGGCGCGGCGCACGTCACGGTCATTGACATCGCCCCAACGCGCATCCCACAGGCCGATGGGCTTGAGAGGGCCGTAGCGCATGGTGTCTTCACCGCGGCGGGCCAGCTCCTCGATCGGCAGGCAGCCCTCAAAAAAACAAGCGCTCTCTTTGTCGAAATCTTTGAGCTCGGCCTGCTCGGCCGTCAGCAGGGCCTCGCGAAAGGCCAGGTACTGCCCCCGGTCCATGGGGCAGTTGATGTAATCGGCATCGCCTTTGTCGTAGCGGCTGGCCCGAAACGCCACGCTCAGATCAATGCTCTCGCCTTCAACAATCGGGCTCGCGGCATCAAAAAAGTGACAGTCATCGCGGCCGGTAAACGCGCGCAACTGCTCGGCCAGCGGCTCACTAGTCAGGGGACCGGTGGCCAGCACGGCAATCTCGCCAGGGGCGGGCAGGGTGGTGTGCTCACGCCGCTCGATCGTTACCAGCGGGTGCTGCTCAAGAGCTGCCGTTAGAGCAGCGCTGTAGCGCCCCCGATCGACCGCCAGGGCACCACCGGCGGGCACGGCGTGCTCATCGGCGGTGGTGATGACCAAAGAGCCCAGCTGGCGCAGTTCTTCCTGCAACAAGCCAGCGGCCCGATCACTGCTCAGGGCACCAAAGCTGTTGCTGCACACCAGTTCAGCAAAGTCGCCGCTGTGGTGCGCCGGCGAGCGCCGCACGGGGCGCATTTCAACCAGCGTCACCGGCACCCCGGCGCGGGCGATCTGCCAGGCGGCTTCAGTACCGGCCAGGCCGGCACCGATCACCAGCACCATCAGGCGGCCCGGCCGCGCTTGATGAACAGCTGCAGCTGACCAACGGCGGCACGGCCGATGTGGAACACGGCCCAGCTGGCAGCCAGCACGATCGGAGCAGCCACCAACACCAACCGAGCGTCCATGGAATTGCGCAATTCAGTGCGGCGATCTTAAGGAGTGCTTGACGCAACCGCTCGCCGCAGGCGGCAGATGGCAATCAACTGAAGCCAAGACCTGTGCTGCGGCCGGCGTGGGCCATGGCCAGCTGGCGGTAGCGGCGGGCGTGTTCACGCTGCTCGGCAATGGCCTGAGGTGTCAGCTCCCGCTTCACAGCAGCAGGTGCTCCCATCACCACAGCCCCGGGGGGCACATCTTTGGTGACCACCGCCCCCGCCGCCACCAGGGCGCCAGCCCCCACGGTGACGCCGTTGAGCACGATGGCGCCAATGCCGATCAGGCAGCCGTCTTCGAGGGTGGCGCCATGGATCACGGCGCGATGTCCAATGGTCACGTCGGCACCGATGCGCACCGGATAGCCGGGGTCGCCATGCAGGACCGCCCCGTCCTGCACGTTGCTGCCCTCGCCGATGACGATGGCGCAGACATCACCGCGCGCCACGGCCGTGGGCCACAGGCTGGCGCCGGCGGCCAGCTGCACATCGCCAATCAACACGGCAGAGTCGGCCACCCAGGCATCGGTGTGCACCTGGGGCTGGGGCCATGGGACGTTGGTCATGACGTGGCTGAAGGCCTCTGATCAGGCCATTTTCGTTGGGGCAGCCCGGGTGATACGTTCACTGGGTGGCCCACCGCGCCACACCCCTGCGCTCGTCGCACGGGCGGGTCGTTAGCTCAGCGGTAGAGCACTCGGCTTTTAACCGATTGGTCCTGAGTTCGAATCTCAGACGACCCATTTTGTTAACGCACCACCAGCACCGGGCAGGGACTGGTAGCCAGCACTTTTTGGGTTTCACTGCCCAAGAGCAGCCCCTCAAGACCGCGGCGGCCGTGGGAGGCCATCACGATCAGGTCACAGCCCAACTCGCGGGCTGCCGTGACGATCGCCGCATGCGGTGAAGCGTGCTCAACCGCCTGCTGAGCTGGCTCAAGCCCTGCGCTGCGCACCTGCGTCAAGGCGCCGGCCATGACCTGCGCCGCAGCGTCGTTGCTGGCGCGCACCATGGCATCGACCGTCACCGGATCGATGGCATCGCCCAGACCGAGCACCGGCAAAGGCACAGGCGGCTTGGCATGCAGCACGGTGAGCTTGGCCCCAAGCGCTTTGGCCAGGCCAATCGCCTGATCGATGGCCTGCACCGAGAGCTCAGAGCCATCGGTTGGCACCAGCAAATGGCTGTAGGTCATGGCAGGAGTGGGGACTCCCCCCAGGTCTAGGCAGATCAACCAGCTTTGACGGCAGCGCTCAATGCAACGGATCGCTGATCACCAGCACCGAGCGCTCGAGCAGGCGCAGCAGGCGACTGGTGCGATCGCTTGCTGCAATCGGCAGACCAGCCACCAGGCGCCGCTGCGAGCGCAGGATCACCAATTCGTGCTCCTGGCTTTGCTGGTGAATGCCGCTCTCGACCCCTTGGTTGGGCAACAGGCGAATCTCCACCGGCACAGCCGCCTCGCTGCTGCTGGCCTGGGGCCGCCAGCGCTCAAGCTGGGCCGCGAGCTGGCCGCGCTCGAGCGCTGAGAGCCGCGGATCATGCAGATGCAACAGCGTGATCGAACCGCCAACGGCTGAGGCGATGCGTTCGGCCAGCTGAAACTGCTCGAGTGCTGCTGCGGTCAGATCCTTGAGCGGCACCAGCAGGCGCTGCAGCTGGTCAGGCGGCGCCAGCAGGCGCGCCACCACCAGCGGGCAATGGGTCAGCCGGCAGGTGGCATCGACCAGATCACCAAACAACCAACGCCCCAACCGCGCCGGCTCTGCCATGCCCATGAGCACCAGATCGACCCCCTGCTCAAGGGCCGAGCGGGCAATGCCGGCCGCCACGTCGCCATCGACCCGCAGCAGCGGCTGCGCCGGGCAGCTGCCAGGCGCCAAATCAGCAATGGCGCTGTGCAACTTCACGCGCCCTGTGCTGATAGCAGCCATCAGCTCCTGATCAGCGCGGCCCGTGGGGTGCACCTGCCGCGGCGACACCACCGCCAGCGGCAGCAAGCGGCCCTGATGACCCTCTGAGCCACCGCTCAGCAGGCTGGCCAGGGCCATCAGATCACCCTGGTGCTCTGGGTTGGCGATCGGCACCAGCACCCGCAAGGCCCGTTTGACCAAGGCCAGCTGCCCGCCCTGATCGACGCTCAGTCCTGCAGCACTAGCTGCAGCCAGCCGCGGCATGGCGACCCCCGTGAGCCAGGGGCCAAGCGTTGCGGTCACCACCATGAGCGCCAGCACGCTGTTGAGCATGCGTTCATCGAGCAGCCCGCCCCTAAAACCCACAAAGGTGGCCGCCAGCGTCGCCGCCACCTGCGGCAGCGACAGCGACCAGAGGGTCAGCACCTGGGGCCCGTTGTAGCCGTAAAGCTTGCCGGCCCACCAGGAGGCCACCCCTTTCGAGGCGATCAACGTGGCGATCAACGCCACGGCAAAGGCCGAGCCCATAACGGTGGCCGCAAAGACCGGCACATCGAGCAGCAGTCCCAGGTCAATAAAAAAGACCGGAATGAACAGCGTCGCGCCGACAAACACCACCTGCTCTTTGACGCGCCCATCGGGCAGGACCGCATTGACCGCAAGACCAGCCAAAAAGGCGCCGACGATCTTTTCAACCCCGGCCACACCGGCCCCCAGGGCAGCTGCAAACAACGCCAGCAGCACCGCGACAAACAACTGGCTGTCGCTGTTGACGCTGCGCTGCACCAAGACCCGGCCAAAGCGGGTGATCAGCAGCACCACCAGCGACCCATAAATCGCCACCTTGAGCAGCAGGCCGGTGACACTGAGGGCGCTGAGATCACCGCGGCTCACGCCCATGCACAGGGCCAGCACCAGCAGGGCCGCGATGTCGGTGAAGATCGTGCCACCGATTGCCACGGTCACTGACTCTTCGCGCATGGCGCCGTAGCTGCGCACGATCGGGTAGCCCAGAGGCGTATGCGACGCCAGGATCGAGCCGATCAGCACCGCGCTCAGCAGGCTGTAGCCAAAGCCCAAGCCCAGGGCCATGCCAGCAGCCATCGGCAAGCCAAAGGTGAGCAGGCCGAAGCGAAACGAGCGCGCGCGAATGCGCTGAAACTGGGCCAGATCGATCTCCAGCCCGGCGATGAACAGCAGGTAGATCACCCCCACATCGGCCAGTAGCCGCACCGTGGGACTGCCCTCAGACAGCCAGCCCAGGGCGTGCGGCCCCAGCAGCACTCCTGCCGCAAGCAGCCCCACCAGATCGGGCAACCCCAGCCGCCGAATCAACGGCGGCACCAGCACACTGATGGCCAGCAGCAGGGCAAAGGTGGCCAGCGGGCTCGAAGCCAAAACGGCAGCCATGGTGATCAGCCGCTGCCGGCGCCCTTCCAACCCGCCAGGTGGGCTGCAGCACTCGAGCGGGCCAGCGCTCGGGCGGCCGGCAGCGCGGGCTCGAGCCGCGTTGAGGTGAACGGCGGCAGGTTGCGGCTGCGCAGCCAGGCCCCCCAGCGGAACTCATGGAAGGGGATCAACGGCGCCGCCTCGATCACCTTCTCTTTCTTGAGCTTCCAGACCAGGCTGCGATACGGGTCATCCTGCAGACCCAGCAGATTGGCCGGCAACACCGCAGGGCTCAGCGGCCCCAGACCGCGACCGTCATAGAGGTACAGCCAACCGCGCTGGTGCAGCTCCTGCAGCACCACAGTGCGCTCATCGCTGTCAACCTCCAGAGCCACATAGCCAAAGGCGGTAGCGCTGGGATCGATCTGCGCCAAAGCCCGCAAGCGGTGATGGCGGTCCACCATCCACACCGCGCCACTGCGGCTGCGCACCAGCGGAACGGGCTTGGTTCCCAGATAGTCGCGCCGTTGCTTGAGGCTATCGGCTTCAAAATCGGCAATACGGCTTGCCACTTCAGCCAGCCCAACACACAGCTGGGTGGGCTGCAGGCTCAGGATCTGCAGCTCAATCAGCTCCTGATCCGGCCCAGGCGGCGGCAGAGGCTGGTAAGGGGGCAAGCGCAGAGCCATGGAGGCAGGGGCGATCCGCCGATGGATCGCGCAGGTTGCCCAATCCTCGCCCAATTTCAGGCAGGACATAGGGTCAAGGCACGCGCCTTGTCTGTGTGTCACGCGAACTCAGTTCATCCAACGGCCCTATTGGCGTCATGATCTGCGGCCATGGCAGCCGCAATCGGCTGGCTGTGGGCGAATTTGCGGCCCTGGCGCAGCAGGTGCGGCAAAAGCTGGCGCCGGTGCCGGTTGAGTATGGCTATCTGGAGTTTGCACGGCCGATCCTGCGCGATGGGCTTGAGCGGCTGCGCGAGCAGGGGGTGCAGCACGTGCTGGCCGTGCCGGCGATGTTGTTTGCCGCGGGCCACGCCAAAAACGACATCCCCTCGGTGCTCAACACCTACGCCGCCGAGACCGGCCTGCGCATCGACTACGGCCGCGAGCTTGGCGTCGACCTCAAGATGATCCAGGCTGCCGGCGCGCGCGTGCGCCAGGCGCTCGATGCGGCCAATGCCCGCGAGCAGGTCCCACTGCACGAGACCCTGCTGGTGGTGGTGGGGCGCGGATCGTCCGACCCCGATGCCAACTCCAACGTGGCCAAGGTCACCCGCATGCTGGTTGAGGGCTTTGGCTTCGGCTGGGGCGAGACGCTGTATTCAGGCGTCACCTTCCCGCTGGTGGAGCCGGGGCTGCGCCATGTGGTGAAGCTGGGCTTCAGGCGCATCATCGTCTTCCCCTATTTCCTGTTCTCGGGGGTGCTGGTGAGCCGTATTCGCTCCCATAGCGAGCTGGTGGCCGCCGATCATCCAGAAGTCGACGTCGTGCAGGCGCCCTACCTGGGCGAGCACGAGCTGGTGATCGACACCTTTGTTGAGCGGGTGCACGAGGTGGTGGCCGGCGAGACCGCCATGAACTGCTCGCTCTGCAAATACCGCGCCCAGGTGCTGGGCTTTGAAACCGAGGTGGGCGCCCCCCAGCACAGCCACCACCACCACGTTGAAGGCCTCTGCGAGAGCTGTGACCTCTGTGAGAACGAATGCACCGGCGCCTGCCAGCCCGATGGCATCCCGATCCCCCTAGGGAGCCACAGCGCTCACGCTCATGCAACGGACCATGGTCATGACCATGGTCACGAACACCAAGACCATGACCACCAGGGCCATGACCACGGGCACCACCACACCCCCTACCCCCATGCCGACCATCCACTGGGGCCAGCAACGCTGAAGAACAAGCGCTCCCATGAAGAGAGCTAACAGCCAAAGCTGAAGTTTTCTAGGGGAAGCGAGCTGGCTTGCGCGTCTCAGAGCGGGGCAAGTCTCAAGGGATTCACGGCCATCAGCCCTGCTGATCGATTGGGGCATTCCCCACATCAGCGGGCTTTTCCACAGCCAGAGGCCGGTTTTTCCGCAGACAACGGCCCCAGGGGGCGCTGCTGCGGTCTGACTGTGGAATCGCAGAAACTGTTCAAACGCGCTTGACAGCCGCCGCGGGCTTGACCAATGGCGTGTTGTGCGCCAGCACACGTCGACAAGACGCCAGCGACACCAGGCTGTCTCACGCTGACGCGATGTGGTTTTGCTCTGGGTAACGCGCTTTGACGAGCACCGGTCCCGCGTGGCCTACTGCTCTGGTGCGTTTGAGCAGCAATCGTCGTCATGGGGCCAGAGCGTTTTCATTTGCAGCGCTGCATCGATCAACCAGCCGCCCGAACCAGCACTGCAACGCCGGCCTGCAGCCAAAGCACCAGCTCCGCAGACCTCAGTGAGATTGAGGCCGCAGAAGAAACGATCAGCCTTGAAGCTGAAGTGCCCGAAGTCCTGCTCGATGGCATGCGCGACTTCCTGGCGCGCCATCCGCAGATGGATCAGATGCAGCTGATCAGCTCGGCACTGGCGAGCTTTCTGTTCCAGAACGGCAGCAACGACCGGCTGGTGACCCAGCACTATCTCGACGGGCTGTTTCAGCGGCCATGAAAAAGGCGGAGGTGCCACCCCCCGCCCCTTGTTCTCCCTTGCCCGACCCGTAAAGGTCGCTCGCAAATTGTGCGCAGAGCTCACCTGCTGAACTGTGCCGATTGACACCAGCGCTGGGGCCTGTGATCAGCTCCTGACAATGGCCTGAGCCGCCGCCTCACAAGCCCTCCAGGTGATCGCCATCTCGGTGAGCGTGGGGCTCTGCCAACCGGCGCGGGGCCAGCAGGCGCCATCTGTGACCAGCAGGTTGGGCGCGCCCCAGCAGCGGTTCCACGGATCCACCACCCCCTGCTGTGGATCGGCCGCCATGCGCGCACCCCCCAGCTCATGGATGTAGTAACCCGGCGGTGGCGCCCCAGAGCTCAAGGCAAGGCTGCCTTTGACCAATGGCTCGACCAGCGGCATCACAAACAGCTCATGCAGCGGTGCAATGGTGCCCCCCGCTGCCGCAACCACCTGCTGCATGCGCGCTTGCATGTGCTCGACCATGGCGTGCTCGTTGGCTCCCCAGCGGCAGCTGATGTGGGCCGCAGGCAGGCCCCAGGCATCGCGCTGACTGCTGCTGAGACTCACCTGATTGGAGGCCTCAGGCAGCACCTCGCCATGGCCGATCAAAAAGCCCACCGCCTCAGCAGGGCGCCGTTTGAGCAGCTTGGGTGGATCAAAGCGCTGCAGCGCGCACCAGAGGCCGTAGCCACCACTGAACGCCTGCCGGCTTGCAGCATCAAGGTTGAGCGTGTTGGGAATGAAACAGCTGCCGGCGCCCGAGAGCTCAGCGGGCTCCACAGGAGACTCCACGCCTGGCAACGCAAAGAAGCGACTGCTCGAGATGTGATCCATCAGGTAGCGCCCCAGCGTGCCCGAGCGATCGAGCAGCCCGCCTGCGCGGTAGGTCTCGCTTGAATGCAGCAAGAGCCGCACGCTCTCAATGGTCGAAGCGCACAGCACCACCAGCTGGGCGCGGCTGTGCTGCAGCTCGCCTGTTTCAGCATCGATCCACGCGACACCGCGGGCTTGGCCCTGCTCGATCAGCACATGGCTGGCCACTGCCCCGGCGCGCAACTGGGTGCGGCCCGTGGCCAGCGCCCGGGCCAGGGTGCTGCCTGGGCTGCTGTGGCGCGGCCAGCCCTCGCCGCTGGGCAGGGCAAAGCCGCGCGAATGAATCAACGGCAACCCCAGCTCAGCAGCAATCGCCTGCTGCAGATGCCCCTCGGCCGGGGTGAACGGCAACGGCGGTTGATACACGCCATCGGGCAGCTGGCTCAGGCCGTCAGCCTGACCATGCACCGCCAACAGCCGCTCAAGTCGCTCGTAATAGGGCGCCAGATCGGCATGGGCGATCGGCCAGCTAAGGCCGCTGCCGTCCAGCTCGCCCGCCTTGAACTCGTAATCCGACAGCCGCAGGGTGATGCCGCCCCAGGTGAGACTTTTGCCCCCCACCTGGCGGCCCCGGCTCCACAAAAAAGGTGCATCAGCCGGGGTGCTGTAGGGGTTGCGCCATTCATCGACGAACAGCTCCGGGTTGTGCTTCCAGAAACCCGGGTGATGGCGCTGCAGGCGCTGTTTGCCGCTGATCAAATTGGCCAGCCGCCGGGCGCTATTGAGCGGCTCAGATCCAAAGGCGCGGCGCGGCTCGAGCGCAGGTCCCGCCTCAAGCACCAGCACCTGCAGTCCCGCCTCGGCCAGCACCATGGCGGCGACTCCGCCGGTGGCACCAGAGCCGACGACGATGGCGTCGGCATGCAAACTTGCGGCAGGGCCTGAACGGGTCAAGGCGCGTCAGTCAACAGTGGGCAGCGCCAACAGAAAACCCCGACAGGGACACTGCCGGGGTTTGCAAGACGTTGGTGGCGGGGGCGAGATTTGAACTCGCGACCTTCGGGTTATGAGCCCGACGAGCTACCAGACTGCTCTACCCCGCGGCGTTTTTTGAGTGTATCAGGCAGTGCTGCGCAGTTCGCCGAGCACGTCGAGCCTCAAGTGCGGCGCCGGCTGCAAAAAGCGCTGCCGCAGCTCATCGAGGGTGGCTGGCGTCAGCCAGTCGAGCTGCTCAAGCAGCTGCAGAGCCACCGCGTGTTTGGCGCGGGCTGAGCCGTCTTCGACCTTGATCGCCACCCCAAGCCCATCGCCCACCCGGCTCAGGCACTGAATGCCTTCGGCACCGCCTTTGCTGAGCACCTGCCCATGGCCCAGCCGCATCAACTCGGTGTCAAAACGCCCCTCGCCGGCCACCAGCTCAGGGAACGTCAGCATCGCCCGCATCAACCGCTCCAGATCGGGTTGCTCGCCGCCGCCCAGGTGGGCATAGAGCAGGGCCATCTGGGCCAGCTGCAACTGCAGCGTGGGGGCGCCGCAGTCATCGCGCGCCACCAGCAGCTCAGCAGCCGGCAGGGCCAGCAGCTCGGCCACGCGCTTGAGCACCTCCTGCTGCAGCGGATGCTCGCTCTGCAGATAGCTCTCGGTGCTCCAGCCCAGG
>JBMSMG010000062.1:0-9645 GCA_049421025.1 Prochlorococcaceae cyanobacterium | reverse complement strand
TCACCATCTGGTACGGGTGGAAGACGTAGTTGCGGATCTGGTTGCCCCAGGCCGCCTCGACGATGTCGCCGCGGATGTCGGCGATCTCGGCGGCGCGCTGCTCCTGGGCGATCACCAGCAGCTTGGCCATGAGTAGGGCCATGGCTTTCTCTTTGTTTTGCAGCTGCGAACGCTCCTGGGTGCAGCGCACGAACAGGCCGGTCGGAATGTGCAGGATGCGCACCGCCGTCTCCACCTTGTTGACGTTCTGGCCGCCGGCACCGCCCGAACGGCTGGTGGTGATCTCCAGGTCCTTCTCGGGAATGTCGAGCTTGACCTCTTCCTCGATCTTGGGCATCACCTCAACACCGGCAAAGCTGGTCTGGCGCTTGTCGTTGGCGTTGAACGGGCTGATGCGCACCAGCCGGTGGGTGCCTTTTTCGTTGCGCAGGTAGCCGTAGGCGTAGCGCCCCTCGATCTCGATCGTGCAGCTCTTGATGCCTGCTTCTTCGCCTTCGCTGAGCTCGTCGACCGTGACTTTCATGTTGTGGTCTTCGGCCCAGCGCGTGTACATGCGCATGAGCATGAGCGCCCAGTCCTGGGCGTCGGTGCCGCCGGCGCCAGCGTTGATCGAGATCACCGCGCCCTCTTTGTCGTAGGGGCCTGAGAGCAGGCGCTCGAGTTCCCAGCGATCGAGATCGGCGCGCAGCGACTGCAGACCCTTGTTGGCCTCCTCGAGCAGATCGGTGTCGGGCTCTAGTTCATAGAGCTCGAGGGTGGCTTCGGCGTCGGCCACGGCGGCCTGCCAGCGGCGCAGCTGCTCGAGTTGGCCCTTGACCTCGTCAAGCTGGCGCATTTTGGCCTGGGCGACCTTCTGGTCGTCCCAGAAATCGCCCTGGGCAGCGAGCTGCTCAAGATCCTGTTGCCGTGCGCTCAGTGCAGCGACGTCAAAGGCAGTCCTGGGCTTGGCCCAGGCGGTCGGTGAGCTCTGAGAGATCGCGCTTGAAATCGGTCAGATCAAGCGGAATGGCTGCCGCGGTGGAGGCGGTGCTGGCGGTCACGGCGTTTGGCGGTGGAAGGGGGCTGGTGGCGTGCGGCGGGTGTCGCGCTGCAATGGCTTGACCGTACTCAATGGGTTGAGGCCGGGGTGGCACGCGTTTGAAAACTGGCGTGACTTCTGGCGTGATTGCTTGGTCTTTAGGATCTGGCCACCCGATGGAGTTGTGATGGCCGCGAAGGTCGAGATCTACACCTGGCGGGCCTGTCCGTTTTGCATTCGCGCCAAGGCGCTGCTCGATCGCAAGGGTGTGGCCTACACCGAGTACGCGATCGATGGCGATGAGGCCGCCCGCGCTGCCATGGCCGCCAAGAGCGGCGGCCGCCGCAGCGTGCCCCAGACCTTCATCAACGGCCACCACGTCGGCGGTTGCGACGACCTGCACGCCCTGGAGCGGGGCGGTCAGCTCGACGCCCTGCTTGCGGGCTGATCGGTGCCGCCCGCTGCAGCCGTGAGTGCCCAGCTGTTTGTGATGGATCCGCTGGCTGGGATCAACCCGGCCAAGGATTCCACCGCCGCCCTGATGCAGGCCGCGCAGCGCGCTGGCGTGGCGGTCTGGGCGGCGACGCCCGCCGATCTGCAGGCCAGAGCACTGCCGGGGGCACAGGCCCATGCCTGCTGGGTGCAGGCTGTCGAGGTCACTGCAGAGCCCTGGTACAGCGCCGGTGAGCCGCAGCTGCTGCCGCTGAGCCACTTTGCGGCTGTGTGGATGCGCAAGGACCCGCCGGTCGATGAGGCTTACCTCTATGCCACCCACCTGCTCGAGTTGGCTGAGCGCCAGGGCGTACGGGTGATCAATCGCCCCGCCGCCCTGCGGGCCTGGAACGAAAAGCTCAGCGCGCTGCGCTGGAGCCATTTGATGGCGCCCACCCTGGTGGCCAGCGGTGTTGAGGCGCTGGCGGCCTTTGCCGCTGAGCACCGTGAGGTGGTGCTCAAGCCCCTGGGCGGCCGCGCCGGCCAGGGGGTGGTGTTTGCATCGGCAGGAACACCAGGCCTGCGGGCTCTGCTGGAGCTGGTCACGGATCAGCAGCGCCTGCCGGTCATGGTGCAGGCGTTCCTGCCTGGTGTGGCCGCTGGTGACAAGCGCATCCTGCTGGTGGACGGGGAGCCTTTGGGTGCGGTGAACCGGGTGCCGAGTGGCGGTGAATTTCGCAGCAACCTGGCGGTGGGCGGTCAGCCCCAAGCCACAGAGCTCTCTGCCGCCGAGCGGGCGATCTGTGCGGCGCTGGCGCCTGTGCTGCGTGCTGAAGGGCTGTTTTTTGTGGGCATCGATGTGATCGATGGTCGCCTCAGTGAGATCAATGTGACCAGCCCCACCGGCATTCGTGAGGTGGAGCGCCTCGGCCAGATCCCCCTGGCCGATCTCACCCAGGAGCGCCTGTTGGCAGCGGCAGGTTGAGCTGCTGCTGCAACACCTGCAGCTTGAGCCCCACTTCATTGAGTTCGCGCTGCCATTGCGAGCCGTGCACCAGCCCGGCGCCGGCGGTGAGCTCGAGGTGCTGGCCCTGCACCACACCACAGCGGATCGCCACCCGCAGGTCGGTGTCCCCTTCGCTGTCGATCCAGCCGATCGGGGCGGCGTAGTGCCCGCGCTCAAAGGGCTCCAGGCTGCGCAGCCAGGCCATCGCTTCACGCCGCGGCAGGCCGGCCACAGCGGGGGTGGGGTGCAGCGCAGCGGCCACGGCCAGCGGGTGCTGGCCCCCAAGGGCCGCGGTGATGGGGGTGTGCAGGTGGGCCAGGTGCCCGTGCCGCGCCAGCCGCGGCCGCCGCGGCAGACGCGGGCTAAGCCCCTGGCGGCTCAAGGCGGCGGCAATGGCATCGACCACCAGTTCGTGTTCGTGGCGGTCTTTGCTCGAGTGCAGCAGCTCGCCAGCGCGCTCGCCAGCGGCGGTGCCGGCGAGCGCGTCACAGCGCAGCTGCCCCTGGCGCACCGTGAGCAGCCGCTCGGGTGAGGCGCCCACCAGGGCCGAGCCGTTGTTGCGCTGCCACAGCAAGCGGCAACTGCCCGCCTGCTGCCTGCGCAATGCCGGTATGAAAGCGAGCGGATCAAGGTGGCGATCGCAGATGAGCTGCTGACGCACCGCCAGCACCAGCTTGGTGAGGCTGCCCTGCTGCACCAGATCGAGCCCCTGCTCAAGGGCCCGGCCGTAGTGCTGCTGCCAGGGGCTGCTCCACTGCAGCGTGGCGCTGGCCCCCAGAGCCAAATCGGGCTCCAGCGAGGCGCTGGTTTGTAGATCGGCGGCGGTCTGCCACAGCTCTTCGGCCAGGCTGCGGGCGGTGACGCCTCCGCCCAGGGTGGCCTGCAGGCGCAGCCAGCAGTGCTGTCCGTGGCGGCTGAGCTGCCAGCGGGGCAGCACCGCCTGCACCCCCGGGACAGCGTCCTGGCCGCTTTGCAGGGCTGTGTCAAAAAAACCAAAGGCCAGCAGCACCCGCGGTCTGGCGGCCGCGGCGCAGGCGGCGTTGCCCAGGCGGCTCAGAGACAGGCTGGCAAAGCGCTGGGCCAGCTCAAAGCGGCGCGGTCCGCTGAGCTCCAGGCTCTGGGCGCGGCCTGCTGCAGCCAGGCACAGGCCCGGGGCGCCATCCCACAAGAAACGGAAGCCATCAGCGTCTGGCAGCTGCGGTAGCAGGGCCAGAGGGTCAAGCGGCGCCAGCGGCACAGCCAGGCTCAGCACCCCCTCGTCCTCGAGGCTGCGGGCTCTGGAGCTGGCGAGCTCCAGCAGATCGGCAAAGCGAAGCGGCACGCTGGGGCCGGCTGGGCGAGGAAGCTGCTCAAATGTATGGGCCCCAGAGCGCCCTTCGCTCGCCGTTGCCATGCCTGAGCCCCAGGTCGTCGCAAGCCGTTACGCCAGCGAGCGGCGTCAGCTCTGGAAGGCGGCCATCAAGTGGCCCATGTACGCCGTGGCGGTCATGCCGGTGCTGCTGGCCGCTGGCTGGACCTATGGCCGCAGCGGTCAGCTGCGCGTAGGGCCGTTGCTGGGTTTTTTGCTGGCGGCGGTGCTGCTGCTGGCCTGGGAGAACCTCAGCAATGACGTCTTTGACCATGACACCGGTATCGATGCCGCCGGCAAGCCCCATTCGGTGGTGCAGCTCACCGGCCGCCGCAGCCGCGTCGCCGGTTGGGCCAACGCGGCGCTGCTGCTGGGACTGTTGCTGATGGGCCTTGTCGCCTGGAGCAGCACGCCGCTGGTGCTGGTGCTGGTGCTGTTGTGCTGCGGCGTTGGTTACGCGTACCAGGGCCCGCCGCTGCGTCTGGGCTACCAAGGGCTGGGCGAGCCGTTGTGCTGGCTGGCCTTTGGTCCGCTGGCCACCGCGGCGGCCCTGCTGGCCCTCGACCCCGCTCTTGGGGGTGTGCCCTGGGGTCCAGCGCTTGAGCTGGGCAGCGGCCCGGCGCTGGCCACCACCTTGGTGCTGTTCTGCTCGCACTTTCATCAGGTTGCTGACGACGCCGCCCACGGCAAGCGCTCGCCGGTGGTGCGCCTGGGCACGGCCCGGGCCGCGGCACTGGTGCCTTGGTTTGTAGCCCTGAGCCTGGCGCTGCAGGTGCTGCCGGTGCTGCTGGGCATCTGGCCGCTGACGGCTCTGTTGGGGTTGATCGGGGTGCCGCCGGCGGTGGCGCTGAGCCGCCTGCTTGAGCGTCATCACGGCACACCGGCGCGCATCGCCGGTAGCAAGTTTTTGGCGTTGCGTTTTCAAAGCCTTAGCGGTCTGGGGCTGGCCCTGGGGCTGGCCCTGGGGCGCAGCGTCTGGGCCGGTTAGCTCATGGCGGCCGCCACCAGCGATCGGTTCGCTTTGCAGTGGCGGGCCTTTGCCTTTGACCTGCCGCGGCCCCTGCAAACGGCCCATGGCCGTTTGGCCCAGCGGCGCGGTTGGCTGCTGCGGCTCAGCACCGCCAGTGGCCTGGTGGGTTGGGGTGAGGCGGCGCCGTTAACCCTGGGGGAGCAGCAGGCCGGCGAACTGCAGCGCACCGCTGCGGCTGTTGCTGCCTTGGAGCCATCGCTGAGTCGCAAGCAACTCGAGGCGCAGATCGCCGCGCCCCAGTGCCCAGGCGCGTTGGCCTTTGCCCTGGGGGCCGCCCTGGCCGAGGTTGACGCTCTGGTGGGTGCGGCGGCCGGCGGCTGGCAAGCGGCCCCCGCCCCGGCCCAGCTGTTGCCCGCAGGCCCTGCAGCACTTGAGGCGTTGATGCGCGCAGAGCCAGCTGAGCAGACCTTCAAGTGGAAGGTCGCCGTGCTGAACGATGCGCAAGAGCGCGCTGTGCTCGAGCAGCTGCTGGGGCGTTTGGGCCCGACGGCTCGGCTGCGGCTCGATGCCAATGGTCACTGGGACCGCAGCACTGCCGCAGCCTGGGCCGATCGGCTGGCGGCTGAGCCCCGGCTGCAGTGGCTCGAGCAGCCCCTGGCCCCCGGTGATCTGGCCGGCCACCAGGCTCTGGCGCAGCGGCTGCCGGTGGCGCTCGATGAGTCGCTGCAGGCCCAGCCCCAGCTGCGCCAGAGCTGGCGCGGCTGGCAGGTGCGGCGGCCCTCTCAGGAGGGCGATCCGCGCCCCTTGCTGGCGGCTCTGGCCGCAGGCCAGCCGCATTTGATGTTGAGCACGGCTTTTGAAACCGGCATCGGCCGCCGCTGGTTGCATCACCTGGCCGCCCTGCAGGCCAATGGCCCGACACCGGCAGCGCCAGGCCTGGCGCCGGGCTGGGGACCTGATGGGCCGCTGTTCAGTGGCGATCCCCAGCAGGTCTGGGAGGCCGCGGCATGACCCCTGAGCAGCTCGAGCGGGCCTGGGCTGCTGGGCGCATTACGCCATTGGCAGATCGTGCCGATGCCCAGCAGCTGCAGCAGGCCCTGGGCTCTGCTGGGGCCGAGGCCTGTTTGGCTGAGCTGGCCAGCCGCTTTGGCCCTGGGGTGATTGTGGGCAGCGGCGGCAGCAGCGGCGCGCGGCGCTGGTGCCTGCAGCCCCTGGCCCACCTGCAGGCGTCGGTTGCGGCAACGGGCAGCTGGCTGCTGGCGCAGGGCATCGAACCAGGCCGCTGCATTCATCTCAACCCGTTGCCCTTGCACCACGTCAGTGGGCTGCTGCCGCTGCTGCGTTGCCGCCAGTGGGGCGCGCGCCATCTGCAGCTGGCCCCTGCGCTGATCAAAGACACCACCGCGTTGGCGGCGGCGGTGCCGGCGGCTGAGCTGGCTCAGCAGGCTTCGCTGCTGCTGTCGGTGGTGCCGACCCAGCTGGCGCGGCTGCTTGAGCAGCCCGCCGGGATCGCCTGGTTGCAGCACCTCAGCGTGATCTGGGTGGGTGGAGCACCGTTGCCAGCGGGGCTTGCGGCGCGGGCTCGCGAGCTGGGCCTGCGCTTGGCGCCTTGTTATGGCGCCACCGAAACCGCCGCCATGGTGTGCGTGCTGCCGCCAGAGAGCTTTTTGGCCGGTGCACTCGGCTGCGGCCTACCGCTGGGCGATGTGCGTCTGCGCACCGACCCGGCCGAGGGGGCGCTCGAGATTGCATGCGATCGCCTCAGCCCTGGCTGGCTCGAGCGCGGCCGCCTGGTGCCGCTGCCGCGCACCGCCGATGGCTGGTGGCGCAGCGGTGATGCTGCACGCCTTGAGCTTGCTGGCTGGCAGATCGTCGGCCGGCTCGATGGCGCCCTGCACAGCGGCGGCGAGACCGTCTTTCCTGAGCAGATCGAGCAGCGTTTGGGCGCGTTGATCGCGGCGGCGGGGCTGCCGGTCGAGGCACTGTTGCTGCTGCCGCAGCCCAGCGACGTCTGGGGCGAGCAGGTGGTGGCGTTGCTGCGTCTGGCCGATGACACTGGCAGCTCAGGGGCCTCTGTGATTGAGGCGCTTGAGCAGCTCGTTCGTCAGCTGCCAGCCAGCCAACGGCCCAAGCGCTGGCTGTTGTGCCCGCAGCTGGCGCCCAGCACAACTGGCAAATGGCACAGGCAGCGCTGGCAGGACTGGCTGCAGCAGCAGAACCCTGAGCCGAGCGTTTAAAGCGGCTGAATGCCGCTGCCCAGGCTTGAGGCTTCCAGCCAGCGGTTGATCGGCTCACTGAGCGGGCAGCGCTCACGCGTGGCGGCGCCAATGGCCAGGTGGCGGGTGAGGGCCCGGGCGACCTCCTGCTCGCCGCTGCTGAAGCGGTAGCTCACCTCAAAGCTGCCAGGGTCCAAGCGCTTGGGCTCCAGCGCGATGGCCAGGGGGTCGCCGCACACCAGCGGCCGGCGAAAGTCGGCGCTGCAGTGCACGATCGGCAGCGCCACCTCGGGCTGGGCGGCCGGGGTCGGGAACACTGCTGCCGCGGCCACGCCAAAGCGCTCGAGGCTTTCTTCGTAGGCCTGGTGGCACCACTCCAGCAAACGGGCGAAATGCACGACCCCAGCAGCATCGGTGTCACCGAAGCGCACGGTGCGGCAGAGCAGCAGCCAGTCGTCAGATCGCATGACCTCTGCCACCATGCGGCTCAGTCTGCCCGAGTTCCATGGCCGCCCCGATCGCCTATGAGCAGCCCAGTATCAACAAGGCGTGGGAGGCCTTTTTGGCCCATGTGCCCACGATCCTGCTGATCTGGATCGTCACAGCCCTGCTGGCGGGCTTGGGGCTGGCTGTGACCTGGGTCATTGTGCTGCTCGGTGTGGGTCTGGCTGGCGGCACGGGTGCTGGCGAGGGCGCTGTGTCGGTGGCCTCGGTGCTGGGGCAGCTCGGTCAGCTGCCGTTTGCGGTCCTCTCCAACCTGGTGGGGGTGCTGTTTGTGGCTGTGCCGGCCTTGTACTACGAGCGTGGCAGCACGATCAGCGTGCAGCAGGCCTTTGCCGAGCTGCTGCGCCGGCCGCTGCGCTACCTGCTCGCGGGGGTGCTCTTTTCGGTGGTGGCGGCGATCGGTTTTGTGCTGTGCATCCTGCCGGGCATTGCTGTGATGTTGGTGTTGCCGATCTACGTCAACCGCATCTTTTTGAGCGATCAGCCCATCACCGATGCCTTTGCGGCCTCATTTCAGGCGGTGTACCGCTCAGCCAACGGCTCTGATTTTCTGGGCATCGAGTTGCTCGCCTGGGTGCTGGTGGCTGTGGTCTCGATCTGCACCTGCGGCCTTGGCGCTTTGGTGGCAGTGCCGGTGAGCACCTTCTATCTGCAGAACGCTGCCTATCACAAGGGTTTGATCAGCTGAGGGATCAGCTGATCGGGAATCCGGGGAAGCCGCTCACCCCCAGCCCAAAGCTGAGCCACAGCCGCAGCAGCCAGTAGGCCACCAGTGCAGCCGCCAGCGCCCCCAATGGCCAGGCGGGCAGCTGGGCTGGCACCAGCCGCCGCTGCCGCATGGCCACCACCGACCACCACAGCAGCGCTGCTGCCGCCAGGGGGCCGAACGCGTGCAGGGTGATCGATTCGCCCAGGTTGCCGCTTAGGGCGCTGCTGGTGGCGCGGGTCAAAAAGCAGGTGGGACAAGGGATGCCCGTTGTCGCCCGCAGCGGACACGGCCACCCTGGCAGCTGTGGGTGCAGGCCTTTGAGCCACAGGTAGCCCGTCAGGGTTGCTGGCAGCAGGCAACCCGCGCGTTGAAGCCGGCGCAAAAAACGGTTCAGGTGCTGAGTGGTGCCGCAGTGATGTTCAGCGGTCGACCGAACCCATGATCACGTCGATCGAGCCGAGGATCGCCATGATGTCGGCCACCTTGTTGCCCTTGAGAATGTGGGGCAGGATCTGCAGGTTGTTCTGATCGGCGGCGCGAATCTTGAAACGCCACGGCGTGACGTCGTTGTTGCCCTGAATGAACACACCGATTTCGCCTTTGCCTGATTCGAGCCGGGTGTACAGCTCACCTTCAGGAATCTTGAAGGTGGGGGCCACCTTTTTGGCCACGTACTGGTAGTCAAAACCGGCGAATTCGCTGGTTTTGCCGCCTGCCATGCGGCGGGCCTCCAGGTTCTCGGTGGGGCCGCCAGGAATCATGGCGCAGGCTTGGCGCAGGATCTTGAGTGATTCGCGCATTTCCTGCACGCGCACCCGGTAGCGGGCAAAGCAGTCGCCTTCGCTGGCCCAGGCCACGTTCCAGTCGAAGTCGTCGTAGCACTCGTAGTGGTCGACCTTGCGCAGGTCCCAGGGCACGCCTGAGGCGCGCAGCATCGGGCCTGAGAGGCTCCAGTTGATCGCCTGCTCGCGGTTGATCGTGCCCAGACCTTCGATGCGCTTGCGGAAGATCGGGTTGTTGGTGATCAGCTTTTCGTATTCATCGATTTTGGGGCCGAACCAGTCGCAGAAGTCGAGGCACTTCTCGAGCCAGCCGTAGGGCAGATCGGCCGCCACCCCGCCGATGCGGAAATAGTTGTTGTTGATCAGACGTTGACCGGTGGCGGCTTCCCACAGGTCGTAGATCATCTCCCGCTCCCGGAAGATGTAAAAGAACGGCGTCTGGGCGCCCACGTCGGCCAGAAAGGGTCCCAGCCACAGCAGGTGGTTGGCGATGCGGTTGAGCTCCAGCATCAGCACCCTGATGTAGCTGGCGCGCTTGGGCACCGGCACATCGGCCAGCCGCTCGGGGGCGTTGACGACGATGGCTTCGTAAAACATGCCGGCCGCGTAGTCCATGCGGCTGACGTAGGGCACGAACATCACGTTCGTGCGGTTTTCAGC
>JBMSMG010000061.1:0-10108 GCA_049421025.1 Prochlorococcaceae cyanobacterium | reverse complement strand
ACACGATCCTGATCGAGGACGCCCACAAGTTCGGCCTGGCCCAGCTGTATCAGCTCAGGGGCCGGGTGGGCCGCAGCGGCATCCAGGCCCATGCGTGGCTGTTCTATCCGGGTGATGCGTCGCTGAGCGAGGCAGCGCGGGCGCGGCTGCGGGCCATTCAGGAATTCGCCCAGCTGGGCTCTGGCTACCAGCTCGCCATGCGCGACATGGAGATCCGCGGCGTCGGCAACCTGCTGGGGGTCGAGCAGAGCGGCCAGATGGAGACGATCGGCTTCGATCTGTACATGGAGATGCTGCAGGAGTGTCTGGCTGAGATCCAAGGGCAGGACATTCCCAAGGTCGACGACACCCAGATCGATCTGCCGATCACCGCGTTCATCCCCGGTGACTGGATCTCTGACAACGACGAAAAGATGGCGGCCTATCGCGCCGCCGCCGACTGCAGCAGCAAGGAGACCCTGCTGGAGCTGGCAGCGGGTTGGGTCGATCGCTACGGCGCCCTTCCGGCGCCGGTGATCGCCCTGCTGCAGCTGATGGAGCTCAAGCTGCTGGCCAAGCGCTGCGGCTTCTCAAGGCTGAAAAGCGAGAAGCCCAACATCGCCCTGGAAACCCCCATGGAGGAGCCCGCGTTCCGGCTGCTGCGCCAGGGCCTGCCCCAGCACCTGCACGGCCGGTTGGTGTATCAAGCCGGCACAGGCAGCACCGCCAAGGTGCTGGCCCGCGGCCTCGGGGTCTTGCCGATCGACAAACAGGTCGAGGAGCTCAAGGGCTGGCTGGAGCAGATGGCCGCCCAGATCCCCGACGCCGAGGGGCTCACCAGCGCCCAACGCGCCGAACAGGCGGCCAGCCAAAACGAGGCGGTGCTTGCGGTCTGAGCCTCGAAGGGCGTCCCATGCTGAAGCCATGCATGCAGGCGCGCAAAAATCCGTTACATTTATGAGAAGTTCTGTAAAGGGTCGTCATGGGCGAGGTGATCGAGCTGGGCAGCGTATCGGGCGCCAGCTTTGGCCTTCTCTCAGCTCTGATCAGCGCTGCAGCTCTGTGCATCTATGCACTCACCCAGTCCGGAAGCGGGAACAACGACGACGACGATTCGAACCCCGGTGGCGGACTGATGCAGCCCGTGGCTGGTGCAGCCTGAGGCGGAGTCCAGCTACCTGCGTTACCCCTCTGAGCGACTGCATTCAGCCCGATCGCGCGCCATCTGGTCGCGATAGGCAGCTGGCACCAACCCCAGGAAGAGCACCCACCAGAGCAGCACGGCGGCAGCCACCGGAACCGTGATCCACAGGCGATGGACCAGTACCCAGCTGGCCCCGATCACCACAATTCCGGTCAGCACAATCGACCAGGGCTGACACCACCAGGGTTTGAACAGCCAGATCGAGAGAGGCCTGCCGTCGTCGGGCTCGGGCCCAAGATCACCCGTTGGCTCCCTCAAGGGTTGGCTTTGGCAGCGGGGGTTCCACCTGTGGCCGCGTTCACGTTGGCCGTTGCCGGGTTGTAGGCCTTGGTCACCGAGCCGGCACTGCGGACCTTTTTGACCAGCGTGGTTTCGGCGACCCGGTACTGACTGTCCTTGCGGGTGCCCAGGTCCTCTAAGCGCAGGCGCTGGGCCTCCAGATCGCCCATCTTCACGGGCACATCGGGGGCAATGCCGTGCTTATGGATATCGCGGCCACTTGGGGTGAGGTACTTGGCAATGGTGACGGTCATGCCGGAGCCATCTGAGAGGCCCCGCACCGATTGCACCAGACCCTTGCCAAAGGTCTTCTGACCCACGAGCACGCCGCGGTTGTTGTCTTGCAGAGCACCCGAAAGGATCTCGCTGGCACTGGCTGAACCCTCGTTGACCAGGATCACCAGGGGCTTGGTGGTCAGCGCGCGGCCATTGGCCTTTTTGACATCGGTGATGCCATCACGCGTCTTGGTCGAAACGATCGTGCCCTCGTTGAGCCACTGACGCGCAATCTCGATGCTGGCGGTCAACAGTCCGCCAGGGTTGCTGCGCAGATCCAGCACATAGCCGTCGACCTTGCCGTCGAGCTCTTTGAGCGCCACCCGCATGTCCTTGGTGGCGTTGGCGTTGAACTGCTTGAGGCGGATGTAGCCGATACGCAGCCCATCGGCTGTGGTGTTGATCTGTTTGTCAACCGCATGCAGCTCAATGCGCTCACGGGTGAGCGAGAGCTCCAGCGGCTGGCTCTGCCCTTTGCGGCGCAGGGTGAGCTTGACCGCGGTACCGGCCTGTCCGCGGATCAGCTTCACCGCATCCTCGGTGCTCATGCCCTTGGTGCTCTTGCCGTTGATCGCGGTGATCACATCTTTGGGCTGCACCCCCGCGCGCGACGCCGGCGATCCCTCGATCGGGGAGACAACGACCAGCTCCTTGGTGTCCTTATCAAGGCTCAGCTGAATCCCCACCCCGGAGAGTTCTCCGGAGGTGTCGATCTGCATTTCCTTGAACTCGCGAGGATCAAGGAAACGGGTGTAGGGATCATCGAGGCTGCCGAGCATGCCCCGGATGGCGTCATAGGCCTCTTTGGAACTGCCGTAGCTCTTGGCCAACACATCGCGGCGCAACGTGCGCCAGCGCTCTGCGTTGTACTTGCCGGTGGTGTCGAGGTAATCGCGAAAAACGATCTGCCAGGTCTGATCAATCACCTCCTTGGGGCTGTCACTGATGCGCGAGAGACCACCGGGGGGCACCACTGCCTCCTGGGCCAGAACCGCGGTGGCCGCACAGGCACTGAGCCCAAGCACCACCACCACTGACCGCTTGCCCATCACCGCCAAGGCCATTCGTCTCTTCAAGTTAGCGGCATTAAGACGGCTTTACCGCACTCGTGCCAAGCGCAACGCGTGAGCTCAGGCAGATGCAGAACGCCTCAGGGATCCACCCAACGACCATCGTCCTTGATCAACTGAATCAGCGCCTCGACGCCCTCAGCTTCAGGCACACGCTTGATCTCCTCACGCCCCCGGTACAGCGAGATGATGCCTGGGGTCTTACCGACGTAGCCGTAGTCGGCGTCGGCCATCTCGCCAGGGCCGTTGACGATGCAGCCCATGACGGCGATATCGAGACCGGTGAGGTGCGCAGTGGCCGCGCGGACCGTGTGCAGAACCTCCTCCAAGTTGAACAGCGTGCGGCCGCAGCTGGGGCAGGCCACGTACTCGACCATCGTCTTGCGCAGTCCAAGGGCCTGCAAAATCGAGTAGCAGACAGGGATCTCCTTTTCAGGGGCCTCGGTCAGCGACACCCGGATCGTGTCGCCAATGCCCTCGGCCAGCAGTGGCGCAATGCCAGCGGTGCTCTTCACCCGGCCATAGTCGCCATCGCCAGCCTCGGTCACTCCCAGATGCAAGGGGTAGTGGAACCCCTCGCTATCCATACGGTCGGCCATCATCCGGTAGGCAGCCATCATCACCGGCGCCCTTGAGGCCTTCATCGACACGACGATGTTGTGGAAGTCGAGCCGGTCGCAGATGCGAATGAACTCCATGGCGCTCTCCACCATGCCCAGCGGGGTGTCGCCGTAGCGAAACAGCATGCGCTCAGCCAGGGAGCCATGGTTGACGCCAATGCGCAGCGCCTTGTCCTGCTCTTTGAGCAGCTGAACCAAAGGCTCAAAGGTTTCGGTGATGCGCTCACCGATGGCAGCGATTTCAGCATCTGAAAATTCACTGCGGTTTGGGTCGGGTTTGTCGAACACAAACAAGCCCGGGTTGATGCGCACCTTGTCGACGTGCTGCGCCACTTCCAGGGCGATCTTCATGCCGTTGTGGTGCACATCGGCCACCAGGGGCACGGCCTGATAGGTCTCGATCAGACGCTGGCGAATCTCGCCCATCGCCTTGGCATGGGCGAGCGAGGGGACCGTGACGCGAACGATCTCGCAGCCGGCTTCATGCAGCCGGCGAATGCCGGCCGTGGCCCCTTCGATATCGAGGGTGTCCTCGTTGATCATCGACTGCACCACCACGGGGTGATCACTGCCGATCCAGACATCACCAACCCTCACGCTGCGGGTTTTGCGGCGTTTGAGCTGGGTGTCGTAGCGCTGATTAGCGGCCCACTCGGCAGCGGCTGGAGTGTTCACCAGGGCGGCGGTCATGGCTGGGTTGGCCTGCGGTGGCCAAAGCCTGTCACAGCGGCAGGGTCAGTTGGGGCCTCAGGTAGAGCTGCTGTGGGCGTGGGCTGGCAGCTGGGCGCGCACAACGGCTAGATCGCGGCGGGTGAGATCCCTTGGACTTCCCGGCTCATCGCGGGCAAAACGCAGCAGATAAGAGGGATGGAGGATCGCCATCAACCGCCGACCGGCCAGATCCGATGCCAGAGGTCCACTCGCGGCGGGGGGGGCATCGAGCCACTGGCCCCGCATCCGGGTGATGCCACCTTTGAGGCCCAGCACGGCCTCAAGGGCCGTAGCTCCGACCAACACCACCAGCTGCGGCTGCACCACGTTGAGCTGCTGGGCCAGCCAGGGCCTGCAGGCAGCCAGCTCGGCCGGGGTGGGGCGACGATTCCCAGGCGGGCGGCACTTGATCGCATTGCCGATATAGAGGTCTTGCTCAACGTCAAAACCAACCTCCCCCAGCAGCTGATCGAGCAGCTGGCCTGAGCGGCCCACAAACGGCAGACCGGTGGCGTCCTCCTCGGCCCCAGGCGCCTCGCCGATCAGCATCAGTGGCGCCGATGGATTGCCGCGGCCGACCACCACCTGCTGGCGCTGCTCGGCCAGCGAACAGGCGCGGCAGCTCTGGCACTGCTGCTTGAGCCGCTGCAGGGCAGCACGGCGTGCATCGCGGTCCGCCATGGTTATCGCTGAGTTGCCGAACTCTTGCAGGCATGGCGCGCGGGCCGACAGCGCAGCGGTTGGTGCCGGGCTGAACCCTTTGGCACAGAGGCGTGCGGCAGGATGGCTGCAACGCCCCCCGCCCCATGCCGGCGACGTCGCCCCCGCAGATCGAGAACACCTGGCTATCGCAGCGGGCCCAGGCGCTAAAGCCCTCGCTGACGCTGGCGATCGCCGCCAAGGCCAAGGCCCTCAAAGCCGACGGCCGCGACATTTGCAGCCTCAGTGCCGGCGAACCCGATTTCGAGACACCTGACTTCATTCGCCAGGCGGCAGCCGATGCCCTGGCAGCCGGTCAGACCCGCTACGGCCCTGCGGCCGGCGAGCCGGCTCTGCGCGAAGCCATTGCGGCCAAGCTCAGCGTCGAAAACCACGTGGCCACTAGTGCCGAGCAGGTACTGGTCACCAACGGCGGCAAACAGGCGCTGTTCAACCTGTTTCAGGTGCTGCTCGAGCGCGGCGATGAGCTGCTGCTGCCGGCGCCTTACTGGTTGAGCTACCCGGACATGGCCGAACTGGCTGGGGCGTCGGTGCGCTTGATTCCAAGCAACGCTGCCGATGGCTTCAGGCTGCGGCCCGAAGCGCTCGAGGCCGCCATCACTCCCCAGAGCAAGCTGCTGGTGCTCAACAGCCCCAGCAACCCCACTGGCATGGTGCTGAGCCGCAGTGAGCTCGAGGCCCTAGCAGGCGTGTTGCGCCGTCACCCGCAGCTGCTGGTGGTCTGCGATGAGATCTACGAATTTCTGCTGGCTCCCGGCCACAGCCACCACAGCCTTGCGGCGGTAGCTCCCGATTTGGCGGAACGCATCTTCATTGTGGGCGGATGCGCCAAAGGCTGGGCCATGACGGGTTGGCGCATCGGCTGGCTGGCCGGTCATGGAGCGGTGATCAAGGCCGCCGCGGCGCTGCAGAGCCAGAGCACCAGCAACGTGTGCACCTTCGCCCAGTTCGGAGCGTTGGCGGCGGTCAGTGGCCCGCGTGACTGCGTTCACGCCATGGCCCAGCAGTTCAACAGCCGCCGGCAGCTGCTCAGCGATGGCCTGCGCAGCATCGCTGGACTCAAGCTGCAGCCACCTGAGGGAGCTTTTTATGCCTTTCCCGATGTGAGTCACTACGGCCTCGATTCGATGAGCCTGTGCAACCGACTGCTCGATGAGCAGGGACTCGCGGTGGTCCCTGGCATCGCCTTCGGTGATGACCGCTGCATTCGTCTTTCGTGTGCGGCCGCCGAGGCGACAATCGATGATGGCCTGCAACGACTGAGCCGTTTTCTGCAGACCCTCTGAGCGCGCAGCCATGGGGCTGCAGCACTGCTCCCGGTGGGCCGCGCTCTGTTCAACACCCGCTTCTGTTCTCCCCATTGATGCCAACTCGAGAACGTCTGACCGCCGTTGCCCTCGGCCTCTCCCTGGCCCTGACACCGGCGGTCGTCTCCCAGTCCCTGAGCCCCGTCAGCGCCCAGGCCACCAAAGCGGTGCTGCGCATCAGTGCCATCCCCGATCAGAACCCCGAAAAACTCAATCGCCTCTACAGCCAGGTAGCCCAACTGCTCAGCAAGCAGCTGGGCGTCCCTGTGCAGTACGTGCCGCTGACCGATTACACCGCTGCAGTCAGCGCCTTTCGCACTGGCAGCCTCGATCTGGTCTGGTTTGGCGGACTGACCGGCGTGCAGGCCCGCCTGCAAAAGCCTGGCGCCCAGGTGATCGCCCAGCGCGACATTGATGCGTCGTTTCACAGCGTCTTCATTGCCAACAAGGCCAGCGGCCTCAAGCCGATCAACTCCGTGAAAGGGCTCAGCGAGCTCAAAGGCAAGCGCTTCACCTTTGGCTCTGAGAGCTCGACCTCAGGGCGGCTCATGCCCCAGTTCTTTCTGCAGCAGGCCGGCGTGAAGCTCAGCGACTTTTCTGGCGGTGCGCCTGGCTTTAGCGGCAGCCACGACGCCACGATCGCTCTGGTGCAAAGCGGCGCCTACCAGGCTGGAGCCGTCAACGAGCAGGTCTGGAAGGCCAATCTGCGCAGCGGCAAGGCCAACCGCAACAAGGTGCTGGCCATCTGGCGCACCCCTGGCTACCCCGATTACCACTGGATTGGACAGCCCAACCTTGATGCCCGCTTCGGCAAGGGCTTCACCGCCAAGCTGCGCGGGGCCATTTTGAGCTGGCGGCCCAGCAACCCCGAGCAGAGGGCAATCCTGCAGCTGTTTGGGGCCCAGCAGTTCACCACGGCCAAGGCCAGCGAATACGCCCCGATCGAACGTGTGGGCCGGCAGATCGGCAAGATCCGCTAGGTGAGCACCCCAGCCCTGCTGGAGCTGCGGCGTGTCGTTGTCGCCGGCCGCGATCGTCCCCGGCTTGCCGGCATCGATCTGGCGCTGCAGAGCGGTGAGCGGGTGGCCCTACTCGGCCCCAGCGGCGCCGGCAAGAGCACCCTGCTGGCGGTGGCCAATGGACTGTTGCCCCCCGATCAGGGCACGGTGCTCTGGCAGGGCGACGCACCGGCGCGTAGCAGCAGGCTGCGGCGGCGCCAGCAGCGCCGTATCGGCACCCTGTGGCAGGACCTGCGGCTGATCGAGGAGCTCACGGTGCAGCAGAACCTCAACGCGGGTCGCCTGGCCAGCTGGGGCTGGCCGCGGGCGCTACTGAACCTGTTGGTGCCCCTGGAGAGCCAGGCCTGCAGCCAGGTGCTCAGCCGCCTGGACCTGGACCCAGGCCTGCTGAACCAACCCGTCTCGGCCCTATCGGGAGGGCAGCGCCAGCGGGTCGCCCTGGGCCGGCTGCTCCGTCAGGACCCGCAAGTGCTGCTGGCCGATGAACCCCTCGCCAGCCTCGATCCGCGGCTGGCTGATGAGCTGCTGACCTTGCTGCTCGAGGCGGGCAACGGGCCCCGCGCCCTGCTGCTGAGCCTGCATCGCCCTGATCTGCTCAAAGGCTTTGACCGTGCCATCGGTCTGCGAGCTGGGGCTGTGGTGTTTGATCTACCGGCTGAGCAACTGCAGCAGGACAGGCTCGACGCGCTGTACGCCGGCGCGCCGTGAAACCGGCGCCACCGCTGCTGCTGCTGCTACCGGCACTGGTGCTGCTGCCGGTTGTGGTGCTGCTGCCGGCATCCAGCCACGGCGGCGGCTGGGAGCTGATCGCCGGCTTTGCCACGGCGGCCCTGCAGCCCTCACTGGAGCCGGTGGTGCTGGAGTCCCAGCTCAAGGGACTGGCCATCACCTGCGCAGTCGCCCTGGTGAGTTGGGCCGCCAGCCTGCTCAGCGGCATGGCGCTGGGTGCGGCCAGCTCCCAGGTTGTGGCGTTGCACCTGCTCGGCCGCAGCTGGCCCGCCGATCTGCTGGCGCGTTTGCTGGCGATTCCGCGCTCCATTCATGAGTTGATCTGGGGTCTGCTGCTGCTGCAGCTGATCGGGCTTGAACCAGCCGTGGCAGTTGCAGCCATCACGATTCCCTATGCAGCTCTGGTGGCGCGGGTGGTGCGCGATCAGCTCGATGCCCTGCCCCGCCAGAGCCTTGAAGCCCTCAGCAGCGCCGGCGCCAGTGCACCTGCAGCCCTGTGGACGGCGCTGGGGCCGCCTGTGCTGCCAGCACTGCTCAGCTATGGCGGCTACCGGCTCGAATGTGCCCTGCGCAGTGCCACCTTGCTGGGGGTGTTCGGCCTTGGGGGGCTGGGCAACGATCTGCTGCTGAGCTTGCAGTCACTGCAGTTTCGCGAGCTGTGGAGCGGCCTGTGGTTGCTGCTGGCTGTGATGCTGCCCCTCGAGGCGCTGATCGCCAAGCTCAGAGCGCACTGGAGCATGCCGGCGCGGCTCAAGCTGGGCCCACAGGCCCCGTCTGAGCCTGTGGGCCGGCAGGGCAGGCAGATGCTGGCTGCCCTGGTCGCGGTGCTCATGCTTGCTCTGGCAAGCGCGCTATGGCTGGGCATCAACCCACTGCATCTGCTGCAGTGGCAGCCGCTGCCAGCGCTTGCACCCGGCGGCTGGCAGCAGGCTCTGCAGTTGAACTGGCCGGCCTTGATCGCCAACACCCTGCTGCTGACCCTGCTGGCAGCCGCACTGGCCGTTGGCAGCGGCCCGCTGCTGCTCTTGCTGGTGGCCCCCTGGCGCTGGGGCCGAGCCTTGCTGCAGCTGATCTGGATGCTGGGGCGGCTGTGGCCGCCGCCGCTGAGCGCCCTGCTGCTGCTGTTTGTGCTCAAACCGGGGGTCTTGCCGGCAGCCCTGGCACTTGGCTTTCACAACCTCGGCATCCTGGGACGACTGCTGAACGAAGGGATTCACAGCGCCAGTCCCAGCGCCGAGGAGGCCCTGAGCGCAAGCGGCACAGGGCCTCGGCTGGCCCTGCTGTACGGCCGGATTAGCGGCGTGGCCCGCTCGTATCTGGCCTACGGGGCCTATCGCAGCGATGTGATGCTGCGCGAAACGGTGGTCGTGGGCCTGGTGGGCAGCACTGGGCTTGGCAGCCAGTTGCGCGAAAGCCTGGCTGCCTTTGCCTGGCAGCAGATCGCCCTGCTGCTGGTGGCCTATGCACTGCTGACGCTCGTGGGTGAAGATCTCAGCGATCGCTTTCGCCGCCAGCTGCTTGGAGGCACAAGCCCATGACGCTGCAGATCCCCAAAAAGCTGATCGCCCTTGGCGACAGCGGTGTTTTTGGCTGGGGGGATCCGCTCGAAGGGGGTTGGTGCGAACGCCTGCGCCGCCACTGGATGGAGCTGCCGGGCGGCCCCGTTGTCTACAACCTGGGGGTTCGTGGTGATGGGCTCGAGCGGCTGCGCGCGCGGCTGCCGGGCGAAGTGGGCTGCCGCGGCGAACTGCGGCGGCAGCAACCCCAAGGCATGCTGCTTGGCATCGGGCTTAACGACTCAGCCCGGGTGGGTCGGCGCGATGGGCGCCATCAGCTCGACCCCGATGGCTTTTTGTTTGGTCTCGAGCAACTGCTGCCGTTGGCCCGGCAGATCGCCCCGGTGTTTGTGATCGGCCTGAGCCCTGTGCTCGAGGACGCCATGCCCTACGCCGATGTTCTGTGGTACAGCCTCAGCGACATCCACCGCTATGAGCGACTGCTGGAGGAGGCCTGCCTGGCCGCCGATGTGCCGTTTTTGCCGCTGCTGGAGCCGCTGATGGGCGATCTGCGCTGGCCGCAATGGCTCGGCAGCGACGGATTGCACCTCAACAGCGACGGGCATCGTCAGGTGTTCGAGCAGCTGCGCAGCTGGCCGGCCCTGTTGCAATGGGCCGAGCTGCAGCCGATGGGACTG
>JBMSMG010000060.1:0-10739 GCA_049421025.1 Prochlorococcaceae cyanobacterium | reverse complement strand
TGCCTCGCTTCCGCTTGGCAGACCAATAAACCTATCACAGGCTTGGGCTAAGACCTGCAAACCACGCTCAAGGTGGCAGCGGCAACCTGCAGAAGCATTGCCTCAACAAGGTTTGCTGGCCCAATCAAGTTTGACGGCCGGCTCAGCAGGCCGTTGGCGCCATGGTTGGGCCATTGCCGCAGCCCGTTTTTGAGTTCAGGCTGGGGACGGTGCTTTGGGCACTTTTGCGGAGCATCACGCGCAGCCATGGCCAAACAATTCACCCAAGAGCAACTGCGGGTGCGGCCCAGTTCGCGCGAGGACGCCGTCGTGCAGCGCGCCCAGGAGCACTTTGAGCGCACCTTGGTGCGGGTGCGTGGTGAGCTGGTGGGCTCGGTGGCGGCGCTCGAGCATCCGAGCAAGAGCAACGAAGCCAACTACGGCGAGGTGTTTCTGCGCGACAACGTGCCGGTGATGGTCTACCTGCTGCTGCAGGGCCGCCACGAGATCGTGCGCAACTTCCTCACGGTCTGCTTGGACCTGCAGAGCAGCACCTATCAGACCAGGGGGGTGTTCCCCACCAGCTTCATCGAAACGGGCGGAGAGCTGATCGCCGATTACGGCCAGCGCTCGATCGGCCGGATCACCTCAGTCGATGCCAGCTTGTGGTGGCCCGTGCTGTGCTGGCTGTACGTGCAGCGCACCCACGACTGGGAGTTTGCCGCCAGTCAGCCGGTGCAGCGGGGTGTGCAGCTGCTGCTCGATCTGGTTTTGCACCCCACCTTTGAAGGCACCCCGGTGCTGTTTGTGCCCGACTGCGCCTTCATGATTGATCGCCCCATGGATGTCTGGGGCGCACCGCTTGAGGTGGAGGTGCTGCTCTATGGAGCGTTGCGCAGCTGCTGCCGGCTGATGCAAGCGGCGCAACACGTGCAGCAGAGCCGCCTGCTGGAGCAGAGGCTGGTGCTGACCCGTCAGTGGCTGCACGACCTGCGCGCCTTTTTGCTGAAGCACTACTGGGTGACCAGCAAAACCGTGCAGGTGCTGAGGCGACGGCCCACCGAGCAGTACGGCGAGCACCAGCAAGAAAACGAGTTCAATGTGCAGCCCCAGGTGATCCCGCCCTGGCTGCAGGACTGGCTTGAAAACAGAGGCGGCTATCTGATCGGCAACATGCGCACGGGCCGGCCCGACTTTCGCTTTTACAGCCTGGGCAATGCCATAGCGTGCCTGTTTGGCCTGCTGACAGCACCCCAGCAGCGCGCCCTGTTTCGCCTGGTGTTGCACAACCGCGCGCACCTGATGGCGCAGATGCCGATGCGGATCTGTCACCCACCGATGGATGGTGATGAATGGCGCGACAAGACCGGCTCAGATCCGAAGAACTGGCCCTGGAGCTACCACAACGGCGGGCATTGGCCGAGCCTGCTGTGGTTTTTTGGCTCTGCGGTGCTGTTGCATGAGCAACGCCACAAGCACGCCGATGCCCTGCTGATGGGCCAGATGAAGGCCATGCTCGAGGAGTGTTACTGGAGTCAGCTCAACCAACTGCCCCGGCAGCAATGGGCTGAATACTTTGACGGGCCGACCGGCACCTGGATGGGCCAACAGGCCCGCACCTACCAGACCTGGACGATCGTCGGTTTTCTGCTGATGCACCACCTGCTGCGGGTCAACCCTGGCGACACCCGCGTGCTCGACATCGAGGCATAAAAAAGCCGCGGACCAAGCCGCGGCCAAGAGGAGATTGCCAAAGGGCCTACGCACCAAGTGGGCGCAGGTCGGTTGATCAGAACAGGCCCAGAGTCAGAGATTTGTCGATCGGTAGGGCAGCACCGATGCCCAGATAGATGGTGAACACCGTGCCGAACAGGAACACGCCCATGGCCACCGGACGGCGGAAGGGGTTCTGGAACTTGTTGAAGCTCTCGATGAAGGGCACCAGCATGAGTCCCAACGGGATCATGGTCTGCAGGGCAATACCCAGCAGCTTGTTGGGCACCACACGCAGGATCTGAAAGACCGGGTAGAGGTACCACTCGGGCAGGATCTCGAGCGGGGTCGCAAACGGATCAGCCTTGTCGGCCAGCATGGCCGGATCAAGCACAGCCAGGCCAACGATGCAGGCAAAGGTCCCGAGGATCACCACCGGGAACATGTAGAGCAGATCGTTCGGCCAGGCGGGCTCACCGTAATAGTTGTGGCCCATGCCCTTGGCGAGCTTGGCCCGCAGCTTGGGGTCGGTGAGATCAGGCTTCTTGAGAATGTGCATGGCGGTGAGGCCGATGGGATAAGGCTAGAAGCGAAAGGGAGGTTGCCGCGTGGGTTGCAGCAGGAGGTTCACAAACCTCTGAAGCTCACAAAGGACCTGAGATGCCCTGCTTACGGATCATCAGGAAGTGCATGAGCATGAACACAGCCAGCAGCCAGGGCATCACGAAGGTATGCAGGCTGTAAAAGCGCGTGAGGGTGGACTGGCCCACGCTCTCGCCGCCGCGCAGCAGCTCGACCATGAAGTCGCCCACAACAGGAACAGCCGCAGGAACTCCACTCACGATCTTGACGGCCCAGTAGCCGACCTGATCCCAGGGAAGCGAATAGCCCGTCACACCAAAGCTGACGGTGATGACGGCCATGGTCACGCCTGTCACCCAGGTGAGCTCACGAGGACGCTTGAAACCACCGGTGAGGTAGACGCGGAACACATGCAGGATCAGCATGAGCACCATCATCGAAGCGCTCCAGCGGTGGATCGAGCGGATCAACCAGCCGAAGCTGACATCGGTCATCAGGTACTGAACCGAGGCATAGGCCTCAGCCACGGTCGGCTTGTAATAGAAGGTCATCGCGAAGCCGGTCGCGAACTGGATCAGGAAGCACACCAGCGTGATCCCGCCCAGGCAATAAAAGATGTTGACGTGCGGGGGCACGTACTTGGCCGAGATGTCATCGGCAATGGCCTGGATCTCAAGACGCTCCTGAAACCAGTCGTAGACGGGATTGGACCCGTCGGGGTTTCCTGCAGGAGTGTTCGCCATGCAGCTGGGTGGAATGGTTGCGAGAGTCTACGCAACGCGACGTTGCTGCCGTGAGTCATCGACCGTTTGCAACACGGCCCCATGCCGGCCCCCGGGGTTTGCAGGCCCTGCTGCTGAGCGCCTTGCTGTGCCTGACGCTGCTGCTCAGCTGGGCTGCTCCAACGCGAGGCGGGGCGGCGGCACTGGCCCTAAGCGATACCCAGCAACTGGTGGTGGAGGCCTGGCGCCTGGTGAATCAGAGCTACGTGGACCCCGAGCAGTTCGAGCGAGTGCGCTGGAAACGGTTGCGCCAGAAGGCGCTAGAGCAGCCGATTGAGAGTTCCGATGACGCCTACCGGGCGATTGAAGCCATGCTCAGCCCGTTGGACGATCCCTACACGCGGCTGCTGCGCCCCAGTGAATACAGCGATCTGCAGTCGAACACCCAGGGCTCGGTCACCGGGGTGGGGCTGCAGCTGGGGCTGCGCAGCCCCGACCAACAGGTGGTGGTGATCGCCCCGCTCGATGGCTCACCGGCTGCCGAAGCCGGCATCGGCAGCGGCATGGTGGTGCTGGCTGTCGATGGCGTCCCCACCGCCGAGCTAGGGCTTGAAGGCACAGCCGCGCGGTTGCGGGGGGCCAGCGGCAGCGAGGTGCTTCTGCAGGTGAGCACAGCGAGCGGCGAGCAGCTTGAGCACAGCCTGCAGCGCCGCCAGGTGGACCTGCAGCCCGTGCGCAGCAAACGCCTACGCAGCGGCGAGCACACCCTCGGCTACCTGCGCATTACCCAGTTCGCCGAACCGGTGGGCCAGCAGGTGCGGGAAGCGCTCGATGACCTCACAGGCAAGGGCATCGAAGGGCTGATCCTCGATCTGCGCAACAATTCGGGCGGACTGGTCAGTGCTGGCCTGGCAGCGGCCGATCAACTGCTCTCGAGCGAACCCATCGTTGAAACCCAAGGGCGCGATGGCATCGATTCACCGGTGGTGGCGGGGCCGACGCAGAGCTATAGCGGCCCGCTGCTGACCCTGGTCAACGGCGGCACCGCCAGCGCCAGTGAGATCTTGGCCGGTGCCCTGCAAGACGACGGCCGCAGCCGCCTGGTGGGCAGCCAGACCTTTGGCAAGGGTTTGATCCAAAGCCTGATCCCCTTGGGCGATGGCAGCGGCCTGGCGGTCACGGTGGCCCGCTACCTGACCCCTAGCGGCCGCGACATTCAGCATCAGGGCATCACTCCTGATGTGGTGTTGAGCGGCCATGAACCACTCAACCCGGGCGGCGAAGGGGACAGCTGGCTTGAGCAGGCCCAGCGCCTGCTGGTTGAACAACTCGAGGCGGCATGAGCAGCCGCACGTATCACGACCCGTTGCATGGAGCGATCCGGCTCGAGCGGCACGATCCGGCCGAAGCGCTGGCGATCGATTTGATCGAAACCCAGCCGTTTCAACGGCTGCGCCGCATCCGCCAGCTGGGCCCAGCGTTTCTCACCTTTCATGGCGCCGAATCGAGCCGTTTCACCCATTCGCTTGGGGTGCTGCATCTGGCCCGTTTGGCCCTGCAACAACTCGAGCGCCAGGCAGGAGCGCTGGCCGAGCAGCGCAGCCTGCTCTATGCCGCGGCCCTACTGCACGATGTGGGCCATGGGCCGCTGAGCCATAGCGGTGAAGAGATGTATGGCCTGCACCACGAGGCCTGGTCAGCGCGGCTGATCCGCGAACACAGCGAACTGCACGGGCTGCTCGAAGCCCACCACAGCGGCCTGGCCGAGGCGGTGGCCACCCTGCTCGAGCACGGCCGCAGCAGCCACGCGGCGATCGCTGCCCTGGTGAGCAGCCAGCTCGACTGCGACCGGCTCGATTACCTGTTGCGCGACAGCTACAGCACTGGTGCCAGCTACGGGCAGCTGGATCTGCAGCGCATTCTGGCGGCGCTGACCTTGGCGCCCGATGGCTCGCTGGCGGTGCATCCCAAGGGGCTCATGGCGGTAGAGCACTACCTGGTGGTGCGCAACCTGATGTACCGCAGCGTCTACAACCACCGGCTCAACGTGGTCTGCAACTGGTTGCTGAACCAGGTGATCGCCACCGCGCGGCGGCTGGGGCCTGGTGCCATCTGGAGCGACGCGGTGATGACCCGCTGGCTGTGGCACAGCGACGCCCTGGAGCTGGAGACCTTTTTGGCCAACGACGATCTGCGCACCGGCTACCACCTGCAGCGCTGGGCCGAAGAGGCCCCAGACGAGTTGGCCGATCCCTGCAGGCGACTACTGCAGCGCCGCCTGCTCAAGGCCACCGATGTCAGCGGCCTCGATCAGGGGCAGCGGCTGGAGCTGCTGGCGCTGGCGCAGCGGCTTTGCGATGCCGCGGGGCTGGTCAGCGAGCGTTGCTGCGGCCTGCAGCAACGCCACAGCCGCGGCTACCACGCCTACAAAGGCGGCCTGCGCTTGTGGGATGGCCAGCAGCTGAGCGCACTTGAGCAGCGCTCAGCACTGGTGCAGAGCCTGTGCCAGCCGCAGGAGCTGGCCTGGCTGATCCACCCGGCCGAGGTGAGCGGCCCGCTGCGGCAGGAGCTCAGCCTGCGGCTGGGCGCAGCTGGTGGCGCTGGTTAATCTGCGCCCATGGCTGAGCTGGCATTGCGCGAGGGGCTGGATCAGCCCAGGCCCCTGGCCCAGATCGAAGCGTTGTTGGCCGATATGCAGCACCTTGCCGCGCTGGCAGACGCGTCTGATGTGAACCTGCTGGCTGGCAGCTGGCTGATCGGCATGCAGGAGCTGAGCGGCATTGCGGCGGCCCTGGCGGTCCATGGGCTGACGCTGCAAGCCGTGGTCAGCAGCGAACCCCGCACCCGCGTGGCGGCAGCATCACTGGGGCTGAGCTGGAGCGGCGAACACCTGCCGGTGGCGGCTGCTGAGCCCAGCGGGGAAGCCTCAGCTGGCCGAGCACCCCTACGCATTCACCAAGGCACCCTGCGATCGGGCGATCACCTTGAAGCTGAAGGTTCGCTCTTGGTCCTGGGTGATGTGAACCCCGGCGCGCGGGTCAGCGCGGCAGGGCACGTGCTGGTGTGGGGCACCCTGCGGGGCGTGGCGCACGCGGGCTGCAGCGGTGACACCAGCGCCCGCATCACCGCGTTGCAGCTGCGTCCGTTGCAACTGCGCATTGCCAGTGCCGTGGCCCGCGGCCCCGAGGATCTGCCGGTGCCCGGCGTTGCCGAGCAGGCTGAGCTGATCGACGGACTGATTGCGATCAACCCCGCGGTGCCGCAGTGGCCGCTGACCTGAGAGCGCGGCAGCCTTTGAGAGGGAGGTGGCCGGTCCTTGTGTGGATGACCATGGTCATCACCATGGTCAGCTTGGGCAGCGTGGCGGGTGATTGCGTTCTGGGAGCCGGGTTCAGCGATTGATGATCCCCAGCGCTCCCAGCACCCCGGCAAAGGCCATGAACCACAGCGGCGAAATACGGGTGCGCAGCATCAGCACGCACACCACGATCGAGACGATCACCCCGGGAATGCTGAGCGTGCCGGCGCGCGTGACGTCGGCGGTGCGCACGATCTTGAGGCCCACCGCAAACAAAATGCCCAAGGTGATCGGTCCCAGGCCCCGCTCAAAGGCCACTCGCAACGGCGAATGCTCAAACTGCCGCCAGCCCAGGCAGGCCATCACCATGACCAAAGTCGAGGGCAGCAAAATGGCGATCTCGGCGCCATAAGCGCTCAGCAGAGCCCACAGGGGCCCCTCGTGCCAGCCAGCGCCTAGGCCCAACAGGCCCACGATCATGGAGCTGGGCCCAGGTGCGGCTTCGGCCAGGGCATAGAGATCGGCGAATTGGCTGTTCGTCAACCAGCAGTACTTGTCGACGCTGAGGTGGTGATACTCAGCCAAAAGCGTGTTGCCGCCGCCCAGCGAAAACAGCGACAGCGACAAAAACTGCCAGATCACCTTGGCCAGATTGCCCAGATCGCCCAGATGCATGGGCTTGCAGGCGGCGGCCAGCAGCAACACAGAAGCGGGCGCCAGTGCCATCAGCTACCAGAGGCCTTTTGGCGTGGCCAATACCAGGCCATGGCAATCGGGCCCATCACCAGCACCAGCGGCACGAGGCGCAAATGCGCCAAGGCAAGGCCCGCAAACATCAAGGCCGCCAGCAGCAGCGCCACCGGATCTTTCCAGTATTGGTTCAGGATTTTGAAGCCCATCGACAGGGCCATGCCGGCTGCCGCGGCGACCACGCCAGCCAGCACCCGATCGACCGCGGGCAGCTCGTGCACGCTGAAGTACAGCACCCCAAGGCCCATCAGCAGGGTGAAGGGCACCAGCAGGATCCCGGCCAAGGCAACCAGGGCACCGCTGAGGCCGCGGAACTGGGTGCCGATGTAGACGGCCATGTTGATCTGGTTGGGCCCAGGAAACAGGCGCGCCACGGTGAGCCCGGTGAGGAACTCTTCGTTGCTCATCCAGCGCTTCTGCTCAACGACGATGCGCTGGCTCCAGGCCGAGAGCCCGCCGCCAAAAGCAGAAAGCGCCACCTGCAGCATTCCAAAAAAGATCTGCTGTTGCGTCGGCGGCCCGCTCAGTTCAGCGGTGACGCCAGGTTCGATGTGCTCAGTCATGCACAAAATGGGGATCAGGAGGCAACTCGCCCTGCTCGTGATACGTGGGGTCCAGTGGATCGGGGGCGCTGTACTTTTTGGCGAGCTTCCAGTCGGCCTCAAAGGTGGCTGCCAAGCGGCCCACCACATCGGGCGCGTCCGATTCGATGCCCAGTTCGCGACGCAGATCAAAGGCACTGCGATCAATGTTCATCGAACCGGTCTGGGCAAAAGCACCGTCGACCAGGATCAACTTGCAGTGCAGCTTGAGTTGCTTCTGGCGCTTGATTTTGACGCCGGCGCGAGCCATTAAGCGCAGCGAGGCGAAGGTGTCGTAGACATCCCAGTCGCTGATGCCATGCTTGCCGCCGCAGAGCAGGCGCACTTTGACGCCGCGGTCGCGGGCGGCAATGATGCGCTCCAGGATCACCGCATCAACGAACTTGGGATGCTGGATCCACAGGCTCTTGGTGGCCATGTCGATGATGCGCGCCATCTGCCCGCGGCTGTGAGCGCTGCTCCAGACCAGACCAACGGCCAGATCGGGCACAAAGAACCGGCGGTTCCAATCAGCCTCAAAGCCAGCAATGACTTGGGCCACAACGGCTGGGTCATAGCTGAGCACCCCGTAGTCACGGGTGAGGGTGAAGTACTTATCGGCCAGGTTGAAGCTGGCGATCAGGGCCGCCTCCTGATCGATGACGATCGATTTTTCGTGCGTGACTGGGAACGCCTCTGAGGTCCACGCCACATCGATGCCCCAACCCGCGAGCAGGGCATAGGCCTCATCGTTCCAACGGTCGCCGCCCGAGGTGTGGGGGTTGAGCATGACCCGCACCTTGACCCCGCGCTGGTGGGCTCGATGCAGGGCCTGCTCAATTGCCTCGCTTTGCAGCTTGAACTGCTTGAGCCGCAGCTCGGAGCGCGCCTGATCGATCAACTCGACCACCGCATCGCAGCCGTCGTCGGGCATCACCAACAGGCGTTGATGTTGGTGGAGATGGTCTGCCGCAGGGGATCTCGGCAACGCCTCGAGGGTGGAGGACAAGAGCCAGACTTTGAAGTTCTGACCGTTTTAACGCCAAAGCGGCCAATGGCCCTAACCTCCTGGTGCCCTAAAGCACACTGTGGCCGCCGAGACTCGCTACATCTTGATCTGCTCTGGCAAAGGTGGCGTGGGCAAGACCACCCTCACCGCCAACCTGGGCATTGCTCTGGCCAAACAGGGGGTACGCACCGCCGTCTTGGATGCCGACTTCGGCTTGCGCAACCTTGACCTGCTGCTGGGGCTGGAGAACCGCATCATCTACACCGCCCAGGAAGTGCTCGCAGAGAGCTGCCGGCTCGAGCAGGCCCTGGTCAAGCACAAACAACAGCCCAACCTGGCGCTGCTGCCAGCGGGCAACCCGCGCATGCTCGAGTGGCTGACGCCCGACGACATGAAAAAGATCGCGCTCATGCTGGGCGATCACTTCGATGTGGTGTTGATCGACTGTCCCGCCGGCATCGAAGACGGCTTCAAGAACGCCGTTGCCGCTGCCAGAGAAGCGATCGTGATCACGACCCCTGAGGTGTCAGCCGTGCGCGACGCCGACCGAGTGATCGGCCTGCTCAACAGCGAGGGCATCAAGCCGATTCAGCTGGTGCTCAACCGGGTGCGGCCCAAAATGATGGCCAATCAAGAGATGCTGGCCGTCAGCGATGTCACCGACATCCTGGCGCTGCCGCTGCTGGGGCTGGTGGTCGAGGACGAGCAGGTGATCGTCTCCACCAACCGCGGTGAACCGCTCACCCTTAACGGTGCCAGCTCGCCAGCGGCTCAGGCTTACAACAACGTGGCCAAACGACTGCAAGGCGAAGAGATCCCGATCGTCGATCCCAGCCAAGAACCCCAAGGCCTGCGCGCCAAGCTCAGCCGCCTGATGAACAAGAAGATCTTCTGATGGCCATCACCCTGCGCGATGCGATCAACAGGCTGCTGGGCCGTCAACCGGCCAGCGCCACCACCGCCAAACAGCGGCTGCAGCTGGTGCTGGCCCATGACCGCAGCGACCTCAACCCCGAACTGCTGCAGCAGATGCGGCGCGAGATCTTGGAAGTGGTCAGCCGCTACGTCGAGCTCGACCTCGAGGAGGGCGACGTGAGCCTGGCCACCGAAGATCGGGTCACCGCACTGGTCGCCAACCTGCCGATCAAGCGCGCCCGCGACGTGGTGCTGCCGGCTGCCGGGGCCTGAGGCCAAGCCTGTAGTTGAGCCAGCGTGGGAATGCTTGAGGGCCCATCGCGCCCCTCAAATCCCATGGCTTGCATGCGCCGGCTGCTTGCGATCAGCCCCGCCGAACGGCGGGTACTGACTTTGTTGCTCACAGGCTTGAACAACCGCGCCATTGCCACCCGCCTGCGGCTGAGCCCGCGCACGGTGGAGAGCCATCTGAGCGCCATGTTTGACAAAACTTGCTGCCGCAGCCGTACCGAGCTGCTGGTGTGGGCGCTGCGGCATGCAGGTGGCAGCATGAGTTGACGTTGTGATCGGATTGGCGACGGCGATGGGGCAGTGGGAATACCAGGTGATCCGGCTCAATGTCGAACCCCCTGTGGCCAGCGCCCCGCAGCAGGGCCAGCCGCAGGGGCAGGCACCAGGGGCAGCCGCCCAACCAGCCGCGGGCAGCGCAACCGCGCCTGACAATGCTGAAGCTCCCAAGCAGGTGTTCAGCGAGGCCTACCTCAAAGAAGAATTTCCGCGGTTTTATGACGACAGCTCTGATGCCAAGAAAGCTGCCGAACAGCAGGCGCAGCAGAACGATCCTGCATTTCAACTGAAGAACTTTCTCAACAGCCAGGGTCAGGAGGGCTGGGAGCTGGTCGGGTTTCAGCACGCCATGCCGCATGTGTTCATTGTGTTCAAACGGCCCAAGGGAGCCGATGAGTCCGTGCAGGCTGCGCTGGCGGCCCAGCAGGAGCAGCTGCGGTTAACCCTGGATCTGGCCAACCGCGCCCTGGCGATCATCGAAAAGCAGTCGGGCTGAGGCTTGCGAGCCCGGCCCGAGGGGCGGCCGCTACCAGCCCCTAAAATTGTGTTGTTGCCGGCTTAGCTCAGCGGTAGAGCAGCGCTTTTGTAAAGCGAAGGCCATCGGTTCAAATCCGTTAGCCGGC
>JBMSMG010000059.1:0-10807 GCA_049421025.1 Prochlorococcaceae cyanobacterium | reverse complement strand
TGCGCCACCGGCCACCCCAGCTTTGTGATGAGCAACTCGTTCACCAACCAGGTGCTCGCCCAGATCGAACTGTTCACCAAAGGCGAGCAGTACGGCAAGCAGGTGTATGTGCTGCCCAAGCACCTTGATGAGATGGTGGCTCGCCTGCACCTTGAAAAGATCGGTGCCAAGTTGACCGAACTCACCAAGGAGCAGGCCGACTACATCAACGTGCCGGTGGAAGGGCCCTACAAGCTGGACCACTACCGCTATTGAGGAGACCTGAGCCGGGGGGTCTCGTCTGCACTGCCGCTTACAGCGGTAACAGCGGGCTCGACTTCCCCGGCTCGGGTTCAGCGCCTCAGTGTTGAGGGAGTAGCAGTTTCAAGACAGGTGCCTGAGCGTCCAGGGATGGACGGCTCAGGCTTTGTCATTGGCGGGTTCCCCAAGGAGTGGCGTGGCTGCAACCGCTGTTGCGCCAGTTCGTTCCTCAAGCCAAGCGCTGATTAGCGCCTGTCGCCAACCCATGCAGCCTTCAGCAGGTGCTCAGAACGGCACTTCGTCGTCTGAGGGTTCGCCGCCGCCGAAGCCGCCGCCCATGCCACCGGCTTCGCTGTCGCGCTTGGAGCCCAGCAGCTCGAGGCGGTCGACCCGCACCACGGGCTTGGAGCGCTCTTCGCCGCTGCTGCGGTCGGTCCAGCGGTCGAGCTTGAAGCTGCCGATGATGCCCAGCAGGCTGCCTTTGCGGACATAGTCGGCGGCCACCTGGGCTTGCTTGCCCCAGATCTCGAGGTTGAACCAATCGGGCTCGTCATTGCCTGAGCGGCGGTTGACGGCCAGGGTCAGGTTGGCGACGACGCTGCCCGATTCGAAGTAGCGGACCTCAGGGTCGCGGCCAGCACGGCCGACGAGGGTGATCGAGTTGACGCCCATGGCGTTTCTCCTAGTTAGTCAATGTGGAACTCATGATGCGGCACCCAAGTCGGCCAGAGGCTGATCGGGGCCACATTGAAGGAGTGCCACCGTTTGGGGATCCTGTAACACCCCTCTATGATTTGGCCCTTGCAGAGCAGGGTCTTTCGTGTTTTTCCGTCGGTTCCAGTTCTCCCGCGACATCGGCATTGATCTGGGTACCGCCAACACCCTGATGTACGTCTCGGGCAAGGGCATTGTGTTGCAAGAGCCCTCGGTTGTGGCCATCGACATGGAGCGCAACCTGCCGCTCGCCGTCGGTACTGAGGCAAAAATGATGCTGGGCCGCACCCCGGGCACCATTCGTGCCGTGCGGCCTTTGCGTGATGGCGTCATCGCTGACTTCGATGCCGCTGAGCAAATGATCAAAACCTTCATTCAGAAGGGCAATGACGGCCGCGGCCTGGTGGCCCGGCGCTTGGTGGTGGGCATCCCCAGTGGCGTCACTGGCGTCGAACGCCGTGCCGTGCGCGAAGCCGGCCTTGCCGGCGCCCGCGAGGTGCATCTGATTGATGAGCCCGTCGCGGCTGCCATCGGTGCCGGTCTGCCTGTGACCGAACCTGTGGGCACCATGATTGTGGACATCGGTGGCGGCACCACCGAGGTCGCTGTGCTCAGCCTGGGCGGCACGGTGATCAGCGAGTCGGTACGCGTGGCTGGCGACGAGCTCAGTGATGCCATCGCCACCTACCTCAAGAAGGTCCACAACCTGGTGGTGGGTGAGCGCACGGCTGAAGACATCAAGATCCGCATTGGCTCAGCATTCCCGTCAGAAACCCACGACGAAACGTCCATGGACGTGCGGGGTCTGCATTTGCTCTCGGGTCTGCCGCGGACGGTCAACATTCGCGCCGGCGACATTCGTGAGGCGATGGCTGAGCCGCTCAATGTGATCGTTGAAGCGGTCAAGCGAACCCTCGAGCGCACCCCTCCAGAGCTGGCTGCCGACATTGTCGATCGCGGCATCATGCTGGCCGGTGGTGGTGCCTTGGTCAAAGGGATCAGCGATCTGATCAGCCATGAGACCGGGATCCTGGTGCACGTAGCTGAAGACCCGCTGCTGTGTGTGGTCAACGGCTGCGGCATCGTGCTCGAGGACTACAACCGCCTGGTGCGGGTGCTCGACACCCCTGACTTCATCCGCCCGGCAGCCTGAGCCTGATGCAGGCCGGCCGCGGCTTTCGTCTAGCGCCGAGGCGGCTGCTGATCACCGGCTGGCCCTGGCTGGTGGTGGCACTGCTGCTGTTGGCCGTCAGGCTCAGCAAAGGGGCTGCGCTCAGTGATCTCTATGCCGTCTTGAGCCGGCCATTTTGGCCGGGTAGTGCTCAAGCTGAGTGGCTGCGTTCGGCTCAGCGCCTCGATCAGCAGAGCCGGCTCGTGCAGTTGGAGGCGGACAACAAGCGCCTTCGCCAGATGCTGGATCTGCGCGAACAGGGCGGCGCGTTGGTGTCAGCGCCAGTGATTGCAAGACCGGCATCGCTGTGGTGGCAACAACTGTTGCTCGCTCAAGGTGCGATGGCAGGGCTCGCCAGTGGAGATGTGGTGCTGGCTCCTGGCGGCTTGGTGGGACGCCTTGCGTCGGTGACACCCACCACAGCGCTTGTTGAGCTGCTCACCGACCCGACAAGCAAGGTCGGGGTCTGGGTCCCGCGCACCGGTGAGCATGGCTTGCTGGTGGGGACTGGCACAGCGCGGCCGGTGCTGCGCTTTTTGGACCGCGACACCCGCGCCCGGGCTGGCGATTTGGTCACCACATCACCAGCCAGCACACTGCTGCCGCCCAATGTCACGGTGGGCGTGCTGCAGCAGCTTGATCTGCAGGGCACCCCCGCACCCGAAGCGCGCGTTCAACTGAGCGCACCGATCGAGGCACTCGACTGGGTGCAGGTGCGTTCCATGGCCCATGGGGCCAAGCCATGACTGACCTTGAGCTCTGGCGCCGCGGCTGGTGCTTGGCCACCGCGTTGTTGGTGCCGCTGATGGTTTTGCTGTCGCCCCGGTGGTTGCAACTCGATGCCACCGGACCTGCCTGGTCGGTGCTGTGGCTGTTGCCCTGGGCGCTGGTCGATGGCCCTTGGTCAGGGGCCCTGGTGGGGGCTGGGTTGGCGCTGTTGCTGGATGCCTTGCACCCCGGTGCCGTCAGCCAGGTGCCGGCGCTGGTGCTGCTCGGCTGGTGGTGGGGCCGGCTGGGTCGCCGCAGCGTGGTGATGGAGCGCAGCCTCTCGCTGGGTTTGCTGGCCCTTGCGGGCAGCCTGGTGCTTGGGGTTTCGGTGCTGGCGCAATTGGCCCTGACAGGGGCATGGCCGGCGTCAGCACTGCAGGTGCTTTGGGCGCAGACCCTGCTGACTGCTCTGCTGGCGCCCCTGGTCTGTTCGTTGTGGCTGCTGATCTGGCGTCAGCAACTGCCAGGGGTGCGCTGATGTTGCTCACCCGTCGCCGCTTGTTGCAGAGCGTTGGCACAGCGGCCGGTGCTGCCCTGGCCTCGGCTGGGTTGGGCAGCTGCGGTTGGCGGGGTGGCGGTGGAGGCGCATCGCAGAGAGAGCTCAATGTCTGGACCCTGGATCTAGCTCCCCGCTTCAACGGCTACTTGCAGGACGTCATTCGCAGCTGGGAGCGCGACAACCCCGGGGTCTCGGTGCGCTGGACTGATGTCCCTTGGGCATCGGTCGAGCGCAAGCTGCTGGCGGCGGTGTTTGCACGCACGGCACCCGATCTGGTCAACCTCAACCCACCGTTTGCCGCCAACCTGGCCAGCAAGGGCGGCCTGCTGGATCTGGCTCCTTTGGTGCCAGAGGCAGCAGCACAGAGCTATTTGCCCAAGATCTGGCAGGCCGGTGAGCAGCAGGGGCAGCAATTTGCCCTGCCGTGGTACCTGACGGCCCGCATCAGCATGGCCAACACGGCGCTGTTGCAACGCGCTGGCCTGCAGGCCCCGCCGCGCCGTTGGGACGAGGTGCCCGCCTATGCCGCCGCTATGCGCCGCCGCACGGGTCGCTACGGCCTGTTCATGACAGTGGTGAGCGATGACTCGGCAGAGCTGCTTGAAACGTTGGTGCAGCAGGGGGTGCAGCTGCTCGATGGCGAACGCCGCGCCGCCTTTGACTCCGACGCAGGTCGCGCTGCCTTTGGGTTTTGGAGCGGGCTCTATCGCGACGGCCTGTTGCCGCGCGAGGTGGTCAGCCAGGGCTATCGGCGTGCCATTGAGCTGTACCAAAGCGGTGATCTGGCTCAGGTCGCCACAGGCCCAGATTTCTTGCGCAACCTGCAGACCAACGCACCGGGCATTGCGGCGGCCACGGCCCCGTTTGCGCCGATCACCGGCCCCAGCGGCGAGGCCAACGTGGCGGTGATGAATCTGGTGGTGCCGCGCCAGAGCGCCATGGCTGCTGAAGCGGTGAGTTTTGGGTTGCATCTCACCAATGCAGCCAACCAGTTCGCCTTTGCCGAACAGGCCCGGGTGTTGCCCTCTTCAACCGTTGCCTTGCAGCAGTTGCAGCAAGATCTGGTTGCTGACCCCGGGGCCACCCCAGCCGAGCGGCTGGTGCAGCAGGCGCGTCTACTGTCTGCCCGAACCCTGGCTGATGCCCGGGTGTTGGTGCCAGCGATTCCTGGCATCAAACGGTTGCAGGCGATCCTGTACACCCAGCTGCAGCGCTCGATGCTGGGTGAACTGTCGAGCGATCAGGCCCTGGCCGAGGCAGCGCTGCAATGGAATCGCTACGCGCAGGCCCGTTGGCCCTGATGTGCCGCAAAGCCGCAGCCATGGTTCCTGTAGAAATTCTTAAAAATCATCAGATCCCTGCCACCAAAGGGGTTCTTGGGGATGACCTACGGGCGCGCTGAGGGGTAGGGTTGCGTTTCTTCATGAAGCGCCACCCCTATGCCTCCTGAGGAAATCCCCCAGCAGCAAGGGTTTCAGCAGGCCGAAGGCGGCGCCGAAGGGTTGGCGGGTCCTGCCGCTGGCGAGGCCAAGGCGACCTTGCTGGTGGTGGATGACGAGGCTGCTGTCAGGCGAGTCCTGGTGATGCGGCTGCAGCTTGCTGGCTATCGGGTGATTTGCGCCGAAGACGGTGAAGAGGCGCTGACCCTGTTTCATCAGGAGCAACCCGATCTGGTGGTGCTCGATGTGATGCTGCCGAAGCTCGATGGCTTCGCGGTATGCCGTCGGCTTCGGGCCGAGTCGTGCGTGCCGATCATTTTTCTGTCGGCTCTTGACGCCATTGCCGAGCGGGTTTCAGGGCTCGATCTTGGAGCTGATGACTATCTGCCCAAGCCTTTCTCACCCAAGGAGCTTGAGGCGCGCATCGCCACGATCCTGCGCAGGGTGGGACGCGGCTCTGCCGGCAATGAACCCCGCGAGTTGCCTACCGGCAGTGGCGTACTGCGGGTCGGGGGGCTGGTCGTCGACACCAACCGCAGGCAGGTCACCCGCGACGGCGAGCGCATCGCGTTGACCTACACCGAATTCAGCCTGCTCGAGCTGCTGTTTCGCGAGCCTGGCCGCGTTGTGCCGCGGGCCGAGATCCTGGAGCAGCTTTGGGGCTATCCGCCGCGCCGTGCCGCTGACCTGCGCGTTGTCGATGTCTATGTCGCCCGCCTGCGCGGCAAGCTTGAGCCCGACCCCCGCAACCCCGAGCTGATCCTGACGGTGCGCGGCACCGGCTATGCCTCGCAGCGCATGCGTGACGGCTCGATTGCTGCCGCTGGGTAAGCGCTCCTGCAGGATGGCCAGCTGAAGCGCTGCTCAAGCCTGTGTCGGATCTGCGCGAGACCCGTCTGGAGAAAGCCGAGGCCCTCAAGGCCCTGGGCCAAGGTCCCTATGCCCTGAGCTTTGAGCCCAGCCATCGCACCGCCGAGCTGCAGACCGCCCATGCCGATCTGGCCAATGGCCAAGAGCGCCAGACCCAGGTGGCCATCGCCGGGCGGGTGATGACCCGCCGGGTGATGGGCAAGCTGGCCTTTTTCACCCTGGTCGATGAGAGCGGCCCGATCCAGCTGTATCTGGAGAAGGCAACCCTCGATGGGCCCTCAACAACCGACAGCACAGGGGCCAGTCCCAGTGCCTTTGCCCAGCTCACCACGCTGGTGGACGCGGGTGATCTGATCGGGGTGAGCGGCACCCTGCGGCGCACCGACCGCGGTGAGCTGTCGGTCAAGGTGAGCGCCTGGCAGATGCTCAGCAAGAGCCTGCAGCCCCTGCCCGACAAGTGGCATGGTCTGGCCGACGTTGAGAAGCGCTACCGCCAGCGTTACCTCGATCTGATCGTGTCGCCGCAAACCCGCGAAACCTTCAGGCGACGGGCTTTGGCGGTGAGTGCCATGCGCCGCTGGCTCGATGAGCGTGGCTTTCTGGAGATTGAAACGCCGGTGCTGCAAAGCGTGCCTGGTGGGGCCGATGCGCGGCCGTTTGAAACCCATCACAACGCCCTGGATCTGCCGCTGACCCTGCGCATCGCCACCGAGCTGCATCTCAAACGGCTGGTGGTGGGCGGTTTTGAGCGCGTTTACGAGCTCGGGCGCATCTTTCGCAACGAGGGGATCAGCACCCGCCACAACCCCGAGTTCACGTCGATCGAGATCTATCAGGCCTACAGCGATTACGCCGGCATGATGGAGCTCACCGAGCAGCTGATCGCCCACGTGTGCTTGCAGGTCTGCGGCACCACCGAGATCAGCTATCAGGGCACAACCGTTGACCTGACCCCCCCCTGGCGCCGGGTCACCATGCACGAGGCTGTCCAGCAGGCCAGTGGGCTCGACTTTGCCGCCTTCACCAGCCGCGAGCAGGCTGCCGCTGCCATGGAGGCCAAAGGGCTTGAGGTGCCGGCGCTGGCGGACTCGGTCGGCCGGCTGCTGGTGGAGGCTTTTGAGCAGACCGTGGAAGCCGATCTGATCCAGCCGACGTTTGTGCTCGATTACCCGGTTGAGAACTCGCCGTTGGCGCGCGCGCACCGCAGCAAACCAGGACTGGTGGAGCGCTTCGAGCTGTTCATTGCCGGCCGCGAGACCGCCAATGCGTTCAGCGAGCTGATCGACCCGATCGATCAGCGCCAGCGGCTGGAGGCCCAGCAGGCCCGCAAAGCCGCGGGCGACGACGAGGCCCAGAGCGTCGATGAGGACTTCATCCACGCCCTAGAGGTGGGCATGCCCCCCACCGGGGGGCTGGGCATCGGCATCGATCGGCTGGTGATGCTGCTGACTGACAGCGCCTCGATCCGCGATGTGATTGCCTTTCCGTTGCTGAGGCCTGAGGCGCCCCGAGGCGATCAAACCGAATGAGTCGGCTTCGGTAGGCCCGGCTACCGGCGCAGTGAGATAATCACTTCATCAGGCTATGCCCCCCCTTTGGGGTTCTCGGTTTCATGAGTGGCGAGCGCGTTGGATTCCGCTTCAAGCACGCGGATGCGGTGGTGAAGCGCAACCCTCAGGGTCGTTCGCGCCGTGGTTGGGTGATGGAGCCGGTTGAGCAGACCACCAGCCGCGGCACCAAGATGCCGGCCTATCGCATTCGCTGGCGCGACAGCGAGCGTCCCGAGATCGTGTTGCAGCACATGCTGATTGCCGATCCCGATCCCACCCCGCCGCCCGAGGGCGTGAGCCTGGTGCCCCCAGCGCCCAAAGCCTGATTTAGCTCCAGCCCCGCAGGCGGTAGACGAGCAGACCCAGATGCTCCTTCAGCGCCACCGTGCTCAGGTGCAGGTCTTCGGCATCGGGCAGCAGGTCCTCCAGCAGGCTGGCGGCCGTGAGCCCGCCGCGCAGGTGCCGCTCTGGCAACTGAAAATCACACGCCACTGGCACCACCTTGACGCCTTTGAGCTGCTGGAAGCTGGCCAAGGCGCGCGGCATGTGGAAGGCACTTGTCACCAGCAGCACCCGGTCCCAGCCGCGCGCCGCGGCCAGCTGGCGCACCGCGCGGGCTTCTTCAGCTGTGTTGCGGGGCTGCTCCAGCAGCAGCATGCGCTCGGGCGATAGTCCGAGTTGAGCTGCAAGCGTGGCGGCGGAGCGCGCTTCGCTGCTGGCCGGATCGGACGCGGTGAGCTTGACCTTGCCACCGGTGAACACCAGCTGCGGCGCCTTGCCCTGGCGCAGCAGCTGCAGGCCGGTGAGCAGGCGATCGCCCCCCTCATTCACCTCAACAGTGCGGCGAGGCCGCAGGGCCGGCCGCAGGCCCCCGCCCAGCACCACGATGGCGTCAGCCTTCGGGATCACCGCTGGGGTCAGTGCGGCGCTGCGCTCTTCCAGGCCCCAGATCAGTTGCCGGCTCACCAGCGGGGTTGAAGGCAGCCACAGCAACGCCATCGCGCTGGCCGAGAGCCAGGGGCTCCAGCGCCTGCGCCGGCCCAACAGCGCTGCGATCTGCAGCAGCAGCGCCAGCCCCAGGGGGTACAGGCCGAGCGGCAGCAGTTTCGAGAGGATGAATCCCATGGCGGCGATCGTCAGCGTTGTTGCTGGCGTTTGAGTTGTTGCAGCAGCTGCTCAGCCTCAAAGGCGTCCCACTCGGCCTCAAGGCTGGCGGGGTTGCTGCTGCGGGGGCTCTGGCTGGGCCGACCAGCAGCTTGAGCGGCGCTGCGCAGCTGCTCGAGCTCGGCTTCCAGCGCCGCAAATTGGGCTCCCAACTCGGCCAGCTGCTGCCAGCGCCGGCGGCCTTGCAGCATCAGCGCGGCCAGATGCGTTTCGGCGCGGGCGGCTAGGGCATCAGCGCCAGCGGATCGGGCCTTGCTGCTGCGCCCCTGCCACTGGCGAATCTCGCTGGCCAGCTCCAGCAGGGCCTGCCGCTGCTGCTCGGCCTGTTGCTGCAGCTCCAGCCTGCTGCGGCTCAGTTGCTCCTGACGCTCGCGCGCCTCCTGCTGCTCAAGCCGCTCCTGCTGGGCTGGATTGGCCTGCAGGAACGCTTCAAGCTGCTGATTGAGCCGTGCCTCCAGATCGTCAAACCAGCTGCCCATCTGAAGCTCAGGACTCCTCAGGAGCCCGGGTGATCAGGGGGGCTTCGATCTCTTCTGTGAGCGGGGTGATCGCCGCCTCGCGCGAGCGCAGCAGCAATTGGGTCAGCCGGGCAATCGCGCCTTCGCCCAGGTCCCGTTCGCTGATGCGATCAAAGGCCCGCCGGTAGAGCTCTTCAAGCTCAGCGATCAGGTCTTGGCGGGTTTGCCGCATGGCGGCGCGCTGCTCCTCGCGGCTCATGGTTGGTGCGCTTCGGGGGCCAGAGCTGAGTCTGCCTGGCGCAGCAGGTGCAGGCTCAGATCACCCAGGGGGTCGCTCCAGCTGCGCTGCAACGACCAGCCGGCAGCGGCGGCGAGCTGGGCAAACGCGCCTGGGCTGTACTTGACGCTGTATTCGGTGATCAGCGGCTCGCCCTTGGCAAAGCGCCAGCGCTGCCCCGCCAGATTGACCACCTGATCGCTGCGGCTGAGCAGGGCCATGGCGATGCGGCTCTCGCGCGCCTGCCAGCGGGCTTGGTAGTCAAACGCCTGGGGGTCGAAATCACCCGCAAGGTCGTTGTTCAGCCGCACCAGCAGGTTGCGGGCAAACGCTGCCGAGACGCCAGCGCTGTCGTTGTAAGCCGCCTCGAGCCGCGCGATGGGTTTGGGCTGATCGATGCCGATCAGCAGCTGGCCATCGGGGCCCAGCAGGCGTGCCATCTGCCGCAGCAGCGCCTGGGCTTCTGCGGGGGTGAAGTTGCCCAGGGAGCTCCCCGGGTAGAAGCCCAGCCGTGGCCGGTGCTCAAGCAGTGGCTCGGCTGGTAAGGCCGCCAGGGTGCTGTAGTCGCAGCACACCCCCAGTACCGTTACCTCAGGATGCTGCGTCTGCAGGTTGGCGCAGGCATCGCGCAGGTGCTCAGCGCTGATGTCGAGAGCCGCATAACAGCTGGGCTGCAGCGCCTGCAACAAGGGGCCGACCTTGCGGGCGTTGCCGGCGCCAAATTCGATCACCACCGCCGGGGCGCTCTCCATGGCCTGGGACATCGCCAGAGCCTGCTGTTCGAGCAGCGCTGTTTCGCTGCGGGTGAGGCTGTATTCGGGCTGCTGGCAGATCTGCTCGAACAGGCGTGAACCCTCGGCGTCGTACAGCAGCCAGGCCGGCAACTGCCTGGGCGTGCGCGCCAGCCCCTCCTGCACCAGCCGCACCAGATCGGCTGGGGCGGGATGCAGGTCGATGAAGCGGCTTTGGGCGCCGCTCATGGGGCCCCGTCGCGGGCCAGGCGCACGCCGCTGGCCATCCAGCGGCTCGCGGGCGCAAAGAAATTGCGGTAGCTCAAGCGTTCGTGGCCTGCGGGTGTCAAGAAGGCGCTGCCCCGCAGCACCATCTGCGAGCTCATGAATTTGCCGTTGTACTCGCCGATCGCCCCGGCCGCGGCCGTAAACCCCGGATAGGGCCGGTAGGGGCTGGCGGTCCACTGCCACAGCACCCCGAAGGCCTGGGACAGCTCGCCGGCCAGCAGCTCCCATTCGGCTTCAGTGGGTAGCCGCGCGCCTGCCCAGCGGGCGTACGCGTCGGCTTCAAACCAGCTCACATGCCGCACCGGCGCCTGCGGGTCGCGGGGCTTGCGGCCCGCCAGGGTGAACTCAGCGGCATCGCGCCAGTAGCGCGGCCTCTGCCAGCCCCGCTGCTGCAGGGCAGCCCAGCCTTCGCTCATCCACAGCTCGGGCCGTTGGTAGCCGCCATCGGCGATGAACGCGGCGTACTCGGCATTGCTCACCAGCGTCTGGGCCAAGGCAAAGGGCTCCAGCCAGACCTTGTGGCGCGGCGCTTCATTGTCAAAGTGAAAGCCGCCCCCGCCTGTGGGGTGGCCGATCTCGATCAGGCCGCCTGGATGGTTCAGCCAGGCCTGTTTGGGGCTTGCAAGGCTTGCGTCGCC
>JBMSMG010000058.1:0-10935 GCA_049421025.1 Prochlorococcaceae cyanobacterium | reverse complement strand
CACAAGGCGCAATCCGCACTAGGCCCAATCCACACAAGGCGCGATCAATACAAGGCGCGAACCATGGTCTTTCCCCCAGGGGCTTCAGCCCGCTAGCAGGGCCGCCAGCAGCGCCTGCTGGGCATGCAGGCGGTTTTCGGCCTGATCAAAGATGCGGCTGGCGCTGCCCTCCATCGCCCCGGCGCTGATTTCCAGGCCCCGGTAAGCGGGCAGGCAGTGCAGCACGATCGCGCGGCTGTCGGCTTCGGCGATCAGTTCTTCGTTGAGGCACCAGCCGGTAAACGCACGCTCGCGCTCGGCCTTTTCTTCCTCCTGACCCATCGAGGCCCACACATCGGTGTAGAGCGCATGGGCGCCGCGTACCGCCGCCACAGGCTCATGCAGCACCGTGACGCTGGCGCCCTGCTCGGCGGCCAGCTGCTGCGAGCGGGCCAGCACAGCAGGGTCTGGGGCATAGCCGGCTGGGCAGCCGATGCGCACATTGACCCCCAGCAGCGCCCCGCACAGCATCAACGAGTGCGCCACGTTGTTGCCATCGCCCAGGTAGGTGAGGGTGAGACCCTTGATCGCGCCAGGGTCGCTCAGGGCGGCACTGTTGGCGGCCGGGCTGAAGGCTTCGGCCAGGGTCAGGTAATCGGCCAGGGCCTGGCAGGGATGCTCCAGGTCGGTGAGCGCGTTGATCACCGGGATCGAAGCCCAATGGGCGTACTCAGCCAGTTCGTCCTGAGCGAAGGTGCGGATCGCCAGTGCATCCACGTAGCGGCTCAACACCCGCGCGGTGTCGGCCACCGGCTCACCGCGGCCCACCTGGCTGACCTGGGGGTTGAGGTCGATCGTCTGGCCGCCCAGCCGCGCCATCGCCACGGTGAAGCTCACCCGGGTGCGGGTTGAGGCCTTGGTGAAAATCAGCCCCAGCACCTTGCCGCCCAGATCGATGCGGCGCTGTCCGCCCTTGAGATCGGCGGCCAGCTGCAAGAGCGCCTGGGTCTGCTCGGCGCTCAGATCTGCCGATGACAGCAGGTCACTGCCGCGCAAATCCTGCAGCGCTGCAGGCACGACGTCATGGTTGTTGGAGGCGGCGCTTGCCATCGGCCGGTCTCAAAGAACCCTTATCCGCGATCAAGGGCCCCGGCGTCAAGGGTTTGGGCTGAACGCGCTGCCGTTAAGCGGTGAGCGGCGTGCCGGCATTCAGCCACAGCCGCACCATCAGCCGGGGGGCTTGCGGGTCATCGACGAAGCCATCGCGGTCATGGGCCAACTTGTGGTTGTCAATGAACAGCAGATCTCCTGGCGCGAGGTCGAAGTCGTAGCGGAAGCGACAATCATTGAGGGTTTGATCAAGCTGATCAAAGGCCTCAAGATCAAGCGGATCGAGGGGTTGGTTGATGCGCTCGTGGGCTTTTTCGATCCAATAGCGCATGTAGCGAAGGGTTGGTCCATCGCTTGCTTGGCTGTAAATGGGAAAGGCGTTGTCTTGGATCAACGCCATGGCATTGGCTTCGCTACCGGGGGTGACCACATCGCGGTGGAAGGGCTGCTGTAGACGCTTGAGCACAGCCGGATGGTTCGCCTTCAAGTGGTCGTGAACGGCCACGGCTGACACCAGGCGTGAGCCACCGCCCACAGGCGCCTGCCGCACGCAGGCCAGGCCCACCCAACGTGGATGCGTCTCCAGCCGCGAGCTGTCGGTGTGTACCGAGGTCGAGGCGTTGGTCTGTGAGACCGGAATCGCTTTCTCCAGGTAGGAGACGCCGGTGTCCAGCACGTCGTAGAGCTCGCCGTAGGTGGTGTCAACGTCGCCGATGCAGCGTCCGATCGCTAAGTAGAGCCGGCGTAGATCGGCTTCACTGACCTCGCCAAGTCCTTGAATCAAGGCTGCACCTGAGCCGTGGGTCAGCTCATCGATCACCGGGGCGGCCCAGCGCTGCAGACTGGCTTGATCGAGCTCAAGCAGCGCTGGGCTTGCCATGAAGCGCCATTGCTTGCGCTCGGCGAGTTCTGCCGCCGTCCAGCAGAACGGCATTGCAAGTGCGGCCATCAGCGTTGCAGGTGAAACAGCAGGTGCAGGGGACAGCCCTTCAGCGGTGAGAAGAAAGCTGGGTCCACCTCAAGGTGCTCTTCAGTGACTCCCAGCTCGATCACAGCCGGTAGCTGCGTCCAGCCACTGCGCCCAAGGGCACCGGTGTAATCGGCAAAGGTTTTGTGAATCGAGCGCACCGGGTTGCTCACCCCATCGCGGCGCCAGATTCGACCTTCAAACTGCAGATCGCTGCTGCCAAGGTAGGTGTGCTCACCGGGTTCGAGATAAAACGGTGGCTCGGCAGGACGCAGAAACGCCAGAGCTGGGTGCGGCACTGTGAACACCAAAAAGCCGCCGGCTCGGATCGCCTGGTGGCATCGCGCCAGCACCCTCTCCATGGCGGCGATGCTCAGGTAGTTGAACAAGAAAACGGCGATGGCCCCATCGCACTGGCCACTGGGGAATTGATCGGCCTCAGCCAAGTTGGCTGCGGCGTAGTGCAGCGGGCCGCCGCAAGCGGCAGCCAGATCGCCGGCCTGTGTGCGTGCACTAGCGATCATTTCCTCAGACAGATCAAAGCCATCGATGCGCCTGGGGTTGCCCTTGGCCAGTTGTCTTCCGACGTAGCCCTCCCCGCAGCCCAGGTCCCACAGGTGCAGGCCTGAGACGTCACCAACGGCCTCGATGACCCTTGGCCTGGCGGTGAAATCGCTCAACAGCAGTTGTTGATTGCGGCTCCATTGCGAGGCGGCTTGGTCATACAGGGCACGGGTGCTGATCTCACTGGTCATGACGTTTCAGGCTTCAGGAGGTTGCTGCTTGGCGCGCTCGTGCAGCCAACCCCAGAACGCATCGCGCAGCGCCAGTGCTTTATGCATGCCCTTGGCTAGATCGGCGCGGCCTTGGGCTGTGGCGGCAAAGTCGGTGGCGATGGCCTTGAGGGTGGCTTGATGGTGATCGTCGACAGCGGTGTGCAGTGGGAAGAACACCGCATCTTCTGGTGCCAGCGTTCCGAGCCGCTCGATCGCGTCGACAAAGGGTTGGTAGATGGTCTGCACGATCGTTTCGGTGCCCAGGCCCAGTGCACCTAAAGCCTCGGCTGGCGAGCCGTGGGTCAGGATCGAGAGAAACAGTTCGCGCCAGCAGACCACTTCGATGTGATCGTCGGAGGCGTCGGTGTTGACCACTCCAAGGGCCCGGCGAAAGCGTTGAAACAGCTGCGGATGGGGAATGCCGATGATCCACTCGCTTTGCACGCCGCATTGCGCCAGCTCGGCCAGTTCTTCGTCTTCGTACTGACCTGACTCCTCGGTCAGGTTCTCCAGCAGAGCCGCACGGTGATCGGGCCGCTCCAGCTTCGAGATCAGTGCGGTGAGGTAGCGCGGAAAATGGGCCGAATAGCCGTAGTAGTGCTTGGCAAAATCGGCTAGCGCCGCATGGGTGTTAGGTAGATCGCCACTGGCGAGTGCCTGCAGGTAGGGATGGTTGACCGCACGGTGCTCGAGGGCTTCGCGGGCCAAGCTATCGACGACCGTGGCATGTTCACGGGTGTCGCTGGCGGCCTCATCGCGCAGGCGACTGCCCTGCAGCGCGGCGAGTCCCGTGATCAGGGCATTGAGATCGAGGGGATGGCTGCCTAGGTGTTGAAAGGTCGATTCCCGCTCGAACGCCAAGACGGTGCATGGCCCATGGGCGATCACCGTGGCGGTGCGGGGTCGGTTATCGAGAAAGGCCATCTCACCCACCACGTCTCCAGCGTTGAGCGTGATGTCGACGGGTTGACCATCACGCGAGGTCTGCACGCGCACCTGACCGCTTTCGATCAGATAGAGGTTGTTGTCAAAGGAGCCATGGGTGATCAACACCTCATCGTTCGCGAGTTGTCGCTTCGCTCCGATCTGTTGCAGCGATTGCTGCAGGCTTGTTGGCAGGGAATTCAGAAAAGGCATGGTTTCAGAGATGTGGCGATTGTCAGGGGGTCTGAGGATCTTGCGCAAAGGCATCGACTCCGCCCGTTTTCAGACGGGTGCGGTTGTCGTAGTCACCAAGAACCGCCGAGGTCAGGCCGAAATCGGTAATCGCTAGCAGCGTCAACGGCTCGCTGGTTGAGCGGTTGCGGCTCTGGTGCACCACCCAACGGGGCACGTAGGCAATCTCGCCTTGCTCCAGTGGGGTGACCTGTTGACCGATCTGGATCTCAGCGCTGCCCGAGAGCACCACAAAGATCGACTCGTGGGCATGGCGGTGCTTTTCGTTGCAGGAGCCTGGGGCAATCACCACCAGCCTGGGATCCATGACCTGCAGCCCGCCAAATGGCAGTTTCTGCACCTGGAAATCAATCCCTAGGCGCGGGTTGCAATTGTTGTAGTGGCAGTCTTCAGCCTGTTGGCTGGAGACTGAAAAGGCACAAGCGGCAGCATCAGGGGCTTCAACCCGATGCTGCTCGATGGCCGCGAGCAGGGGCTCGAGTTGCACCTGGCCAGAGCGGTTCAGACTCATCCTGCTGACGGCCTGTTGCTTTGGCAACGCCCCTTTAAGGCAGGGTGCTTTGCCTCAAGCCAGCGCTTTGGCTTCCTCGGGCATGACGCTCTCGGCGAGCAGGCCTTTGAGCTCGTCGCCTTCGATCACCTCTTTGTCGAGGATCTCTTGGGAGATGCGCTCGAGCAGGTCGCGGTTGTGATGCAGGATCGCCAGGGCGCGGTCGTGGGCGCGGTCGACCAGGGAGCGAACCTCTTTGTCGATCGCCTGGGCGGTGGTGTCGCTGACCGAGCGGCGCGGGTTGTTGTTGCCGCCTAAGAAACGGCTACCGCCTTGCTTGTCGTAGGCCAGCGGCCCCAGGATCTCGCTCATGCCATAGGTGCCGACCATTTGCTCGGCAATGTCGGTGGCGCGCTGCAGGTCGTTGGCCGCGCCGGTGGTGACGGCTCCGAACACCACTTCTTCGGCGCTGCGGCCGCCCAGCAGGGTGGCGATCTGACCTTCGAGGTCTTCTTTGGAGTTGAGGAAGCGCTCTTCGGTGGGCAGTTGCAGGGTGTAGCCCAGGGCGCTCATGCCGCGGGGCACGATCGAGATCTTGGCCACCTTGCTGCCGCCAGGCATCAGGTGACCCACGATCGCGTGGCCGACTTCGTGATAGGCGACCACCTTCTTTTCATCGGGTTGCAGCACGCGGCTCTTTTTCTCGAGGCCGGCGACCACGCGCTCGATTGCCTCGTTGAGGTCGCCCTGCTCAACGCTGGTGCGCCTGACGCGGGCGGCCAGCAGCGCTGCTTCGTTGACCAGGTTGGCCAGGTCGGCACCGGCAAAGCCCGCGGTGGCCTGGGCGATGCGATCGAGGTCGACCCCATCAGCCAGTTTGACCTTCTTGGCATAGATGTCGAGAATGGTGCGCCGGCCGCTGAGGTCGGGGCGATCGACCAGCACCTGGCGGTCAAAACGACCGGGCCGCAGCAGGGCCGCGTCCAGGGTTTCGGGCTGGTTGGTGGCGGCCAGCACGATCACCGGCTTGTCTTTGCCGGTAAAGCCGTCCATTTCGGTGAGCAGCTGGTTGAGGGTCTGCTCGCGCTCGTCGTTGCCGCCGACCACGCCCATCGAACCGGCGCGGCTTTTGCCGATGGCATCGAGCTCGTCAATAAAGATGATGCAGGGCGCTTTCTTCTTGGCTTCTTCAAACAGATCGCGCACCCGTGCCGCGCCAGCACCGACGAACAGCTCGACGAACTCTGAGCCGCTGATGATGAAAAAGGGCACGCTCGCCTCACCGGCGACAGCCTTGGAGAGCAAGGTCTTGCCGGTGCCAGGCGGGCCCACCAGCAGCACGCCCTTGGGAATGCGGGCGCCAATGGCGGTGTAGCGCTCCGGGGTTTTGAGGAAATCGACGATCTCAGTGAGCTCGGCCTTGGCCTCATCGACACCGGCCACATCGGCGAAGGTGACGCGCGATTCCTCATCGGGCACATACACCTTGGCCTTGCTCTTGGTGAAGCTCAGCGCGCCTTGGGCGCCGCCCATGCCGCTGCGGCGGGCAAAGAACTGCAGCACCAAAATAAAAATCAAAGGCGGCACCACCCAGCTCAGCGCTGTGGTGATGAAGCTCGGTTTTTTGGGCGGTGCGGCCGCAAATTCGACGCCGTGCTCCTCGAGCCGCTGGGGCAGATCCATGTCGAAGATCGGCGTGGTCGAGAGCACCGTGGGGGCGTCCTCGGCCGGCGGAGCCTTGAGCTCGTAGCGGATCTGGTCGCTGGTGATGTAGGCCCGTTTGACGTTGTTGTCGTTGACCTGGTCGATGAACAGCGAGTAGGGCACCCGCGGCACCTGCATCGCCGGGTTGGGCAAAAAGTTGCTGAACAGCAGCAACACGCCGAAGCCAATCAGGATCAGGTTGACGATGCCGATGCGCCGGTTGGGCTGGTTTTCGTCCTGACGAATCGGCATGGTGCTGCGGGCCTTTTGGCTTCACGCGACAGTGGGACCAAGCTAGGACCGCCCTAGGCGGAGCCGATCCGCCTAGGGGGTGGGTATCCGAACGGGTTGAGACATGTGCGGACGTTTTGCCCTTGATGCTCCCCTGGCAGCTGTTGAGGCACAGCTGGCCTGCGCGCTGCCTGCGGGGCTGGCGCAGCACTACGCCCCGCGTGCGCTGGTGCTGCCCGGTGAGCCGCTGCTGGCGCTGCGCTGCGAGCACGGCCACCACGAGGCAGCGCTGATGCTGTGGGGCCTGCTGCCTGATTGGGTTAAGAATCCGCTGGAGCCTGGGCCCGATGGCAAACGCCGGCCGCGGCCGTTTAACGCCCGCAGCGAAACCGTGGCTGAGAAAGCCACCTTTCGCGGCGCCTGGCGGCACCGCCGCTGCTTGATTCCAGCAACAGCCTTTTTTGAAAAAGGGCGTCGCATCGCCCCGGCTGGCGGCGAGCTGTTCTGGCTGGCGGGTCTGTGGGAGCGTTGGATCGGCCCTGATGGCAGTGAGCTCGAGAGCTGTTGCGTGCTCACCACCCGGCCCAACGCGCTGGTCGCGCCCTTGCATGACCGCATGCCGGTGATCGTTCCTGCAGGCCTCGAAGAGCCCTGGCTCTCACCGCTCGATGGCCCCGGTTTGCGGGCGCTGGAGCCTCTGCTTGAGCCCTGGGATCCAGCCGCCTGGTGTGCTCTGCCGCCAGCAGCATCAGGCAACACGGCCAAGGGGCGGTTAGACCAGGGCCAGCTGAACCTGCCGTTGTGAGCCTGGAGCAATTGGATGCCTTTGTGACGGCCGCCCGCCAGGATCCCCAGTTGCAGGCGCAGCTCGAGCAGCCGCTGGAACTCAACCAGTTTCTGGCCCTGGCTCGCGGCGCGGGGTATGCCGTCGATGAGACCGATGTGATCGCCGCGCAGGCGCGCGCAGAGCAGGCCCTCAGCGACCAGGAGCTGCAGCGCCGTGCCGGAGAAGAGGCGCGCAAGTTGCGTCATTTCATCTTGGCCTGAAACCACAGACATGGCCGATCAGTTGGCCGGGCTAGGGCCTGAACGAGTCGCTGACTACCCCAGGCCCCCAGACCTGCGGGCCAGCGTTGATCGTGTGCGGGTTGAAGTGGGCGGCCAGGTGCTGTGCGACACCGCCGCTGCCGGTGGCGGCGGCACGTTGCCGATCTGGAAGGTGTGCGAGACGTTTCACCCTCCCACCATTTATCTGCCGCCTGCGTCGATGCAGCTGGAGCTGCTGCAGCCGGCCGCGGGGCGCAGTTTTTGCGAGTGGAAGGGGGTGGCGCGTTACTTCGATGTGGTGGTTGCTGATCGGCGCCTGCAGCGCGCGGTGTGGCAATACCCCGAGCCGACGGCCGCCTTTGCCCCGATCGCCGGGTGGTACGCCCTGTACCCGGGGGCCATGGACGCGGTCTGGCTGGCTGGCGAGCGGGTGCTGCCGCAGCCCGGCGGTTTTTACGGCGGCTGGATCACCTCTCAGGTGATCGGACCGTTCAAGGGAGATCCGGCCTATCCGCAGCTGGTGTGAGGGTGCGGGTGGGGAAGGGCATGTCGGCTCCGTGGCGCTCGACCACTGCGGCGATCTCGAGCAGCAGGCGCTGCTGCAGGTCGAGGGTTGCATCGAGATCGCCGCTGCAGAAGCACTGCAGCCGCAGATCGAGGCTCGATTCTCCAAAGCCTTTGAAATGAACCCGCTGCGGCAGCTCGGCGGCAACGTCTGAGCTGCGTTTCAGCAGATCGCGCAGCTCAGCGGTGATGGCTTCGATAGCGTCTCGGTCGCGGTAGCGCAGGCCAAAGTCGAGCACCAGTTCGCGATGGCTGCGGCGCTTGCCGTTGATCACCGCGTTGCTGGCAAACACCGCGTTGGGCACATACAGCGGCTGCTGATCGGTTGTCAGCAGGCGCGTGTAGTAGATGCTGATCGCGCTCACCGTGCCGCCCAGGTTGAGCTCGGGGATCTGGATTAGATCGCCAATCACAAAGGGCCTGTTGACGTAGAGCATCACGCCTGAGAGCAGGTTCTCGATCAGCACCCGCGCGCCAAAGCCCAGTGCCGCTGCGCCAAAGCCACTGGCGGCCAGCAGCACCTGGGGCGAGACCCCCAGGAGCTCCAGCGCTTCGATGACGCCAATCAGCACCACCACCGCGGTGATCAGCTTGTTGCTCAGGTCAAACAGGTAGAGGCTCTGGCTGCTGTCTTCATCGCGGACGAGCCCGCTGGCCTGGATATGCCGTAGCAGTACCCCTTTGCAGCGCAGCAGGGTCCACATCACCCCCAGGGTCACCAGCGCATCGCGGACCTGCTCAGCGCTGCGGGGTGCTTCCCACCCCAGGCTCGCCAGCACGCTCAGCAGCCACCAGCTCAGCCCCGCCACCAGCAGGGTGGCACTGAGACTGAGGCGGCAGCGCTTGAGCAGCAACCGTCCCAGGCTGCCGCTGTGGCAGCGGCTCGCCAGCAGGTCGAGCAGCAGCCAGCTGGCTACGGCGGCGAGCACCGCGGCGGCGGCTCGGTGGATCAACAACGGCATGGCCATGGGCTCAGCATGCTTGGCCGGGGCTGCCGGTTAGATCGAGCTGCCACAGCAGATCGCTGCCCAGGTGTTGCAGCGCACTGGCGTTCCAGCGCGGCAGCTGCTCGAGGCTGCTCATGCCCAGCTCGCCCAGGGGGGTGCGCGCCGGGGTGCCCCCCAGCAGCTTGGGGGCGATCACCGCCGCCACCTGCTGCACACACCCCTCGCCCACGGCCGCAGCGGCCAGCTCGGGGCCGCACTCCCACAACACCTGATTGCAGCCCCGATCCGCCAGGGCCTCAAGCAACGCCGCCGGGGTGCAGGTGCTCAGCTCCAGCGTCTGCACCCCCGGGTGCGCCGCCGCAATGGCCGCAAGCCTGGCGCGGCCGCTGGCGGGGGCCTCGGGCCCGTGGGCAATCAGGGTCGCTGCTGTGGCGGTGTCCCACAGCAGAGCGGCCTCAGGCAGCTCCAGGCTGCGGCTCAGCACCACCCGCAGCGGCTCGGGGTCCCGCTGGCCGCGGCTGGTGAGCAGGGGGTCATCGGCGCGCACGGTGCCGCCGCCGACAATCACCGCATCGCAGCGGGCGCGCAGCCGGTGCACCCAGGCGCGGGCCGGCGGGCCGCTGATCCACTGGCTGGCTCCATTGGTCAAGGCGGTGCGGCCATCGAGGCTCATCGCCCACTTGAGAACACCCAGCGGGCGCCCTGCGCCAATGCGGTGCACAAAGGCGCGGTTGAGCGCGCGCGCTTCGGCTGCGCCGATGCCAGTGATCACCGCGATGCCGGCAGCCTGCAGCTGGGCGATGCCGCCACCAGCCACCTGGGGATTGGGGTCTTCCATGGCCACCACCACTCGGGCGATGCCAGCGGCGATCACTGCGTCTGTGCAGGGCGGGGTTCGTCCCTGGTGGCAGCAGGGCTCCAGCGTCACCACCAGGGTGCCGCCCCTGGCCCGCTCGCCCGCTTGATGGAGCGCGTGCACCTCGGCGTGGGGCGTGCCGGCGCGCACGTGGTAGCCCTCGCCCACCAGCTGCCCATGGGCATCGAGCACAAGCGCGCCCACCAGTGGGTTGGGGCTGGTGCGCCCTGCCCCCAGCGCCGCCAGCTCAAGCGCGCGCTGCATCCACGGCAGCCACTGCGCAGCATTGGCCGGTGAAACAGGGGGTGGCACTGAAGAGATAGCCGCCATGGCGAAGGCTCAGCTCGCCTCCAGCAGGCTGCGCCATTCCGCCACCACAAAGGGCGGCACCGGCAGCTCGACAAACACCCCGCCCAGGGCCAGCCGCAGGGGGCGGTCGTTGGCCAGATCGTTGATCAGCGGTTTGAGGTCAAACTCGGCTGCCGCATCGCGGCTGTCGGCTGCCAGCTTGGGGTTGGCGGTGGTGATGTCGGCCAGCTCCCAGTGGCGGCGCCCCGCACTCACCTGCAAGGCGGTGGGGTGATCGAGCCGCACCTTGCCGGGATAGCCAACGACGCGCAGGGTCAACGGTGCATCGGGCCCGGCAGGCCCGGTGCGGTAGGCCACCAGCTGCCAGCTCTGGTAATCAAGATCGCGCAGGCTTTCAAGGCTGCGCACCACTTCGCTGCCGTTCTCATCGAGATGGGTGTGCAGCTGGGCCCAGCTGGGCTGGATCGGCCCTAGCAGCACCAGCAGGCACGACAGCAGAACCGGCAGCAGGCGAATCAAGAGGCCTTTCCCATGGGCGGGTGAATGGCCAGCGTATGGAAGCAGGGCACCTTGCTGGTGGCCGCATGACTTGTGACTGTGCGGCATGCCTGTCTTGGCGCCCTTGCGTCAGTGACCATGGTCATGACCATGGTCACGTGCAGGAGGGGCCCCAAAGCATGCGGCCACGCTCGGTTTGGGTTGGCTCAGCACAGATGGCTCAGAACAGGTGGCTCAGCCCTGATCCGAGCCAATCGGCTGCCAGTCGGTGTGGGTGGCCC
>JBMSMG010000057.1:0-11074 GCA_049421025.1 Prochlorococcaceae cyanobacterium | reverse complement strand
CGCGCGCCGACGGGCTGCTGTTCACCCTTGGCCCGGTGCTGGTGCTGATCCCGGTGATCCTCAGCTGGCTGGTGGTGCCGTTCGGTCAGAACCTGCTGATCAGCAATGTGGGCATCGGCATCTTTCTGTGGATTGCCCTCAGCAGCATTCAGCCCATCGGCCTGCTGATGAGCGGCTACGCCTCCAACAACAAGTACTCGCTGCTCGGTGGTCTGCGCGCTGCGGCCCAGTCGATCAGCTACGAAATTCCGCTGGCCCTGGCGGTTCTGGCGGTCGTGATGATGAGCAATTCGCTCAGCACCGTCGACATCGTCAACCAGCAGACCGGCGCCGGCATTTTCAGCTGGAACATCTGGCGCCAGCCGGTGGGGTTTGTGATCTTCTGGATCTGCGCTCTCGCCGAATGCGAGCGCTTGCCCTTTGACTTGCCGGAGGCCGAAGAGGAACTGGTCGCCGGCTACCAGACCGAATACGCCGGCATGAAGTTCGCCCTGTTTTATCTGGGCAGTTACATCAACCTGGTGCTCTCAGCCCTGCTGGTGGCTGTGCTTTACCTGGGCGGATGGGGGTTCCCCCTTCCGATCGAATGGCTGGCCGGCTGGCTGGGTCAACCGATCGATGCGCCGGTGGTGCAGGTGATTGCCGCTTCGGTCGGCATCGTCATGACCGTGCTCAAGGCCTACTTGCTGGTCTTTTTCGCCATCCTGCTGCGCTGGTCGGTGCCGCGGGTGCGCATCGATCAGTTGCTCGATCTGGGCTGGAAGTTCCTGCTGCCGATCGCCCTGGTCAACCTGCTGGTGACCGCTGGCCTCAAGCTGGCTTTCCCGGGGGTGTTCGGCGGATGACGATCCTCAGGATGTCTGTGTTGTGCTCCCAATCGCGCCCGGCTGCCGGCCAACATGGGTGCACCCCAGTGGCTGAGCTGCTGCTCCGTTTGCGCTGATCACGATGTTCGGGTTCCTCAAGCAAGTCGGCGACTACACGCGTGATGCGGTGGGAGCAGCCTCAGCCCTGACCCAGGGGTTGTCGGTCACCTTTGATCACCTGCGGCGCCGTCCGGTGACGGTGCAGTATCCCTACGAGAAGTTGATCCCCTCGGAGCGCTACCGGGGCCGCATCCACTACGAGTTCGACAAGTGCATCGCCTGCGAGGTGTGCGTGCGGGTCTGCCCGATCAACCTGCCGGTGGTCGATTGGGTGATGAACAAGGCCACCAAGAAAAAAGAGCTGCGCAACTACTCGATCGATTTCGGGGTGTGCATTTTCTGCGGCAACTGCGTCGAGTACTGCCCGACCAACTGCCTCTCGATGACCGAGGAATACGAGCTGGCGGCCTTTGATCGCCACAGCCTCAACTACGACAACGTCGCCCTGGGCCGGCTGCCCACCAGCGTCACCACCGACCCGTCGGTGATCCCCCTGCGTGAGCTGGCCTATCTGCCGAAAGGCGAAATGGATCCCCATGGGGTTCCCGATAGCCGTCCCCGCGCCGGTCAGCTGCCCGAGCAGGTGCTCGAAAGCTTGCCCAAAGCCCCAGCTGCATCCGATGCTTCCGGCACCAGTGAGGGGGGTGCTGACGCATGACGCTTGCTTCGACCACCCAGCTGATCTGCTTTGCCGTGCTCTCGCTCACCGTGGTGGTGGGGGCTTTCGGTGTCGTGCTGCTGCCAAACATCGTCTATTCCGCCTTTTTGCTGGGCGGAGTGTTTCTTTCGGTTGCCGGGCTCTACCTGCTGCTCAATGCAAGCTTTGTGGCAGCCGCCCAGGTGCTGGTTTATGTGGGCGCGGTGAACGTGCTGATCCTGTTCGCGATCATGCTCGTCAACAAGCGCGAAGACCTCTCCGACAGTTCAGGTCTGGCCCTGCGCCGTGTGCTCTCGGCAGGCGTGTGCGGCGGTCTTTTTGTCTTGCTGACCCGCGTGGCGGTGACCACCCCCTGGGCCCTACCTGGACCTGCCTCCATCGGCGAGGAGGCCACGGCCCGCATTGGCGAGCATCTGTTCAGCGATTATCTGCTGCCGTTTGAACTGGCTTCAGTGCTGCTGCTGATGGCCATGATCGGTGCCATTGTGCTGGCCCGCCGCGACGTGTTCGCCAGTGATGTGATCACCGGTGAACCCGCTGATCAGGGTTTGATCGAAAAAGCCCGCACTCCCCTGCTCACCAGCAAGCCATGAGCCTTTCGCTGCCGACCGAGATTCCGCTTCAGGCCTTTCTGGTGGTGGCCGCAGTGCTCTTTTGCGCTGGCGTGTGGGGCCTGATCAACAGCCGCAATGCGGTGCGCGTGTTGATGAGCATCGAACTGATGCTCAATGCCGTCAACATCAACCTGATGGCGTTTTCGAGTTATCTCGACGGCCAGCTGATTCGCGGGCAGGTGTTTGCGATTTTTGTGATCACGGTGGCTGCCGCTGAAGCGGCCGTGGGTTTGGCGATCTTGTTGTCGCTCTATCGCAACCGCGAGACAGTCGACATGGAGCGCTTTAACTTGTTGCGCTGGTAGGCCCTGCGCTTGCAAGGCCCAGCGTTGTCTTCTGCCTTTGAGCGATGCGTCTTGACCGCGTCTGGCTGATCGTGCGCGCCGGCAGCCAGGCCGCTGCGCGCCAGGCCCGCCGTTGTGTCGAAGACCTGCAGGCCCAGGGTGTGGCTGTGGTGACGGCCACCAGCGGCCTGGCCAGCAATCCTTTTCCGGGGCTTTTGGCCACCGAGCCCGCCCTGCCGGATGTGGCCCTGGTGCTGGGTGGCGACGGCACGGTGCTGGGGGCGGCGCGCCATTTGGCGCCGCTCGATGTGCCGATCCTGAGCTTCAACGTGGGCGGTCACCTCGGGTTTCTGACCCACGAGCGCAGCCAGTTGCGCCTCGAGGACCCTGAAGGCGGTCTCTGGCAGCGCCTGCGTGACGATCATTTTGCGCTCGAGCGGCGCATGATGCTCGAGGCCCGCATCGAGCGTTCCAGCAGCCGCACGGCCCCTGCAGCGGCCGATCGATCCACTGATCGAGCTACTGATCGAGCCACGGAGAGCTGCGAAGACAGTGACGGTGATGGCCCCCATCTGGCGCTCAACGACCTGTACTTCAGGCCTTGCCTCGATGAGGTTTCGCCCACCTGCCTTCTGGAGCTTGAAATCGACGGCGAGGTGGTGGATCAGTACCGCGGCGATGGCTTGATCATGGCCACGCCGACCGGATCCACCGGCTATGCCATGGCTGCGGGGGGACCCATCTTGCATCCGGGGATCGAAGCGATCGTGGTCAATCCGATCTGCCCGATGAGCCTTTCGAGTCGCGCCGTGGTGGTGCCGCCGCGTTCACAGTTGTGCGTCTGGCCGCTGGGTGAGCTGAGCCGTAAGGTCAAACTCTGGAAGGACGGGGCGTACGCCACCGTGCTGGAGCCGGGTGATCGCTGTTTGGTGCAGCGCAGCCCCCATCCGGCGTTGCTTGTGGTGCTCGATCAAAGCCCTTCGTATTACCGCGCCCTGACGCGCAAGCTGCATTGGGCTGGCAGCCTCAGCGCGGCAGAGCATTCTCACAACTGAGGCAGGGTCGATGGCACTGGAGATCGAACGCCGTTTTCTGGTCAGCCTCGATGCAGCTGAGCCCTGGCGGGCCCATGTCTCGTGGCAGAAGCGCTTGCAGCAGGGGTATCTCAGTGCTGGCGCCAGTGGCTTCACCACACGGGTGCGTCACGACGGCGCAGCAGGCGCCTGGCTGACGCTCAAGTGCGCCTCTGGCGGCGGTCTTTCGGTGCGCCATGAGTTCGAGTACCCAATTCCAGCGGCCGATGCCCGCGAGCTGCTGGCCCTCAGTTCGCAGCTGCTCAGCAAGTGGCGCTACGGGCTCGATTTGCCAGATGGCGATTGGGTTCTCGATGTGTTCGAGGGGGACAACGCCCCCTTGGTGATTGCCGAGGTGGAGCTCAGCAGTCCTGATCAGCCTCTGGCGATCCCGCCCTGGTGCGTGCTCGAGATCACTGGCCAAGGGAGCTTGAGCAATGCCGCCTTGGCAGCAACCCCGTTGAGCGCCTGGGAGCCTGCCGCGCGCCGAGAGCTGCTGCAGCGCGCCGGCGCCGCCGCGCTCTAGGATCAAATCTGAAGCAAAACAAAAGCCCGTGGCGCTGCGCCCCTCGGCTGTGGCTTGTGCAACCGCTGCTGCAGGCAGTGGCATGGGTCTGTATGACCACAGCGGCATGCTGCGCTTTGTTGGGGTGGGCGAAGCCGATTGCCTGGCCTATGCCGAGCTGTTTGAGCTGATGGCGGGCAGTTTCAGCCTCGCGCCCTTGGGCCCTGAGAACGAGCGGTCTTAGCCAGGTTCTGCCGGTAGGTTGCAGCAGTTGAAGCCGTCGCGGCAAATCTTGCCGTGATCCATGGCCCAATTGAGCAAGGCCACCCGGTTTTTGGCGCCCGTCTTGGTGAAGATGTTGCTGACGTGGTTATCGACGGTGCGCTTGCTGATCGTCAGCTCCACGGCGATTTCCTGATTGGTGAGGCCGCGCGCGACCAGATCGATGATTTCGATCTCGCGCTCCGACAAGTCGCTGCGGGCCTCGCCGATGTCCATGGCCACATCGCCCACCAGGGGATCCTTTCACTGTAGGCAGGGCCTGTGGTCGATGATGGGAACTGATGCGATCGCTGCGGTTTGCTGCTTCAAGAGGCCCTGACCCGTGGCACCTTCGCGATCACCGCGGAGGTGACTCCCCCCCGCGGCGCTGACCCGGCGCGCACCTTGGCAGCAGCAGCTGGGCTCAAGGGGTTAGTGCATGCGGTCAATGTGACCGATGGCAGCCGTGCGGTGATGCGCATGAGCAGCATTGCTGTCTGCCGTCTGTTGCTCGAGGCGGGCCTCGAGCCGGTGCTGCAAATGGCCTGCCGTGATCGCAACCGCATTGCGCTGCAAGCCGATCTGCTGGGGGCCCATGCCCTGGGTCTGCGCAATCTGTTGTGCCTGACCGGGGATCCGGTGAAGGCTGGCGATCAGCCAGACGCCCGCGCCGTCAACGAGCTCGAATCCGTGCGGCTGCTGCAGCTGGTGGCCCAGCTCAATGCCGGCAGCGATCCGGTCAAAGGCGTGTTGCCCGATGGCGGCACGGCCTTCTTTGCCGGCGCGGCGGCCGATCCCCAGTCACCCAGCCGCAGCGGCCTGGTGGCCAGGCTCAAGCGCAAGCAGCAAGCCGGAGCCCGCTTTCTGCAAACCCAGATGGTCACCGACGCAGAGGCTCTGCGCCGTTTTGTCGGCGACATCGCCGGCCCGCTTGGCCTGCCTGTGCTGGCAGGTGTGTTCCTGCTGAAGTCGGCTAAAAATGCCGCGTTCATCAACCGCGTGGTGCCTGGAGCCAACATCCCCCAGGCGCTGATTGATCGCCTCGCGGCTGCTCCAGACCCTGCTGCTGAGGGCATCGCCATCGCTGCCGAGCAGGTGGCGCTCTATGGCCAGATCGCCCAAGGCGTTCACCTGATGGCGATCAAGGCCGAAGAGCGCATCCCTGAGATCCTCAGGCAGGCCGGGATTGCTCCCCTAGCTGGCGGCCCCCAGGGCCAGGTCGCTGCCGAGCAACTCGGCCAGAGCCTTTTGCTGCGGTGACGGCTCGACAATGTCCTGGCGCCGGGTGTCGGTGATCAGCCAGTCGAGGGCCGCTTCTTGCAGGTCGAAGTGATCGCCGTTGCGGTCGACGCAATAGCGGCCAAACACCAGCTTCTCCACCAGCCGCACCCCGGGGCCAATGCGCGAGTAGTCAAAAATGATCGAGTTGTCGATCGTGGCGCCTTCGCAGATGTGGCAGCTCGGGCCGATCATCGCCGGGCCGATGATCGTGGCACCGTCTTCGATCTTGGTCATGCCGCCCACGTAGATGGGGCCCTTGACCGTGATCTTGTCCCAGTTGGCAGCCACGTTGAGCCCGGCGAAGATGCCTGGGCGTACTTCATGGCCAGGGATCTGCACCTGGCGCACCTGACCCTGCAGCACGCTGCGGATGGCCTGCCAGTAATCAGGCACCTTGCCGATATCGACCCATTCAAATTCCATGGGCAGCGCATAAAAGGGCGCCCCGGCCTCAACCAGCTTGGGAAACAGGTCTGAGCCGATGTCAAACGGCACCCCTTCGGGCACGAAGTCGAGAACTTCGGGCTCAAAGATGTAGATGCCGGTGTTGATCATGTCGCTGGCCGCATCGGCCACGGCAGGTTTCTCCTGGAAGGAGCGCACCCGGCCATCGTCATCGGTCACGACGACGCCGTAGCTGCTGACCTGCTCCATCGGCACGCGCTTGGTGATCAAGCTGGCCAAGGCGCCTTTGGCCTTGTGGCGCCGCACCGCTTCGCTGAGATCTAGGTCGATCAGAGCATCGCCGCAGAGCACCACAAAGGTGTCATCAAAAAAAGGCTGAAAGCTCTGGATTTTCTTGAGACCCCCGGCCGAACCCATGGCCTGGCCTATGAGTTCGCCGTCTTCAATGCGACCTTCAAAGCTGTAGGCGATCTGCACGCCAAAGCGCTGGCCGTCACGGAAATAGTTCTCGATCTCTTCAGCCAGATGCGAGACGTTAACCATGATTTCGTTGAAACCATGTTCGCGCAGCAGCTCAAGCAGAAACTCCATCACTGGTTTCTGCAGGATCGGGATCATCGGCTTGGGAATCGTGTGCGTGATCGGACGCACCCTGGTTCCCTTGCCGGCCGCGAGAATCATCGCCTTCATCGGCGGGGCTCACATCGGTCGGGTTGGGCGAGTTTAGTGGGCTTTTTCATGCAGCCAGCGTCTCATGAGACGGACGCCCAGCTGACCCGCTTGCCGCTTTGGGCACGGCTGTAAGGGGTAGCTGGCGGCTTTCTCCCGTCTCCAGCAGACGCCTGAGCCTGAGCGGGGCATACAGACCGCCGTCCTGTTGCAGCTCCACCTTGCCCTGGTGGGTCAGAAACAGCAGCGCCCAGAACACACCGGGGCGATCGCAATCGAGTTCATCGTGCTGCCTGAGCCGCTCCACCTGCTCGGCCCAGGACGCGCACAAGGCATCAAAACCTGCCCAATCGCTGGCGTCGTCCCACTCCAGCAAAAAGCGGCTCAAGGCGGCGGTCGTTTCTGGCAGTTTTTCGCGGTGGGCCAGGGCAGCCACCTGGGCAATGGCGGCCCGTTCGCTGTAGCGCTTGGGGCGGTGCCGACTGCGGCTGCGCAGCTCTTCGTTTTCAATGCGCTCAGCGATGTCCTCGAGCTGGCGGATCAGCTCGCCCAGGGTCACGGGCCGCTGCAGTGGTGGCGGTGCCACTGGCCGGCGCCACAGGTGCCGTTCAGGGCGGCTGGGCAAGCTGAAGCCTGGGCTCATCAGCCAGCCCTGGCCGTCGGCATCAAAATCAAAGGCTTCGCCCTCGTCATAGGGCTCGGCGGGTGGAAAGGTCGCCGCTTCGAGCACCTCGGCCTTGAGGCCCACCAGCACCGATGCAGCCAGAAAGGCTTCGCTGGTTTCAGCCAGGTCGTGCTCGTAGCTGCCGCCAGCGCCACTGCGGCTCACCACCGGCATGGTGATGCGGCTGCGCAGCTGATCGAGGAAACCATCGATCACCGCGATGACATCCACATCCCAAGGATCGATGTCACCGCGCTCGGCTGCGTCTTGCAGCAGCCGAATCGCCAGCCGTGCACCTGTCTCAGCCAAGGCTCCGAGGGCGAAGGGGTTGGCGGATCATCACGACAGGCGTCCGGCCATCACACTACCTGTGGTGTCCAGCCAAGGCTAGTGGCACTAGAGCGCCGGTAGCAGCGGCGCCCGCAGCGGCTGCTGGCGGATCAGGCCGCCACCGGCAGGAGCCGTCAGGGCCTTCATCGCGCTTTCGTCCCGGGCCACCAGCGATTCCATCGAGGCGCGGTAGGTGTCAGTCATCAGGCGCGGGTACAGGCCGATGCCGATGATCGGCACCAGCAGCGCTCCGATGACATAGATCTCGCGCGGCTCGGCGTCCACCAGCTCACTGTGGGAGGCCAGCTCGACGTTCTCCTTGCCAAAGAAGATTTCGCGCAGCATCGAGAGCAGGTAGATCGGCGTGAGGATCACCCCGACCGCCGCCAGCCCGTCGATGACGATCCTGAACGGCAGGGTGTAGGCGTCATCGGTGGCAAAGCCCACAAACACCATCAGTTCACTGACAAAGCCGCTCATGCCGGGCAGGGCCAGCGAGGCCAGCGAGCAGACGGTCCACAGGGCAAACATCTTGCGCATCTTCTGGCCCACGCCGCCCATTTCATCGAGCTGCAGGGTGTGGGTGCGGTCGTAGGTCGCGCCCACCAAAAAGAACAGACTGGCGCCGATCAGCCCGTGGCTGATCATCTGCAGCATCGCCCCGCTGGAGCCCAGGGCGCTGAAGCTGCCAATGCCGATCAGCACAAAGCCCATGTGGCTGATTGAGCTGTAGGCGATCTTGCGTTTGAGATTGCGCTGGGCAAACGAGGTCAGCGCCGCATAAATGATGTTCACCACCCCCAGCACCACCAGCAGTGGGGCGAACTGGGCGTGAGCATCGGGGAGGATCTGGCAGTTGAAGCGCAGCAGCGCGTAGCCGCCCATCTTCAGCAAGATGCCCGCCAGCAGCATGTGCACTGGCGCCGTCGCCTCACCGTGGGCATCGGGCAGCCAGGTGTGCAGCGGCACGATCGGCAGCTTGACGCCAAAGGCGATCAGCAGGCCGGCGTAGCAGAGCAACTGGAAGCCTGCCGGGAAGCCCTTGGCCATCAACTGGCTGTACTCAAAACTGATCGGTGCTCCTGTGGCACTGCCGTAAAAGGCCATGGCCAGGGCCGCCAGCAGAATGAACAGGGAGCTGCCGGCTGTGTACAAGATGAATTTGGTGGCGGCGTACTGACGTTTCTTGCCGCCCCAGATCGCCAATAGCAGGTAGACCGGAAGCAGTTCCAGCTCCCACGCCAAAAAGAACAGCAGCATGTCCTGCACGGCGAACACCGCGATCTGGCCGCCGTCCATGGCCAAGAGCAGGAAATAAAAGAGCTTGGGTTTGAAGCTCACCGGCCACGCCGCTAGCGCCGCCAGCGCGGTGATGAAGCTGGTCAGCAAAATCAGGGGCATCGACAGGCCATCGGCCCCAACCGACCAGGCCAGGCCCAGATCGGGCAGCCAGTTGACCCGTTCGATCAGCTGCAGATCGGGATTGCTCGGGTCGTAGCCGTTGAGATAGCCGCCGACCGTCAGCAGAAAGGTCAGCAGCGCCACGCCCAGTGCGTACCAGCGCACCTGCTTGCCATCGCCTTGGTCAGGGACAAACGGAATCAGCAGGGCTGCCCCAATGGGGAACAGGATCGATGCACTCAGCCAGGGAAAGGCCACAGACAAGGCAGAAGCATTGGCTGGAGTGTAGAAATTTCAGGCCGACTCGCCCCATTGCCATCGCCGTTGTCACACACAGCGATGGGTTGAGCGTGTTGGGGCCGCAACAACTCAGCCCAGCGAACCGAACAGCACCACCAGGGCGATGACCCCGCCAAACACGATCAGGGCATAGAACTGCGCCCGGCCGGTGTTGAAGTACTTGAGGCCTTCGCCGCTGCCCAGGGTCAACAGGCCGGTGAGGTTGACCACGCCATCGACCACTTTGGAGTCGACGTCGAGCACCTGTTTGGCCAGCTTGCGGCTGCCTTGGACAAACAGCTTCTCGTTGATGGCATCGAGATACCACTTGTTGGCCAAAAAGGCATTGACCGCAGGGAAGCGGCCCGCCACAGCCGTGCCCAGATCCAGTTTGTGGAGCGCGTAGGCCAGAACGGCCACCGTGATGCCGGCAATGGAAATGCCCACCGAGGCACCGGCCAACGGCAGAAACTCGCCCCAGCTGAAGTGTTCAGCCGCCTCGATCGCTTCGTGGGGGTCGAGCAGTAGGCCAAACCTGCTGTTCCAGGGAACGCCCAACAGCCCGATCAGCACCGAGGGCACCGCCAGCACCACCAGCGGCATGGCCATCTGCCAGCCGCTCTCGTGGGGGTGGTCGGCGTGGTGATGCGCGTGGCCCTCCTCATCGGCGCTGCTCTTGCCAGCGGCGGCCATGAGCTGGGCGGCCATGGCTTTGTCCCCGCCCCTGAACTCCCCTTCAAAGGTGAGGAAGTAGAGGCGGAACATGTAAAAAGCGGTCAAGCCGGCAGTAGCAAAGCCGGCCACCCACAGCAGCGGGAACTGGCCAAAGGCCACACCCAAAATTTCGTCCTTGCTCCAAAAACCAGCCAGCGGGGGGATGCCGCTGATGGCTACACAGCCAATGAAAAAGGTGCTCGCGGTGATGGGCATGTAACGGCGCAGCCCGCCCATCAGGCGCATGTCCTGCGCAAGCACCGGCTCATGGCCCACCACCTCTTCCATGGCGTGGATGACTGAGCCAGAGCCCAGGAACAGCATGGCCTTGAAGAAGGCATGGGTCACCAGGTGGAACATGCCTGCCACCGGGGCGCCGCAGCCCATGGCCAGCATCATGTAACCCAGCTGGCTCACCGTGCTGTAGGCCAGGCCCTTCTTGAGATCCATCTGGGTCAGGGCGATCGTGGCGCCCAGCACCAGCGTGATCGTGCCAATGACAGCAATTGTGGTCTGCACCTCAGGGAAGGGCACATAAAGCGGTTGCAGCCTGGCCACCAGGAACACGCCTGCCGCAACCATCGTTGCGGCGTGAATCAGCGCTGAAATTGGCGTGGGGCCCTCCATGGCATCGGGCAACCACACATGCAGCGGGAATTGCGCCGATTTGGCCATCGGGCCCATGAACACAAACAGGCACAGGGCCACCGCCGCCCAGCCGGGAACGCTCCCACCTGCAACGGCGGCCTGCAGGCCCGCGCCGATCTCTTCAAACCCAAAGCTGCCTGTGGCCCAGAACAGGCCCAGGATTCCCAGCAGCAGCCCGAAGTCACCGACCCGGTTGGTCACAAAGGCTTTCTGGGCTGCATTGGCGGCGCCATCGCGGTCGTACCAGAAGCCAACCAGCAGGTAGGAGCACATGCCCACCAGCTCCCAGAACACATAGATCTCGAGCAGGTTGGGGCTGATCACCAGGCCCAGCATCGAGCTGCTGAACAGGGCCAGGTAGG
>JBMSMG010000056.1:0-11588 GCA_049421025.1 Prochlorococcaceae cyanobacterium | reverse complement strand
TGGCCGAACTTGTAGCCGTAGTTCTGGCTCTCGCTCTCGGTGGTCTCACGAACCAGCGAGGAGGTCACCAGCGAACCGTGCATGGCGGAGAACAGGCTGCCGCCGAAGACGCCAGCCACACCCAGCATGTGGAAGGGGTGCATCAGGATGTTGTGCTCAGCCTGGAACACCAGCATGTAGTTGAAGGTGCCGCTGATACCCAGGGGCATGGCGTCCGAGAAGGAGCCCTGACCGAAGGGATACACCAGGAACACAGCCGAAGCAGCAGCCACAGGAGCGCTGTAAGCAACGCAGATCCAGGGGCGCATGCCGAGGCGGTAGGAGAGTTCCCACTCACGTCCCATGTAGGCGTAGATGCCGATGAGGAAGTGGAAGATCACCAGCTGGAAAGGACCGCCGTTGTACAGCCACTCGTCGAGGCTGGCGGCTTCCCAGATGGGATAGAAGTGCAGGCCGATGGCGTTGCTGGAGGGAACAACAGCACCAGAGATGATGTTGTTGCCGTACATCAGGGAGCCGGCAACGGGCTCACGGATGCCGTCGATGTCGACGGGGGGAGCGGCGATGAACGCCACGATGAAGCAGATGGTGGCCGCCAGCAGGCAGGGGATCATCAGCACACCGAACCAGCCCACATAGAGGCGGTTGTTGGTGGAGGTGATCCACTCGCAGAACTGCTGCCAGCTGTTAGCGCCGGAGCGCTGCTGGAGAGTGGTGGTCATGAGAACGGAAAGAAGTAGGTAGGACGGAATCCCGAAAGGACGGTGAACCGTCGTAAACGACTGTAAAGGAAGATTGCGTTGCGTGTGAAGCGCTCAGCGCCAGGGCCCATCAGCGCTGCCGATCACGGCTATTAGTTCGGCTGATGGCTGCCTGGCCGTGGGCTGGCACTTGCAGGCGCTGCTAAGACGGCTCCAACCAGCTGCATGCCATGCCGAAGAGCCAGCAGATTCGCAAGTGGCCGCAGCGCCTCTTTGTCAAAGCAGCCTTGTTGCGGCCCTGGCCCGCCCTGGTCATCGCCGCAGCAGCCGCGGGCCTCGCTGGCTGCAGTAGTCCCAACAACGCCCGCAACGACCAGCTGCTGCAACGCCAGGAGCAAATGCAGCTCCAGATTGAGCAGCTCGAGCGCCGCCTGAACCAGCTCAGCCCCCCAGCCAGCCCTGAGGCTTCGGGCAAGCCACCCGCCGGGCCGGTCAAATCGCTCACCTACCGCAGCGGCACCAGTGACGACCGACTGAGGATCTACTGGTCAGATGGGAAGGTCAGCGACCTGCCCTGCACCAAGGAGCAGAACACCCTCGTTTGCGGTTGAGATTCGCTTCAACAAGAGGTGCTGGCTTGACAGCTCGCCATCGCCAGACAGGCTGAAGAAAGCAGCAACACGGGCTTTGAACTTCAAACTGACGAACCGGCAAAGCCAACTCAAGACATTGGCGCTGAGCATGGCTTTGACCGCAGGCAGTTGGGCCTGCCTGGCCGGTAGTGGCGTGGCCCAGCCGGCCGTTCCTGCCAGTGCCGTACGGGCCATCAATCTGGCGCGCGCCACAGCGATTGCCCAAAACGGCGGACTGAGCGTCTATCGCCCAGCTCAGTGCATGTTTCAGACGGCCAACGCCAACAACCCCTGTCTGATCAGCAGCCCTGAGGACAGCGGCAACAGCAGCACCCGCGAGAACCGCAACACATCAAATGCTTACGTGTTCCGCTTTACAGGCGGTGCTCCTGGCTGGCAGCAAAACAACCAGCGCCCCAGCGTTGAAACCGAAGTGACCATCTCGGCCGATGGTCGCAGCGTGGTGCAGGTCAATTACAACGGCAGCCCCCGTTAAAGGCTGAGGGCCTGGGCCTGCAGGGCTTCGCACCAGCCATGTTGCACAGACCACTCCTCCCGGGAGCACAGAGCAAAGGCAATGCCTTTCTCGTCATAGGCCGCTTCATTGACAAAAACCGGCCAGTAGCGATCTCGTCCTGCAAGAGCAGGCGGAAGCACCGCGCCAAGGCTGATCGTCTCTCCTGAGGCCTTGAGCATTACAGCGTCGTGCAGCCCAAGCGGGCGCCAATCGGCGCCCTGCAGGGCCGGGTGCAACAGCGCAGCTGGCGATCCGCCCTGGCTGCGCGGCAAATCGACGCTGCCCAGATGCCGGTGCACCACCAGCTGAAGCGGCAAGCTCAAGGCACCGGCCCGCGCCTGGGCCAGCACGTCCAACCCCGCCTCAAGGGCCAATTGGGTCTGGCGGCAAATGGTGGCCTGAATCACCCCTTGGGGAACAGGACCGACCTCGATGACCAGCCCGCAGGGCCAGCGCTCCACCAGAAAGCCCGTCTGCGCGCCATCGGCTTCATGCAGGTAGATCGGCAGGCCGAGGCGCTGCTGCATGCCAGCCGCCAAAGCCAGATCGGCTGCTCTGCGCCCGTAGACCACCAGGCTGTTGCCCATGGCCGCTGTGGTGCTGTGCAGATCAAAGACCACCTGGGCTGGGGAGGCTCCCTGCGGGCCATAGCGCGCCAGCAGCTCGCGGGCGCGGCAGACTTCAAGGTCTTGCCGGGCTGGATCGCTCAACAGCTCAGGTGCAAAGCTGCGGTTGAGATCACGATCGATGTACCGCCTGCAAGCCTGCAAAGCAGCAGGGTTCCCGCGTTCGAACACCAGCGGCAGCCCATGGGTCTTGAGCGTGGCGTCCTCGCCCTGCCACTGCTCAAGCAACCAAGGTGCATTGCGCTCGTTGCCATGGGTCCCGGCCACAACCAGGATTGAGCCACCCGTGGTCACGCCCATGGGCTTTGTTGGATCACGGTCCTCAGCCTGACGCACGGCATGGCCCCACCTTCAAGCCTGGTTCGCACGGCGCGTTGCCTCTGGCACTGGCAGTGGCTGCAGCTCATGGGGGGGCTGGGGCCTGCTGATGCGCAGGGGAACTACCGCAGGCCGCAGGGCGCCTTTGACCAGCTGCCGCCGCTACCGGCCGATGCCGCTGCCCCAGATGGGCATGTGCTGATCGTGGGGCGCAGCTGCCCCTGGGCCCACCGGGCCTGGCTGGTATGGAGCCTGCGGCAGCTCGACTCGTCCATCAGCCTGCTGGTGGTGGAACCAGACCCCAAGGCCGGGCGCTGGTGCTTCCAGCAGGCCTTTGAAGGGTGCAGCACTCTCGCCGAGCTGTACCAACGCAGCGGGGCTCAAGCAACAGCTCGGGCCACCGTGCCTGTGCTCTATTCGCGCAGCCAGCACAAGATTGTGCTGAGTGAGAGTGCGCGGCTGATCGAGCTGCTGAACCTATGGCCGGGCGCCACGCTCGAGCTGGAGCCCGCTGCTCAGAGCGCCAGCACCACGACATGGCGTGAGCGGCTGCAGCACAGCGTCAACGACGGGGTGTACCGCTGCGGCTTTGCCCGCACCCAAGCGGCCTATGACCGCGCCGAGGCCGAGCTGTTTGAGACCCTTGATGCTCTCGATGCCGACCTGGCCGCGCACCCCGGCAACTGGCTCAGCGGGCCAGAGCTGAGTCTGGCCGATGTGGTGCTTTTCCCCACGCTGATCAGGCTGGAGCTGGTCTATGCACCGCTGTTCGGCTGCACGCGCCGAACGCTCTGGCAACTGCCGGCTCTGGCCGACTGGCGGCGGCGCTTTTTTGCGCTGCAGGGCGTTGCTGAGACCTGCTGGCCTGAGGCTTGGCGCCGCGATTACTTTGGCGCGCTGTTTCCGCTGAACCCCAGTGGCATCGTGCCGGCCGCGCCACCGTTGTCCACACTGGTGGCAGGCCCCGCCGCAGCCCCATGAGCGACCCTGTCTTCGAAGGGGTCTATGGACCGTTCAGCATTGACGAACGCGATCGCCGCGAGGTACTCGGCTACCGGCTGTCCCTGCTGGTAGCAGCGGTAGCCCAGCTCGGCCTGCTGGCGCAATGGCAGTGGTGGGGCTCCCAGATGCTGTGGCCATGGTTGCTGCTGCTCGCAGCAGCGATCGGTCTGGCACTGCAGTGGATTCACATCTATCTCAAAGCGCTGCACCAGGCCTTGCAGCTGCTCTGGCTTGTGGGCTGCTTGGGAGCTCTGCTTCTGGCCGCGAGCGGCGGCGCCAGCGGCATGGCCGAGGCCTTGCGCGAGCAACGCCTCTGGGTTGTGGCCATTGGCCCACTGTTTGCGGCATTAGCGGGCATCGGCTTCAAAGAATTCTTCTGCTTTCGGCGCCCTGAGGCCATTGGCGTGACCCTGCTGCTGCCAGCGGCTCTGCTGGGCTATCTGGGAGGGCTGCTCCAGGGCGAGACCGCGCTCAAGCTGATGGCGCTTGAAGCAATACTGCTGTTGGTGCTCTGCCTGCGCAAAGTGCCGATGCCAGCAGCGGCTGATGTGGGCGATAAAAGTGTGTTTGCCCATCTCGAGCGCCTGCGCCAACAACCCGAGCGTGTCAACAGCGCTGGGGGGCAGGCACCTTGAGCCTGATCAGCCTGGTTGATGCCGGCAAGGATTTCGGCCTGCGCACCCTGTTTGAACATCTCGATCTGCACATCGCTGCAGGCGAGCGACTTGGCCTGATCGGGCCCAACGGCGCTGGCAAATCAACCCTGTTGCGCGTGCTTGCCGGCCGCGAGCCCCTAGGCAGTGGCCTGCGCCGCTGCTCACCGCAGACGCGCATCGTGCTGGTGGATCAAGAACCCCAGCTCGATCCTGAGCGCACGGTGCTGGAGCAGGTGTTCTGCGACAGCGGCGACAAAATGCAGCTGCTGCGGCGTTACACCGAGCTGAGCGAGGCCCTGGCTCAGGCCCACGGCCAAGGCGAGGACGCGAGCACCCTGATGGCCCAGCTGGGGGAGCTCAACCACCGCATGGACCAAAGCCAGGCCTGGGGCCTGGAGCAACAGATCCGCGAGGTGCTGCAACGGCTGGGGATCAGCGATCACCGCAAGCGGGTGGGGGAGCTCTCTGGGGGCTATCGCAAACGCCTGGCCTTGGCGGCGGCACTGGTGGCCGAACCCGAGGTGCTGCTGCTGGATGAACCCACCAACCACCTTGATGCCGATGGCGTGCAGTGGCTGCAGGGCTATCTGCAGCGTTTTTCCGGAGCCCTGGTGCTGATCACCCACGATCGCTACGTGCTTGATCAGGTCACGCGCCGCATCGTCGAGGTCGACCGCGGCGAAGCCAACCTCTGCGAAGGCAATTACGCCACCTACCTACAGCGCAAAGCCGACGCCGAGGCCTCAGCTGCGGCCAGTGAGGCGAAGTTCAAAGGTGTGCTTCGCCGCGAACTGGAGTGGCTCCAACGCGGACCAAAAGCCCGCAGCACCAAGCAGAAGGCGCGCATCCAACGGATCGAAGCCATGCAGGATGCACCCAAACGCCAGCAGCGCGGCGACCTGAGCCTCAGCAGCAACCGCCGCCGCCTGGGCAAACGGGTGATCGAAGCCGACGAGCTTTGCATTTGGGCGAGCGAAGACAACCGCAGTGCTGGCATGCCCCCACTGCTGGAAGGTTTCAGCTACGCCTTCAACCCAGAAGACCGGGTCGGCATCATCGGCCCCAACGGCAGCGGGAAATCGTCGTTGCTCGATCTGATCGCGGGCCGGCGCAGCGTGCAGCAAGGGCAACTGGAGCTGGGCAGCACGGTGAAGCTGGCCTATTTCGATCAGCACAGCGATGGCGTACTGCGTGCCACGGATGCGGCAGGGCGCGAGCGCAAGGTCATCGATGTGGTGCTCGAGGCTGCCAGCAGCATTGAGCTGGCTGGCAGCCAGCTGAGTGCTTCCCAGCTGCTGGAGAGGTTTCTATTCCCGCCAGCGCAGCAGCATCAGAGCGTGAGCCGTCTGTCGGGCGGAGAACGGCGCCGGCTGCATCTGTGCCGGCTGCTGATCGAGGCGCCCAATGTGCTGCTGCTCGATGAACCGACCAACGACCTCGATGTGCAGACCCTGAGCGTGCTCGAAGACTTTCTCGAGGACTTTCGCGGCTGTGTGGTGGTGGTTTCGCACGACCGCTACTTTCTCGATCGCTGCGTTGACCGGCTGTTCAGCTTTGAGAACCGCCAGCTGAAACGCTTTGAGGGCAACTACAGCGCTTACCTCGAGAGCCGTCAAAACGCTGAGCCAACGCCTATGGCCCCCAAGAAGGGGCCAACTGGGGTTAGCGACGCCACGGTTCGCAAGCCATCGGTGGCGCGGCGCCGCAGCTTCAAGGAAACCCGTGAACTGCAGAGCCTCGAGAAGGATCTGCCGAGCTGGGAGGCCAAGCGGGCCGACCTGGAGCAGCAACTGGCAGCTGGCGGCAGTGACTACAGCGCGCTTGAGGCTCTCAGTCAGGAGCTGGCCACGTTGAGCGCGCAGATCGAACGCGGCGAAGAGCGCTGGTTAGAGCTCAGCGACCTGCCCGGCTGAGCGGCGCCGCCTGCGGGGGTGGCTCACTTCAGGGGAGCCCACCGTGCCACTGACCTCCGCTCTTGGGGGCAACCCGCAGACAGGACCGCAGGGCTCAGGAAGCTTCCAGGGTTGACGGCGCGGACGCGCACCCTGGGCTTCGGCCTGTTTCATCACCGTGGGCTTGTAGTCGTCATCACCGCGGTGTACGGCCATCTGAGCCCCCATGCGCTTGAGGTACAGATCCTGGTACCACTGGATCTGGTTGTGCTCGTAGGCCTCGAGCGCAGCCTGCAGCGACGTGAAGCGCTGACTGACGAGCCCGCTGGGCGCGCATTGTTTCCAATCCAACACATCGTCAAAGCTCAAGCCCAGGCGCCAGAGGCGCTGCTCCGAGAGGTAACAGTGCTCCTCTGGGCCATTGATCCAGAACAGACGGCCGCCCTCATCGATGAAATGGCGGCCTCGGCGGGCTTTGATCCTGGGCATGGCAGCTCGCTCAGCGGCGGTTACCCACGGCATAGCCACAACTGGGCCGATCAGCAGTGCGACACAACTTGACCGTGGCTGGCTCCGCCACCCGTAAGGTAGGCGCGCTGAAATGAAGGCTGAAGAGGCCGTTCATCCATGAAATCCATCGACGAGCACATCCAGCAGGATCAAAGCGAGATCGAAGCGGCCCGCGCTGCCGGTGACATGGGCAAGGTGCGCCACCTGGAAAATGAGCTCAAGGGCCTCCAGGAGTACAAAGAGCACCACCCCGGCGACAACCACGACCCCACCCCGATGGAGGTCTTCTGCGACCTCAACCCCGACGCGCCGGAGTGCCTCGTCTACGACGACTGAATTCCAAGCTCCCCCCAGACGGCTGCCAACAGGGTTTCCAGACCCTGGGCAGCCGCCGCTGAGATCAGCAGAACATCACGGCCGCTGAGCCCCGCAAGCTCGCTTTGCAGCTCCTTGAGCGCTTGTGAGTCCAGCAGCTCAATTTTGTTGAGCACCACAAGTCGAGGCCGCTGATCGAGGCCATGGCCATAGGCCTCGAGCTCGCCCATGACCACCTCGTAATCAGCCAGCGCCGAAGGGCTGCCGGCATCAACCAGGTGCACCAGCAGGCGCGTGCGCTCGATGTGTCGCAGAAAGTCATGCCCCAGCCCTGCCCCCTGCGAAGCGCCGGCGATCAGGCCCGGGATATCGGCAAACACGGTGCCATCACCGCTGGGTCTGCGCACCACCCCAAGATTGGGCACCAGCGTGGTGAAGGGGTAATCGGCGATCTTGGGCCGGGCCGCTGAAAGCACCGCGATCAACGTGCTCTTGCCCGCATTGGGCAAGCCGATGATGCCCACCTCGGCCAGCAGCTTGAGCTCGAGCTGCAGCTGCCAGATCTCGCCGTCGCGGCCTTCGGTGAACTTTTCAGGAGCCCGGTTGCGGTTGCTGAGGTAGTGGGCGTTCCCCAAGCCGCCTCGACCGCCAAAGGCAACTGGCAGCTCCTCGCCGCTTTCGGTCAGATCACCCAGCAGGATGCCGGTTCTGGCATCACGCACCTCGGTGCCGCAGGGCACCTTGATGACCAGTGCATCGCCACTGGCACCAGTGGCTTTGTTCGGCCCACCACGGCGGCCATCGGGGGCCACAAACTGGCGCTTGTACTTGAAATCAAGCAGGGTCTGCAGGTTGCCATCGGCGCGCAACACCACGTCACCGCCGCGGCCACCGTCGCCACCGGAAGGACCACCGGCTGGCACATATTTTTCGCGGCGAAACGCGGCAATCCCGTCACCACCGCGGCCGGCATGAACGGCGATGCGCGCCTGATCGATGAACTGCATACCAATCAAACCTAGGATCGCGGCCGCCAAAGACCTTTGGAGCCGCCGCGTTGGCTGACGTTTGCTTCCAGCAGGTCTGCAAGACCTATCCGCCGCGCGCCGGTGGTGGTGATCAGCAGCAACCGGTGACGGTGCTCGAGAACCTCGATCTGCGCATTGACGATGGCGAGTTTCTGGTGCTGGTTGGTCCTTCAGGTTGCGGCAAAAGCACCCTGCTGCGCTTGTTGGCCGGGCTTGAGCAGCCCACAGGCGGAGAGATCTTTGTAGGGGGCCGCGCCGTCTCGCGGGTGCGGCCGTCCAAACGCGATGTGGCCATGGTGTTTCAGAGCTACGCGCTTTACCCGCACCTGAGCGTGGCCGACAACATCGGTTTTGGCCTCAGGCGCAGCCAGCGGCGCAACCCGCTCGAGCAACTGCAGGACGGCATGCATCGCCTGTGCCGGCCGCTGCCGCCAGCACTGCAGATGCCATCGCAGCGCGAACAGCGCATCGAACGCCGCATCGCCGAGGTGGCGGCCACGCTCGAGCTTGAAGCGCTGCTGGCCAGGCGGCCCAAGGAGCTCTCAGGCGGACAAAAGCAACGGGTGGCGCTGGGCCGGGCGATCGCCCGCGAACCGGCTGTGTTTCTGATGGATGAACCACTCAGCAACCTCGACGCCAAACTGCGAACCGGCACCCGCAGCCAGATCGTGGAGCTGCAGCGGCGCCTTGGCACCACAACGCTGTATGTGACCCACGACCAGGTCGAAGCAATGACAATGGGCCACCGCATCGCCGTGCTCAACGCTGGCCGGTTGCAGCAGCTGGGCACACCGATGGAGCTCTACCAATGGCCCTCGAATCTGTTTGTGGCCCAGTTCATCGGCAGCCCGCCGATGAATCTGCTGCCAGTGCAACTGGCAGGCGGTGGTCAACTTCAACTCGGCAGCAGGCGCTTCAGCCCCAGCGGCCCGAGCGCCGAAGCTCTGGCCTGCTGGCACGGTGCAGCGGAGCTGACCGCGGGTCTGCGGGCCGAGCATTTGCGCCTGGCCCCTGCGACCAACCGCAATCTGGCCGCCGAGGTCTGCCATGTGGAAGCTCTCGGCAATGAGCAACTGCTGACCTGCCGGCTGGCCGATGGAGACCATCTGGTGCAGCTGCGCGCCGAGCCCACCCAGCTGATTCGCCCCGGCGAGCACGTTCACCTTGAGATCGATGCTGAGGGGTGGCGCTTGTTCGATGCCGCCGGCCAGGCGCTGCCGCGGCCGCAACTCGAGCAAAGCCGGCGAACGGGCGAACCCAGCCTGCCGCCGCTTTAGCGCAGGTAAACCACGCTGCAGCCAGGGCCGCCGTCACCCTGCTCGGCATCGGCCACCCGCTCCACATAAGGCACGGTGGTGAGCCACTGGCGCAGGCCGCGCTTGAGCTTGCCGGTACCGATGCCATGGATCACCCACAGCGGTCCATTGGCCACGCGCAGACGCTCTTCAAGAGCGGCTTCGGCTTCATGCACGCGCAGTCCGCGCACATCGACGGTGTTGCGCTCGGTGCGCACGCCGGGGCCAGGACCGCCCAGCGCCGTCTTGGCCCGCACGGTGACCTGTGGCGGCGGAGGCGGCTCTGGCTTCTCGCCATGGAGCCCTTCGATGCCGGTGAGCGGCACGTTGAGCCGCATCACCCCGCAGCGCACGGTGAGCTCCTGGCTGTCTTCGGCCAGCGCCAGCACCTCGCCGGCCTTACCCAGAGACAGCACCCGCACCCGATCGCCCACCGCTGGCATCCAACCGCGGTGCTCGCGCTGCTCTGGGGCTGGGCGGTGTTGCTGCTCGAGTTCGCGCAGCCGCTGACCGGCGCGGCGCGCCGTCTCACCCAGCTCGGCGCTGCTGGCCGCAGCAACCGTGCCGCCCTGGCGCAGCCGGCGAATGATGCGGCGCACTTCCTTTTGGCCCTGGCGAATGGAGCGCTCGAGCTGCTGGCGGCGCTGCTCCTGCAGCTCGACGCTCTGCTGCTGCTGCTGCTCCCAGCGCAGCAGCAGCTCTTCGTGCAGCAGTTCGGTCTGCGCCAGCAAGGCTGCGGCTTCTTCTGCCGCCTCCTGCTGACGCTGACGCTCATCTTCAAGGCCAGCAATCACCTGGTTGACATCGCCCGCCGCCAGCGGGGCCAGCTGAGCCTCGGCCTGCTCGAGCACAGGCTCGGCCAGGCCAAGCCGGCGGGCAATGGCCAGGGCATTGCTGCGTCCTGGGATGCCCCACTGCAGCCGGTAGGTGGGCGCCAGGGTGTCGCAGTCGAAGCCAACCGAGGCATTTTCAAAGCGCGGGTCGCTGTATTTGAGAGCTTTGAGCTCACCAAAGTGGGTGGTGGCCACCGTGAGCCTGGCGATGCCAGCCAGGTGCTTCAGCAGGGCTGCCGCCAGAGCTGAGCCCTCAGCCGGGTCGGTGCCGGCGCCGACCTCATCGAGCAGCACCAGCGCGGCCCCCTGAGCCGGTGTGGCCAAGGCCTCAAGAATGCGCGCAATGCGGCGAATGTGCCCGCTGAACGTGGAGAGGTTCTGCTGCAGCGACTGCTCATCGCCGATGTCGGCCAGCACCTGAGCGCACCAGGGCAGCCGCGGCGTGCCGCTGCAGGGCAACCACAAACCGGCGCGGGCCATTAACGCCGCCAGGCCCAGGCTCTTGAGGGTGACGGTCTTACCGCCGGTGTTGGGCCCGGTGATCGCCACCACCCGCAACTGGGGGGCCACGGTGAGGCTCACCGGCACCACCGGCGCACCGCCCTGGTGGCGCTGCTGCCACAGCAGCAGCGGGTGGCGCAGCTCGCGCAGTTCAAACGCAGCCGCAGGGTCAGCTGCGAGCACAGGGCGCACCGCACCCATCCAGGCGCTGTAACGGGCCCGAGCTAAACCGCCATCGAGTGCGGTCAGCACACGCTGCAACGGCTCGAGCGGTTCGGCCTGCTCAGCGACCAGAGCACTGAGCTGCTGCAGCACGATGTCTTCGAGCTCGCGCTCCTGGCCCTCGAGCTCACGAATACGGTTGCCCAGGCTGATCACCGCCTGCGGCTCAACGAACACCGTGCTGCCCGACGCCGAGCTGTCGTGCACCAACCCCGGCAGAGCAGAGGCCGCACCCGCCTTAACCGCCAGCACCGGCCGACCGGCGCGCTCGGCAATAACAGTGTCTTGCAGCATTGGGGCATAACGCCGCAGCAGCTCCTGCAGGCGCTCACGCCGCTCGGCGCGAACCCCCTGCAGCTGGCGCCGGACCCCTTCAAGCGCGGGGCTAGCACGATCGGCGATGCGGCCGCCGTCTTCAAGGCAGAAGCGCAGGCGCTGCTCGAGCTCAGGCAGGGTGCGCAGCTGGGCCACCAGGGCGCTGGCGTGGGGCCTGAGCTCAGGGTCTTCGATCTGCCGCCTGAGCCGCCGCGCCGCCGCCAG
>JBMSMG010000055.1:0-11953 GCA_049421025.1 Prochlorococcaceae cyanobacterium | reverse complement strand
AGAGCACCGCCCTGTCACGGCGGAAGTTGCGGGTTCGAGCCCCGTCAGTCCCGTTCCAAATCGCGCCCGTCGCCCAAGGCTCCATGCAGGCTGGATCGTTGTCGTCGGTACGCGTACGACTAGCCCCCAGCCCCACGGGAACGCTGCACATCGGCACCGCCCGTACCGCGGTCTTCAACTGGTTGTTCGCCAAACGGCATGGTGGGCAGTTTTTGCTGCGCATCGAAGACACCGACAAAGAGCGCAGCAAGGCTGAGTACACCGCCAACATTCTCGAAGGGCTGCAGTGGCTTGGGCTGCAATGGGACGGGGAGCCCGTCATCCAGAGCGCCCGGGTGGAGCTGCACCGCGCCGCCATCGGGCAGCTGCTCGAGAGCGGTCACGCCTATCGCTGCTACGCCAGTGACGACGAGCTCACGGCCATGCGTGAGGCCCAGGCCGCAGCCAAGCAGGCCCCCCGCTACGACAACCGCCACAGGAACCTGAGCCCTGAGCAGGAGCAGGCCTACATCGCAGGCGGCCGCCAGGCCGTCGTGCGCTTCAAGATCGACGACGACGCCGTCATCACCTGGAACGACCTGGTACGCGGCCCAATGCGCTGGAGCGGCAGCGATCTGGGCGGCGACATGGTGATTGCCCGCCGCGCGCCTGCCGATCAGATCGGCGACCCCCTCTACAACCTGGTGGTGGTGGTCGATGACGCCGCCATGGCGATCAGCCATGTGATCCGCGGCGAAGACCACATCGCCAACACCGCCAAACAGCTGCTGCTGTACCAGGCGCTGGGCCACAGCGCACCAGTGTTTGCCCACACGCCGCTGATCCTCAACGCCGAGGGCAAAAAGCTCTCCAAGCGTGATGGGGTGACCTCGGTGAGCGACTTCAAGGCGATGGGCTACACCCCAGCAGCCCTGGCTAACTACATGACCCTGCTGGGCTGGTCTCCGCCCGAGGGCATGGGCGAGCGCTTCAGCCTGGCTGAAGCGGCGTCGGTGTTCGATTTTGAGCGGGTCAACAAAGCCGGAGCGCGCTTCGACTGGGACAAGCTCAACTGGCTTAACGGCCAGGTGCTGCATGAGCTCTCGCCCCAGGTGCTGCGCGATCAGCTCGCCCCGCTGTGGGCCCAGAAGGGCTGGGGCACTGAGGCTGGCAGCGCCAGCGCAGACCCTGCCTGGCAGCAGGACCTGGCGGCGCTGCTGGGCCCCTCACTGAGCCTGCTGGCCGATGGCGTGGCCCAGGCCGAGCCCTTTTTCACCTGCCCGCCGCTCAACGAGGCGGCTCAGGCCCAGCTCGACCTTGACGGCGCCCGGGCCGCTCTGGCAGCCCTGGCGCAGGCCCTCGAGCAGCGCGGCGCCGGCAGCCCCCTCGATGCCGAAGCAGCACAGGCGCTGCTGGCTGAGGCCACCACCGCGGCCGGCATCAAAAAAGGCGTGCTCATGAAATCGATGCGTGCCGCCCTGCTGGGCAGCCTGCAGGGGCCTGATCTGCTCGAAACGTGGCTCCTACTGCACCGGCTCGGCGACGACCTGGGCCGCATTCGCCGCTGCCTCTGAACCTGCTGGGGGCTGCACCAAGCCCAGGCGGGCCGCCAGCGGAGCGGCGGTCAGCCCCTGCAGACCCACCGTCAGCAGGATGGTCAGAAACACCAACCCCTGGAGCCGGCCCGCGCCAAGCACCCCGGCATCTTCAAGCCGGATTGCAAACAACGACGCCACCGCCGCGGTCACCACACCGCGCGGCGCCAGCCACGCCAACAGCGCTTTTTCGCTGAGCGAAACATCAAGTCCCCAGGTGGCCAAGCCAATCGCCACAGGGCGCTGCAGCAGCATGATCGCCAGCACGCAGGCGAGTCCTCCCAAGCCAAGGGGGCTGAGCTCACGCCAGCTGACATCGGCCGCCAACAGCGGAAACAGCATCGTGATCGCCAGCATCGCGAGCTGACGGATCAGCTCATCGAGACTGCTGGCCGCACTGTCGAGCCTGCGGCCCACCACCACGCCTGCCGCCACGGATGCCGGCAGGCCCGATTCAGGCAGCAGCCACTCACACAGCGAGAACATCAAAAAGACGACCCCCAAGGTGAGCTGCAGCCGCAGCGCCGATGCCGAGCCATCGGGAATGCGCGCCAGCGCAGCAGCCAACAACCAGCCGCAGGCTGCGCCAATGACGGCGCCCCCGCCGAGCCGCTCCAGCAAACCCAGCGCCAGCTCGCGCCAACCGTGCAGGTTGCCGAGCACCAGCTCGAGCAGCAACAGGGCCAGCACCGCACCGATCGGCTCCAGCACCAGGCCCTCGCCCTCAAGCACCTCCCCTAGAGGCGGCTTGAGGCGAATTTGCTGCACCAGCGGGGTCACCACCGTGGGCCCCGTGGCCAGCACGATGGCGCTGTACACAGCTGCCAGCTGCCAGCTCAGACCCGCCAGCCAGTGGGCTGCCAGCAATCCACCGGCCCCCGCGATCACCAGTCGCACCAGCACGATGCGCAGCACGGTGAGCTTGAGGGCATCACCGGGCAACCGCAGGTTGATGCCGCCGTCAAAGAGCACCAGGCTCACCAGCAGACCCACCACGGTCTCCAGTCCCGTGCCCAGATCCAGCGGATCCACCAGATGCAGCCCCGAGCGGCCGATCAACAGACCGGCGCTGAGCAACAGCACCACGGCCGGCAGCCCGCTCAGCCAGGCCAGAGCCTGAGCCATGGCACCTGAAAAGACGGTGACGCCCCAGAGCAGTCCCAGCCGCTCAGGCGTCATTCATCAAGTGCGTTGAACTTGGGCTCGACGCGAATGCCGATCACGCTGCTGGGCCTGAGCACCAGGTATTCCCCCTCCATCTCCGAAAGAGGCACATTGACAAAAGCGTCAGGCGCTGACGCGGTCAGCACACTGCCGTACCACTGCTGAAACGCCTCCAGCGTCGGAAACGAAACGGTTTCGCTCTGGCCGCCGCTCAAATGCAGATGAATGGCATAGCGGCGAGGGGTACGGGCCATCAGCTTTTGACGCGTTGGTCACAGGATGCCCCAAACGCCCCTGTTTGTGCCAGCGCAAACGGCTCAGGGCGCGTTGCCGAGGCCACATACAGCGGATGGCGGGGCTGACCTGCTGCGCTCACCCCCAGGCAGAGCAGCTCAGGCGATTGGCTTGCGCCGCATCGCTGGCGGCTTTGGCCAATCAGCCTGAGCACCTGCCGCTCGCGCCCGCGCCACGCCCCCTGGTTGCCCCAGCCCAGCCAGATCGCCGCAGGAGAGGAGCCGCCACCACCGCCACCACCGGCATCAAGGGCATCAACGGCATCACCAGCATCAATGGCACCACCCCGCAGCGCCCGCAGCAGCCAGACGTCGTTGTCGCGTCCGACTGGATCGGCCGAGCGCTTCAGCAGCGCCGGGCTGGCGCTGATGCGGCCAAACAGATTGACCACCTCAAGAGCGCCGTAGCCCCACTGGCGGGCAAACCCCACAAGCCGCCGCAGGGTCGGGTCATCGCGCTGGCCATCGGCCCGCGACGGATTGAGCCCCACAAACAGCAGCACCGGCCCTTGCGGCTGCCACTGCCGCCGCAGCCACCAGCGGTAGCGCCCGCAGGGGCTGAAGGCGGCATTGGCGCCAGGCGTCAGCAACCCCTTCCCCCCTGCTGGTCGCTCTTACAAAACACGCCAGATTTCACGCCAGTTTCTAAGGCCACTCGAATCTCCTGCTTGATCGAACGGCACATGAGCTCAATCCTTCTGACCACGCTGACTCGGATCTGGCCGATCAAGCCCAACCGAACGTGGTCCCATGCCCACTCTGGCCGCCATTCGCCTTATTGCGTCATAACCCCACGCGCTGCACGTCTGGCAGGCTGAGGGGCCCTTGTGCAAACGGCCGTGGCAGCCCAGGCAGCAACCGAGAGACCGCTGCTGCTGCTGATCGACGGCCACTCGCTGGCCTTTCGCAGCTTTTACGCCTTCAGCAAAGGCGGCGACGGCGGCCTGAGCACCAAAGACGGGGTGCCCACCAGCGTCACCTACGGCTTTCTCAAGGCCCTACTCGACAACTGCAAGGGCCTCAAACCCCAGGGGCTGGTGGTGGCCTTTGACACGGCTGAGCCCACCTTCAGGCACGAGGCGGACGCGGCCTACAAGGCCCACCGCGACGAAGCGCCTGAGCACTTCTTTGCCGACCTGGCCAACCTGCAGCAGATCCTCACTGGCAGCCTCGACATTCCGCTGGCGATGGCGCCGGGGTATGAGGCTGACGATGTGCTGGGCACCCTGGCCAACCGGGCGGCCAATGCGGGCTGGCGCGTTCGCATCCTTTCAGGCGATCGCGACCTGTTTCAGCTGGTCGACGATCAGCGCGACATCGCCGTGCTCTACATGGGCGGCGGGCCCTATGCCAAAAACAGCGGCCCCACCACCATGCGCCGCGACGGGGTGATCGCCAAGCTGGGCGTAACCCCAGAAGAGGTCGTCGAGCTCAAGGCCCTCACCGGCGACAGCAGCGACAACATTCCAGGGGTCAAAGGCGTCGGCCCCAAGACAGCGATCACGTTGCTGGCAGCCCACACCAACCTCGATGGCATCTACCAGGCGCTCGAGCAGCTGCAGGCAGCCGGCCCCAAAGCCAAAGACCCCAAGGGCGCCCTCAAAGGCGCACTACTCGAGAAACTCGCCAATGGCAAAGACGACGCCTACCGCTCGCGTCACCTGGCCGAGATTCTGATTGACATTCCACTGCCCACAGAGCCAAGGCTGGAGCTGGGCAGCGTCAACGCCGAGGCGCTGGCGACATCGCTCGAAGAGCTGGAGCTGTACTCACTGGCCAAGCAGGTCCCCACCTTCGCTCAGCTGTTCTCGGCCACCGCGCCCGAGCCCACCGACACGGCGAGCCCCGCGGGCGCCGCGGCCGTCACAGCCGCCAACACCAGCGCCAAGGCAGCAGCGACTGACTCAGCAACGACAACTGGCTCAGAGAGAACAACCCTTGCTGGCGAGCCGGGCCACAGAGACCTTTCAAGCGTGCCCCAGCTTGAGCCGCAGCTGATCACCACGCCTGAGGCCCTCGAGCAACTGGCGGCCCGCCTGCTGGCGGCCACAGGCAGCGAACAGCCCGTCGCACTCGACACTGAGACCACCAGCCTCAACCCCTTTAAGGCTGAACTGGTGGGTATCGGCGTGGCCTGGGGCGAGGGGCCAGCCGATCTGGCTTACATCCCGATCGGCCACCAGCCCCCCCCGGCAGCCGACCTGCTCAGCGAGCCGCCGCCGGCGCCGGTGCAATTGCCGCTGGAGAGCGTGCTGGCTGCGCTGACCCCCTGGCTGAGCAGCAGCCAGCACCCCAAGACGCTGCAGAACGCCAAATACGACCGGCTGATCCTGCTGCGCCACGGCATCGCCCTCGCTGGCGTGGCGCTCGACACGCTGCTGGCCGACTACCTGCGCGATGCCAATGCCAAGCACGGCCTCGAGGTGTTGGCGGAGCGCAACTTTGGTTTCAGCCCCACCAGCTACAGCGAGCTCGTACCCAAGGGCGCCGATTTTTCGGTGGTCTCCATTGAAGACGCCGCCCAGTACTGCGGCATGGATGTGCACCTCACCTGGCGGCTGGCAAGGGTGCTGCGCTCCCAACTCAGCGACCTGGGCCCGGCGCTGCTGCCACTGCTCGAGCAGGTGGAGCAACCGCTGGAGCCGGTGCTGGCGGCTATGGAAGCCACCGGCATCCGCATCGACATCGACTACCTCAAGGAGCTATCAGGCGAGCTATCGGCAACCCTGACGCGCCTTGAAGCCGAGGCCAAAGCCGCAGCCGGATGCGATTTCAACCTGGCATCCCCCAAACAACTGGGCGAGCTGCTGTTTGAAACCCTGGGGCTCGACCGCAAAAAATCGCGCAAAACCAAAACCGGCTGGAGCACCGATGCCGCCGTGCTCGAGAAGCTCGAGGCCGACCACCCGGTGGTGCCCTTGGTGCTGGAGCACCGCACCCTCAGCAAGCTCAAGAGCACCTACGTCGATGCCTTGCCGCAGTTGGTGGAACCCGAAACCGGTCGCGTGCACACCGATTTCAACCAGGCGGTCACCGCCACCGGGCGCCTCTCAAGCAGCAACCCCAACCTGCAGAACATTCCGGTGCGTACCGAGTTCTCCAGGCGGATCCGCAAGGCGTTTCTACCCCAAGAAGGCTGGCAGCTGCTCTCAGCCGACTACTCGCAGATTGAGCTGCGCATCTTGGCGCACCTCTCAGGAGAAGAGGTGCTGATCAACGCCTACCAAAGCGGAGACGATGTGCACCAGCTCACCGCCCGCCTGCTGCTCGAGAAGGCCGAAGGCGAGTCGATCAGCAGCGATGAGCGCCGTCTGGGCAAAACAATCAACTTCGGCGTCATCTACGGCATGGGCGCCCAGCGTTTTGCCCGCGAAACCGGGGTGAGCCAGGTGCAGGCCAAGGAGTTCCTACAGCGCTACAAGCAGCGCTACCCCAAGGTGTTTGCCTTTTTAGAATTGCAAGAGCGGCTGGCCCTGAGCCGCGGCTACGTCGAAACCTTGATGGGCCGCCGCCGCCCGTTTGCCTTTGACCCGGCCGGGCTGGGGCGCCTTTTGGGCCAGGACCCGTTAGCGATCGATCTCGACAACGCCCGCCGCGCCGGCATGGAAGCCCAGCAGCTCAGGGCAGCGGCCAATGCACCCATCCAGGGCTCATCGGCCGACATCATCAAGCTGGCGATGGTGCAACTGGACCACGCCCTGGCCGCCGCGAGCCTGCCGGCACGGCTGCTGCTGCAGGTGCACGACGAACTGGTGCTCGAGGCCGACCCTGCGGCCATGCCCCAGCTGCGCGATCTGGTCAAAACCACCATGGAGCAGGCCGTCACCCTGTCGGTGCCGCTGCTGGTCGAAACCGGCATTGGTGCCAACTGGATGGAGGCGAAATAAGCATGCTCACCAAGGCCTGCCATTTACGGTGCACCCACTAGGCCCCTTGCAACGCCTGTGACCCTGCGGTTCACCAACACCCTGACCCGGCGGGTCGAGCCCTTTGAGCCCCTGGTGGCCGGCCGCGTTGGGATCTACTGCTGCGGAGTCACCGTCTATGACCTGTGCCACCTGGGTCATGCCCGCAGTTACATCAATTGGGATGTGCTGCGGCGTTATTTGATCTGGCGCGGCTACGCGGTGACGTTCGTGCAGAACTTCACCGATATCGACGACAAAATTCTCCATCGCGCTGCCGAAGAAGGCAGCTCGATGGAAGCGGTGAGCGAACGCAACATCGAAGCGTTCTTTACCGACATGGACGCCCTGAACATCATGCGCGCCGATCGCATGCCCAGGGCCACCCGCTGCCTTGACGGCATTCGCGCGTTGATCGGCGAGCTGGAGGCCAAAGGCGCCGCCTATTCAGCCGACGGCGATGTCTACTTCGCCGTCATGAAACAGCAGAACTACGGCAAGTTGAGCGGCCGTGATCTGGCCGAACAGCAGGAAGGAGCCAGCGGCCGCACCGCCACAGAAGAAGAGGCCCGCAAACAGCACCCGTTTGACTTTGCCCTGTGGAAGGGCGCCAAACCGGGCGAACCGAGTTTTGACTCGCCCTGGGGCCCGGGCAGGCCGGGCTGGCACATCGAATGCTCGGCGATGGTGCGCGAAGAACTCGGCACCACGATCGACATTCACCTGGGCGGCGCCGACCTGATCTTTCCCCACCACGAGAACGAGATCGCCCAATCGGAAGCCGCCACTGGCCAGCCCCTGGCGCGCACCTGGCTGCACAACGGCATGGTCAATGTGGGCGGCACCAAGATGAGCAAATCGCTCGGCAACTTCACCACCATCCGCGCTCTGCTGGAGAGCGGAATCAGCCCCATGACCCTGCGGCTGTTTGTGCTGCAGGCCCACTACCGCAAACCGCTCGATTTCACCGCTGAAGCCCTAGAGGCGGCTGCCACTGGCTGGCAGGGGCTCAACGCAGCGCTGGGGCTTATGCAGGCCACAGCAAACACAAGTGCCATCACAGCAGCACCACCGTCGCCAACAACGAGCGTTGCGATCGAGGCCCAACGGGATGCGGCTCTGCCAGCGGACCTGGAGGCCACCCGCGAGCGCTTCATCACCGCCATGGACGATGACCTCAACACCTCGGCGGCGCTGGCGGTGCTGTTTGAACTGGCCAAGCCCCTGCGTGCCCTGGCCAACCGCATCGAACGGGGCGACCAGGCTGCTTCAACAGATGCATCGGCCGGGGCCATGCGCCAACGGGGCGCCTTGCTTCACGAGCTGGCCGGCGTCCTGGGTCTTAAGGCTGAAGCCAAAGGCGCCGCAGCTTCAGCAGCCGTTGCAGGCAGCAAGCCTTCGGTTGACGACAGCGCAGGCCCCAGTGAGGCCCAGATCAACGCCCTGATCGAGCAGCGCCGCGCGGCCAAGGCCGCCAAAGACTTTGCCAAAGCTGATCAGATTCGCGCCCAGCTGCTGCAGGCCGGCATCGAGCTGATCGACAAACCAGGCGGCATCACCGACTGGCTCAGGCGTTAAACGTTGCGGCTCTGAGCTCAGTTGTCTGACGGGCCAGAACCCTTGGCCATCAGCGCCTCGATCTTGCGGATGCGCGCCGCTGTGGTGGTCCACACCTCCAGCTCAAAGGCACGGCTCTGATCGCCTGCTGCCACCGCGCTGCGGCACTGCTCGACCAGCTGCTCGATCGGCTCGCCGCGCTCAAACGCATCCCACAGCGTGCGCTCGTGGCGGGCCCGCTCGATGAAGTTCCAGCGCTGCAGCCAGCCAGGCAGAGCAGTCACAAGCGACGCGCAACTGGGCTCAGTTAAGCCCAGAATCGAGGCGCTCCTGCAAGCCACCCTGATGCCTCGCCGCCCGTTGAACCTGCTGTCTGCTTCTCTGCTGTTGGCAGCGCCGCTTGGGCTGGCCGGTCTGGCTCTGATGGTGCCAGCTGCGGCGTTCGCGCAAGCCGAGGCCAAAGGCCAAAGCGCAAAGCCTGAACAAGCAGCCGAACCCGACACGCGCAGCTTCATTGGCACCTGGGCCCTCACCGACAACCGCAACAACCTGTTCAACGTGCGGCTGTTTCCGGGAGGCAAAGCAGTCAGCACCGTCGGCGCCGAAGGCGTGCCCTCAGCTGGCGCCACACGGTTGAGCCCCAACGAGATGCGCGAACTGGGCCGCTGGCAGGCGTGGGGCAACGGCGTGCGCATCGACTACGGCGACGGCTGGACCGACTGGATCTACGTCGGACCCCAGGGGCTGAGCCATGCCGCCTGGCAGCCCGGCCAGAGCCGCGGCAGCGTGCCTTTCAACTTTGGCCCGGCGGTCAAGCTCAGCGGCGCCGAGGCCCAGGTGGTCGGGGTCTACAGCTTTCCGCCGGCCCAAAGCGAGCTCAAGCCTTACACCGCCACCCTGCTCTCGAACGGCCAGGCCTTCAACGACATCGACAACCGTGCAGCAGGTGTATGGAGCATCAATGGCTCCACCGTGGTGATCGACTGGATCAGCGGTTGGCGCACCACCATGAGCCTGGATCCAGCCACCCCATTGCGGCTGCGCCACTGGGCCCCCGGCGCTGATCGCAACGGCCCTGAAACCGGCGGCATCCGCCAGGCCAAGCGCATCGAGTAAGGGCTTAGGCCCCGCTCCAGCTGCGGGCCAGATCCACCAGCGAAATCACCAGGCCGATGCTGATGGCGGTGGGCGAGACCCAGCGCAGCAGCCACAGCAAACGGCTCACCAGTGCTGGCGCGCTGCCTGAGGCCAGCAGGTCATCGCGCAGCCGCTTGTGGGCTCCCCAGCCCAGCAGCAGCGCCAGCAGCAGACCGCCGGCGATCAGCAGCACCCCGCCAAAGACCGCATCCATGCGCTCCAGCACTGTGGTGTTGAGCGCTGCAGGCAGTCCCAGCACGGTGACGACCAGCACGCTCAGCCACACCGTGCGGCGGCGGCTCCAGCCCAGCCGGTCCATCAGCGAGGCAACCGGCACCTCAAGCAGCGACACCGACGAGGTGATCGCGGCGATGTAGGCCAGCACAAAGAAAGCCACCGCCACCACGCGCCCGGTGCCGCCCAAAGACGCCATGCCGGTGGGCAGCGCAATAAACAGCGTGCCCACGGTGCTGCCGCTGACCACATCGCCAAGGGCAAAGCTGGCCACCAGCGGAAAGGTGACGCAGCCGGCCATGAGCCCCACAGCCGTATCCATGCCCACCACAGCGACCGCTTCGGTAGGAATTGAACTGCGCTGATCCAGGTAGGCCGCGTAAGCCAAGATGCAACCAATGCCCGCCCCGATCGAAAAGAACGCCTGGGTGAACGCGTTGCGAATCGTGGTGGGATCGCTCAACTTGCTGGGGTCCCACTTGAGCAAAAAGGTGTGATAGCCCTCTTGGGCACCGGGCAGAAACGACGCCCAGATCAGCAGCGCTAGCAGCAGCACAAACAACAGCGGAATGCCCCAGCGGGTCAGCCGCTCAATGCCGGCTCGGATGCCGGCGGCCACCACCACCCCGGTGAGCGCCAGGCTGAGCACATGGCCTGCAACCGCATCGCCGCCGGTGCTGATCTCGCCAAAGAACGCCTCGGCCGTTGCCCTATCGGCCGGCAGGCCCACCAGCAGCGCATGCAGCAGGGTGCGGCCGGTCCAGCCCATGAGCACCGAGTAGTAGCTCAAGATGCCCACCGCCGCGGCCATAAACAGCCAGCCCAAGGGGGCCCAGCGGCGCCCGCCTGCGGTGATCGGCGCCAAAAGTGGCGCATGGCCAGTGCTGCGGCCCAGCACCATTTCGGCGATCAGCACCGGCAGGCACACCAGCAGCACGATCAGCACATAGAGCACCACAAACGCCAACCCGCCCCCCTGGGAAGCGCGGTACGCAAAGCCCCAGAGGTTGCCCAGACCCACGGCACTACCGGCCGCCGCGAGCACAAAGCCCAACGCCGAGCTCCAGCGCTCAGGCGGATGGCCCTCATGCTGGCCCGGCCCAACAGGCGACTCAGAGAAAGGGCTGGGCATCAGCGTGAAACAGGATCAATGGCGCCCAGTGTCCCGCGTTACAAGGCTCAGCACCAGTTCAGCTCTGGGCATCCAGCCGCTGCAGATCACCCGTCCAGGCCAGCAGGTGTGGATCAGCGGTGATCAAGGTCGCCCCTGTTGCCCTTGCCGCAGCAACCATGCAGCGCTGAGCGAAGGGTGCCCGCTGCGGCATCCCTTCCAGGGCCGCCGCCGCCGCCAGCGCCCCATCGAGCGGCAGCTCGCGCAAGCCTTGCCGCAGCCATTCCTGGCGCCAGGCCTCTGTGCTCCAGGCGAGCAGCAGTGCTCCGTGCTGACGCAGCTGGGCCACCTCCCAGAAACTGATCGCACTCACCGAAAGAACGCCAGCGCTCCAGGCCCGGCTGATTTCAGCTCGGGCACAGCAGCCCAGACGGTGATGCTGCAGCGAGCACCACAGCAGCACGTGGGTGTCGAGCAGGATCACCGGCGCCCACTGCGTGCGGCCAGCTCCACCAAAATGCGGCCACCCGACGCCACGCCAAAAGGCGTCTGAGGCCGCTGGGTGGGCACGGGCACCAACTGGACCAGAGGCTGGCCGCGTTTGACGATTGTGAGTGGCTGACGGGCCGCAGCCACCTGGTCCATGAGCGCCAGGCACTGGGCCTTGAACTGTGACGCCGTGATCATTCGCATGGTTGGAGATGGGGGGGGTTCAGTGCTCTGGAGAGCATTCCCACCGCCTTGCACAAATGACCATGGTCATGACCATGGTCCGATTGGCAAGGGAAAGGCAAAAGCCAAGGCAAAGGAAAAAGCAAAGGAAGAAGCAAAGGCAAAGGGAAAGGCAAAAGCAAAGGAGGGGGTTAACCACGCAGACGTGCAAAGCCTGGGCATCACGGGGCACCCCCCCAGGCAGCGATCTCAACAGTCAGCTACAGACCCGGATCCAGGTCCAGATCCAGACACAGACACGGACAC
>JBMSMG010000054.1:0-12169 GCA_049421025.1 Prochlorococcaceae cyanobacterium | reverse complement strand
TGCCGGTGCACCTGTACGAGACCATCTCGCGCATCAAGAAGACCACCAAGACCCTGAGTCAGGAGTTCGGCCGCAAACCAACCGAAGAGGAGATCGCCGAATCGATGGAGATGACCATCGAGAAGCTGCGCTTCATCGCCAAGAGCGCCCAGCTGCCGATCTCGCTGGAAACCCCGATCGGTAAAGAAGAAGACTCCCGCCTGGGCGACTTCATCGAAGCCGACATCGAGAACCCCGAGCAGGATGTCGCCAAGAACCTGCTGCGCGAAGACCTCGAAGGTGTGCTCGCCACCTTGAGCCCCCGCGAGCGCGATGTGCTGCGGCTGCGCTACGGCCTTGATGACGGCCGCATGAAGACCCTCGAGGAGATCGGCCAGATCTTCGATGTGACCCGCGAGCGCATCCGTCAGATCGAGGCCAAGGCCCTGCGCAAGCTGCGCCACCCCAACCGCAACGGCGTGCTCAAGGAGTACATCAAGTAACCCGCATCAAGCAGCCGTCCTAGGTTGAGCAAGCCGGTGGCCTGAGCCCCGGCTTTTTTGCTGAATGCCATGACCCTGCGGGTTTCGATCGTGTTGCCCACCTACAACGAGCGGGGCAACATCGAACCGCTGCTGGCGCAGCTGCTGCCCTTGCAGCGGCGTTTCGAGCTTGAGATCCTCGTCGTTGACGATGACTCTGCCGATGGCACGGCCGAGCTGGTGCGGCAGCTGGCCCACCATGAACCGAGGCTGCGGCTGATTCGGCGCGTGGGGCGCTCGGGTCTGGCCAGCGCCATCAAAGAAGGCCTGCTCGATGCCACCGGCGATATCGCTGTGGTGATGGACAGCGACGGGCAGCACCCGCCAGAGACGGTCGAGCAGGCGATCGACACCCTGTGCGGGAGCGATCTCGATCTGGTGATTGGCAGCCGCTTTCACCCCCAGGCCAGCATTGCCGGGTTGAGCGGCCGCCGGGAAACCGGCTCGAGCTGGGCCAACGCCTGTGCCCGCTTCAGCCTGCCAGCGCGCTACAGCGAGCTCAGCGACTTCATGAGCGGATGTTTTGCACTGCGGCTGGAGCCCCTGCTGCCGCTGATCCGCGCTGTCGATGTCAACGGATTCAAGTTTCTCTATGAGCTCCTGGCGGTGAGCCGCGGGCGGCTGGCAACCGCCGAGGTGCCGCTGCAGTTTCAACCGCGCAGCTATGGAAGCTCCAAACTCGATCTGGCGATTTTCTGGGACTTTCTGATCTCAATCCTGCATAGCTTGAGCCTGAGACTGCTGCCGCGGCGGGCCATCAGCTTTGGCTTGGTTGGCGCCTCTGGAGTGGTGGTGCAGCTGCTGGTGACCCAGGTGTTGATGGGGATGATCGGGCTTGGCTTTGAGCAGGCCTTGCCCTTTGCGGTGGTGAGCGCAGCGAGCTCGAACTACCTGATCAACAACGCCTTGACCTTCCGCTTTCAGCGGCTGGAAGGCATTGCCCTGCTGCGGGGACTGCTCAAGTTTCTGCTGGTGGCCTCGTTGCCGGTGCTCGCCAATGTGGGCCTGGCTTCGGCGTACTACAGCTTCGTGGCGCGCGACACCTTTTGGGCCCAACTGGCCGGGATTCTGGTGGTGTTCGTCTGGAACTATGCGGCCTCGTCGCGCTTTGTGTGGAACACTCCCTAAATGAGCATGTCCCTTGCCGATCTGCGCGGCTTGCGCAGCGCCCCACAGTTGGATCAGAGCCAGCGCGACAGCCTGAAGGCTGAGCTTGAGCCCAGGCTTGCCGCCTGCGACTGGTTCACCATCGGTGTCATGGCCAGCAACGGAGCCGAAGCCATCAAGGCCCTGCGCGCACTTGAAGCCGCCCAGGGTTGGCCGGCCCTCGAGGCCGATCCGGCCAGCCCCAGCGATAGCGATGTGCATGAAGCAGCCTTTCTCAAAGGCAACCAGAACACTGGCCGCTATCAGCTGCGCCCCGAAAGCGGACTGGGTCAAGGGTTGCTCATCACCGGCCACAGCCCAAGCGATCCAGGCGCCGAAGACACCTGGGGCCCGCTGCCGCTGGACCTGTTTGGCTGAGGCAGCCCGTCAGCGGATCGCGACGACTGATCACGACTCAAGCGGATCACTCAGCAGCGAGACCACTGGTGCCTAGGCTTGGCGGCTGTGATTCAGGACTGATGGCCAACCACCTGCGCATCGCCTCCCGCCGCAGCCAGCTGGCCATGGTGCAGACCCACTGGGTGCGCGATGAACTGGCCAAGGCCCACCAAGGCCTGGAGATCACCATCGAGGCGATGGCCACCCAGGGCGACAAGATCCTCGATGTGGCGCTCGCCAAGATCGGCGACAAGGGCTTGTTCACCAAAGAACTCGAAGCCCAGATGCTGGTGGACCGCGCCGACATTGCTGTCCACAGTCTCAAGGACCTGCCCACCAACCTGCCCGAAGGGCTGATGCTGGGCTGCATCACCGAACGCGAAGATCCTGCCGATGCTCTGGTGGTGCACGCCAAGCACAACGACAAGAGCCTGGCGACCCTGCCCGAGGGTGCGGTCGTCGGCACCAGTTCGCTGCGCCGCCTGGCCCAGTTGCGCCATCACTTTCCGCACCTGACGTTTAAGGATGTGCGCGGCAACGTGATCACCCGTCTGGAGAAGCTCGATTCAGGTGAATTCGACTGTCTGATCCTGGCGGCCGCGGGCCTAGGCCGACTGGGGCTGGGTGATCGGATCCATGAACTGATCGATCCGAGCATCTCGCTGCACGCCGTGGGACAGGGAGCCCTGGGCATCGAATGCCGCGACGGCGATGCCGCGGTACTGGCGCAGATCAAAGTGCTCGAGCACACCCCGACAGCACGCCGCTGCCTGGCCGAGCGCGCCTTCCTGCGGGAGCTTGAAGGTGGTTGCCAAGTGCCGATTGGCGTTAACACCCGCTTTGAAGGCGACACGCTCGTGCTCACCGGCATGGTCGCCAGCCTTGATGGGATACGCCTGATCCGCGACGAAGCGCGCGGCGCCCAGGACGATCCAGAGGCCATCGGCATCGCCCTGGCCCACAAGCTCAAGGCTCAAGGCGCCGGGGAGATCCTGGAGGAGATTTTTGCAACCGTTCGCCCCGAGGCCTGACGGCGAGCTTCAAGCCCCGCCGCTGCAATGGAACCTGCTGGCCTGGGCCGCCCTGCTCGGGGTGCTGACCGGCCTGGCGGTGGTGGGATTCCATGAGCTACTGGCCTTCATCAACACCTTTCTGTTCGGGCCCTTTGTTGAGGGGCTGCTGACCATCGGCCGCAGCCCCTTGCATCCGCTGGAGCTGCCCGCGCCGCCGCCACCGCCACCTGTTGAGCCGCTGCGTGCCGCCCCGCTGCAACAACTGCTGCAGATCGGCCTGGGGGGTCTGGGGCTGCTGCCACCGCCGCCGCCACCGCCCGAACCACTGCCACTACCCAGCCTGCAGGTGCCCGACTGGCTCAGCCTCTGGCCGGTGCTGGTGGTGCCCACCCTGGGCGGCGCACTTGTTGGGGTGCTGCGGCGCTGGCTGGGCGATTTGGGACCGGGCCTGCCCAGCTTGATGGCCATGGCCGACGGCGACATGGCCGCCGCGCCCAAGCTGCCCCTGCTGCGCTTGCTGAGCGCTTCGTTGAGCCTAGGCAGCGGCGCCTCACTGGGGCCTGAAGGACCCAGCGTGGAATCGGGCGGCAACATTGGGCTGTGGCTGGCGCTCAAGGCACGGCTGACGCCGCAGAGCCAGAAAGCCTTGGTAGCAGCAGGGGTGGCGGCGGGCCTGGCCGCCGGTTTCAAAGCCCCGATCGCCGGGGTGTTCTTTGCCTTTGAGGGCAGCTTCAGCGGCCTTGGTGGGCGCCCAAGCCTGCGCGCGGTGCTGGTGGCTGCCATCACCTCCACCCTGGTGGTGCAGGTGGGGCTGGGCGATACGCCCATCCTGCGGCTGCCGGCCTACGACGTGCGCTCCCTCTGGGAGCTGCCGCTGTACCTGGGCCTGGGTGTGCTCGCCAGTTTCATGTCAGTGGCGCTGATCAAGCTGCTGGCGCTCGGACGCAACCAGCGCCTGCAACGCCTGCTGCGTCAGCTGCCCGTTGGCTTGCCTGGTGCCCTCGGGGGCCTGGCTGTCGGAGCGATCGCCCTTGAGTTTCCGCAAGTGCTCAGCGTTGGCTACGACACCATCGAAGCGCTGTTGGGCAATGGCGGTGGCATTCCGCTGTTGACCCTGGTGCTGCTTCTGGGCGCCAAACTGCTGGCCACTGGCCTCAGCAACGCCACAGGCTTTGTTGGTGGCGGGTTTGCGCCGGCCTTGGTGCTGGGGGCTGTGCTGGGCAATTGCTACGGGCAGGTGCTGGGCACTGGTGGGCTGCATTTGGCTGTTGCCGCACCACCGGCTTACGCCATGGTGGGCATGGCGGCGGTGCTCGCCGGCAGCGCCCGTGCACCGCTGACTGCACTGATCCTGCTGTTTGAGCTGACCCGCGACATTCGCATCGTGCTGCCGTTAATGGCGGCAGCAGGCCTGAGCGCTGCTTTGGTGGAGCGCTGGCAAGGGCTGCAGGATCCCGGCCTGTTGGGCCCCGATCCAAGTGAAGAGGAGCGGCGCGGGGTGCTCAGCCAGCTGAGTGTCTGCCAGGCCCTAGAGCCCGAAGCCCCCTTGCTGCTCGAAGCAGAGACCAGCGCCGCAGACGCTCTCAACAGTTTGGTTGAGGCCCATGGCCACTGCCTGTTGGTGGTGGATGGCCCCTGGGTGATCGGCCTGGTCACCCTGGCCGATGTGCAGCGCACCCTGAGCCGGCAACAGGGCGCATGTGTGCTGCGCGATTGCCTGCGCGACGAGCTGATCTGGCTGCCCAGCAGCGCCCACCTGGCCCAGCTCGAAGATCAACTCGAACCCAATGGTCTGCGTCAACTGCCGGTGTTTGAGGTGCCCGCTGAGGGACTGGCAGCGCTACCCCATGGACTGCCGGGCTCTGGCCTGAGCGTCAAGACGCTCTGCGGCCTGGCCAGTCGCGATGGCAAGGCCAGGGCCCTGGCTCGCCGCAGCCTGGGCGGGGCTCAACCCAGCTGAGCTGAATCGAAATGCTGGCTGAGCGCCTCGGCCGCAGGATCTACGGCGGTGAGGCGCTCAAGTATGCGCTGCAGATCCAGCGCCGAGAGCTCGCCATCACAACCCCATTTCAGAGCCGTGTGCTCGGCCCCGCGCTGACAGCCATGGTTCGGGCTGGAAGGGGGAAACGAAGCCGGACTCACAACAACAGGGTCAGTGGCCGTCACCCTAAGGGGATGGCCACTGCTAAAGGATGCGATCCAGCAGATCTGCAGAATCTCTTTCGACTCGCTCAGTGCTCAGTTAACGAGCTTGGCGTCGATTTGCTGCAGATAGCGCTGCTCACACTCTTTAATGATGCGAACCGCTTCGGCGGGCTCGAGAAAGCCATTGACCTTGCAGGTGCCCGGCTTCTTGAGATCTTTGTAGTGCTCCCAGTAGTACTGGGTTTCCTTAAGCCAATGGTCACCCAACTGGGTGTAGCTGGTGATGTGATCCATGCGCTTGTCGTCGGCCAGCACGGCGATCACCTTGTCGTCGACCTCGCCGCCATCGTCAAAGGTCATGATGCCGATGATGCGGGCTTCGACCAAGGAGCCTGGAATCAGCGGTTCGGTGACACCAACAATTTCAATATCAAGTGGGTCGCCATCTTCATCCCAGGTGCGGGGAATGCAGCCATAGGCAAAGGGGTAGGCCAGCGAGGAATAACCAACCCGATCCAGTTTGAGATGACCGGTTTCGGTGATCAACTCGTACTTGTTGATCGTCATCGAGTTGAGCTCGACAATCGCATTGAGCCGCAGCTCACCCTCATCGGCAAAAGCAGGCAGCACATGCAGCAGGTTGAGCATGGTGCGGCTTGGAGCGTGGTCGATGTTGGCCATGGGCAGAGCGGGGCGCGCAGTTGCAGCCCGTGATCCTAAGGACCGGTCTCCAGGCGCTCGAGCTTGCCGCACAGGTAGGCCAAAAAGGGCTCGGCACTGAGCGACTGGCCCGTGACCTGTTGCACGAGCTCACCAGCATTGACGCTGCGTCCCCAAGACCAGACATGACGGGCCAACCAGCTCTGCAAGGCCGACTCCTGAGCAGTTGCGATCAGCGTTTCAATTGGTCCGAGCGCCTCTTCCATCGCCATCGCAAGCTGGGCACTGATCAGATGCCCCAAGGCATAGCTGGGGAAATAACCAAACAGTCCCTCAGCCCAATGAATGTCCTGCAAACAACCCTCACGATCGCTTGAGGGCGTCAGACCCAACAGCTCCTGCATCTGCCGGTTCCACTGCTGCGGCAACTCGGCCACCGGCAGATCGTCTTCAAGCAGGGCCAGCTCTAGCTGGTAGCGCAGCACGATGTGCAGGCAGTAACTGAGTTCGTCAGCCTCCACCCGGATCAAGCCAGGCCTGAGGGGATTGAACGCGCGCCAGAAGCCAAACGCCCCGCCCCAGGGGTCACCGCCCAGCTCAGCGCTGAACCGCGGATGCCAGCGCTGGGCAAAGGCCCTGCTGCGCGCCACCCGGCACTCCCAGAACAGCGACTGTGATTCGTGCACCCCCATCGAGGTGGCTTCACCTAGAGGCCAGGGGAACCAGTGGTCATCGCTGCGGGGCAGGCCCTGCTCATACAGCGAGTGACCCCACTCGTGGGCCGTTGCCAGAAACGCTGAGAGCGGCTGACCGCTCACCACCCGCGTGGTGATGCGGAAATCGCCAGGCCCAAGCGTGCATGAAAACGGATGCGCCGATCGGGCCCGGTGGCATTGATCGGCGTTGTAGCCCCAGCTTGCGAGCAGCTCACTGCAGAGCTGCTCCTGCAGTGGCTCTGGCAAATCGTGCTCAGGGGCCGATGCCCCGCCACCAGCAGGGGCCATGCAACGTGCACGATCCAAGAGCGCCGGCAGCTCAGCACGCAAAGGGGCAAACAGCCCCTGCAGCTGCGCCTTGCTCACATCGGGTTCAAACGGCTGGGCCAGCACCTCCCAAGGACTGCGCGCCACCGGCTCAGCCGTGGCCAGTTGGCTCGCCTGTTGAGCGCGCAGGGCGATCAAGCTCTCCAGAGCTGGTGCAAACGCCGCAAAATCATTGCGCTGGCGAGCATCTTGCCAAATGGCATTACCGCGCGACTGCGCCTGTGCCAAGGCGGCCACCAGGGCAGGATCCAACGCGCGCTGACGCGCAAGCTCCAGCCGCAGCAGCGCCAGGTTGCGATGGCGCTGCTCGGGGTCGTCGGGGCGCAACTCGGCCTCAGCCGCAGCCAGCAAATCGGCATAGGCACTGCTGCTCTGGCGCTCATGCAGCTGGATTGCCAACAACGCCAACTGCTCGCCGCGCCAGGCAGCACCAGCAGCGGGCATCACCGTGTTCTGATCGAAATACAGAGCACTGCTAATCGAACCCAGCAGTCGGGTCTGATGCAGGTGCTGCTGGAGCCGGATGAAGGCATCAGTCATCGCAGACCAGCAAGACAGTCCAATCTCCAACAGAATCATGAATGGTCAGACCCAGCCGCGCGTTGTCGCCCAAGCCGGCCGCTGCTGCTGCAGATTCAGCGCAAGACAGCAACGGCGCTGCGCGCCTCACAACACAGGCCGTACCCAGGCTGGTCATAGGCAAGACGGTGCTGAGCATGGCTGATCTGCAATGGGAGCGAATCAACAACCGCATTGACCATCTCATCGACGACCTGATGGTGCTCAAAGGACTTGAGCGCTCAGGTTCCGATGTCAGCGCCTACATCCAGAACCTCTGCCAGGAGCTCAAAACGCTGGAGAGCCGCAAGCGCGAACTTGCCAGCAGAGGGCACAACCGCTGCGGCACCCCATGACGATGGTCTGGTGCTCCAGAGGCCGATAGGTTTGGGCAGACCTGCCCAAGCCACCTGGCTGTTGTTGGATGCCGCTGCCCTTGCCGCTGCAACTGTTGATGGTGATGGCGCCTGTTGAAGGGCTGGCACGGGCGATTCAACTGTCGGTTGCGCCGGTCTTTCTGTTGGCCGGGATCAGCGGTCTGCTTGGGGTGATCACCAACCGTCTGGCGCGGATCATCGACCGCGGCCGCGAGCTCAAGGCTCAGACCAGCGACAGCTCGGTGGCCGTTACCCGTGAAGCCAGGCAAGAGCTGCAACTGCAGAAACGCCGCATGGCCTTGATGCTCAAGGCGATCGAATTTGCCACCGTGACCATCTTGCTGGTGGCGCTGGTGGTGGCGATTGTGTTTGTCAGCGCAGTCGCAAGCCTTGACCTTGCCCTGCTGGTGGTGCCGTTGTTTGTGCTGGCCATGGCCTGCCTGATGGTGGCCGTGCTGCTGTTCCTGAGGGAGGTGCAGATCGCAACAGGTCAGATCAGGCGATGGTTCTGATTCACTTTTTGCGGCAGTAACCGCCGCCGACATTCATCCACCCTTCTGGGCAGGCCTTGCCGTTGGTGGGTTGCACGGTGTAGCGCATCAAGCCGAGGGTGCTGCACTTGCCGTTGAGGGTGTCGACATACCCCAACGGGCAGATGGTGCCGATCTTGGGCACCACGCGTTGGGCCAGAGCAGGCTGTGGGCTCACGATCGCGGCCAGCGCTGCGAGAGCGAGCACTGCGCCGCTGGCTGTTGCCACCCTGCCATGAGAAGGTGTTGATTGAAGGCAGATGCCCTGGTCAGAGTCACCTGATGCAGAACGCGGCATCGGATCAGCACTCAACAGCCACGGCAGATCGTAATGCTGCGTCAAGTCTCTGACCAACTGCAGATCACGACCACTGGGGCTGGGTTCACGCGGCTCAGTGGCGCCATCAACAAGGCCATTGCGCAAAGCGGCCTGCAGCAAGGACTGTGCGTGGCGCTTGCACTGCATACCAGTTGCTCATTGACCATCAACGAAAATGCCGATCCGCGCGTGCTGGCCGATCTAGAGGCGTATCTGAGCGAACTGGTGCCCCGAGATCGCCATTACAGCCATGACGACGAAGGGCCAGACGACATGCCAGCTCACATCCGCACGGCGCTGACCTGCACCAGCTTGAGCCTGCCCATCGCCTATGGGCAGCTTGTGCTTGGCACCTGGCAGGAGGTCTACCTTTGGGAGCACCGTGACGGCCGGCACCACAGGAGCATTGCCCTGCAGTTGATGGGCGCATGAGCTGACGGCCGAGCGGAATTGACATCTCCCTCAAGATCAACATGAGCGCCCAACCCCTGAGCCCTGAGCAGATCGACGCCTTGCCGCAGACCCTGCCGCAGTGGAGCCTGCTCAACGGCAAATTGCACCGCGAACTGCGCTTTGCCGATTTCAACGAGGCCTTCGGCTTCATGAGCCGTGTGGCCCTGATCGCCGAAACCCTGGGGCATCACCCCGAGTGGTTCAACGTCTGGAACAAGGTGGTGATCGATCTCACCACCCATGACGCCGGTGGGCTCTCGTCACTTGATCTGGAGCTGGCTCAGCGCATTGATGCGCTGGTGGGCTGAGCCAACAGCAACGCTGCGCTCAGACCAGCACCGGCAACCGAGCTGGTTCGCGCTGCTCAAAGCGCAGCCGCTCGTGCTCAACACCAACGGCAATCGCATGCCCGGCGGTGAACTGCCCCGCCAGGATGCCCTTGGCAATCGGCGTTTCCAGTTCGCGCTGAATGGCGCGCTTGAGCGGGCGGGCGCCGTAAACCGGGTCGTAGCCGACGCCAGCCAGCCAGTCGAGGGCATCGGCACCCAGCTCAAGGCCGAGCTTTTTGTCGTCGAGGCGCAGGGCCAAGCGCTTGACCTGCAGCTCGACGATCTGGCGCAGTTCCTCCTGTTTGAGGCTGTGGAAGATGATCGTCTCATCGAGCCGGTTGAGAAACTCGGGCCGGAAGTGAGCCCGCAGCGCTTCGTTCACCCGTGATTCCATCTCGTGATGGCGCTCCGGATCGCCTGCCAGATCGAGGATCGAGCTGCTGCCGATGTTGCTGGTCAGGATCAAGATCGTGTTGGTGAAATCGACCGTGCGGCCCTGACCATCGGTGACGCGGCCGTCATCGAGGATCTGCAGCATCACGTTGAACACATCGGGATGGGCCTTTTCGACCTCATCGAACAGGATCACCGCATAGGGCCGGCGGCGCACTGCTTCGGTGAGCTGGCCGCCTTCTTCGTAGCCGACGTAGCCCGGAGGCGCGCCGATCAGGCGGCTGACGGCGTGCTTCTCCATGTATTCGGACATGTCGATGCGCACCATCGCCTCCTCGCTGTCAAACAGCTGTGAGGCGAGCGCCTTGGACAGTTCGGTCTTGCCCACTCCGGTGGGACCCAGAAACAAGAAGCTGGCGATCGGCCGGTTGGGATCACTCAGACCCGCCCGTGAGCGCTGGATCGCATCGGCCACGGCGGTGACCGCCTGGGCCTGACCGATCACACGGGTGTGCAGCTCGTCTTCGAGGTGGAGCAGTTTGTCCATCTCGCTCTGCACCAGCTTGGCCACCGGAATGCCGGTCCACTTGGCGATCACCTCGGCGATGTCGTCTTCGGTGACTTCTTCGCGCAGCAGGGTCTTCTCGCGGCCCTCAGCACCGCCGTCGCCGCCGCTGAGTTCGGCCTCCTTGGCCGCCAGCTTTTTGTGCAGCTCGGCCAGGGTGCCGTACTCGAGTTCAGCCGCCTTGTTGAGGTCGTAGTTGCGCTTGGCCTGCTCGATCTGCAGTTGCACCTGCTCGATCTCCTCTTTGATGGCGCTGACCTCATCAATGGCACCCTTTTCGGCCTGCCACTGGGCATTGAGGGTGCTCTGCTGCTCGCTCAGCTCGGCGAGTTCCTTCTCAAGGCGCTCGAGGCGGTCTTTGCTTGCAGCATCAGACTCGCGGCCGAGCGAGAGCTTCTCCATCTCGAGCTGCAAGATGCGCCGATCGAGCTCGTCGATCTCCTCGGGTTTGGAGGTGATCTCCATCTTGAGGCGCGCAGCCGATTCATCGACCAGATCGATGGCCTTGTCGGGCAAGAAGCGATCGGCGATGTAGCGGCTGCTCAGCACCGCAGCAGCCACCAGGGCGTTATCGGCGATGCGTACGCCGTGGTGCACCTCGTAGCGCTCTTTGAGCCCGCGCAGGATCGAGATTGTGTCTTCAACAGTGGGCTGATCGACGAACACCTGCTGGAAGCGTCGCTCGAGTGCAGGATCTTTTTCGATGTGCTGACGATGCTCATCGAGGGTGGTGGCACCGATGCAGCGCAGTTCGCCGCGGGCGAGCATCGGTTTGAGCAGGTTGCTGGCATCCATGGCGCCGCCGGTGGCGCCTGCCCCCACGACGGTGTGGATCTCGTCGATGAAGAGCACGATCTGACCCTGGGAGGCCGTGACCTCTTTGAGCACGGCTTTGAGCCGCTCCTCAAACTCGCCGCGGTACTTGGCCCCGGCGATCAAAGCACCCATGTCGAGCGACACGAGCTGTCTGTTCTGCAACGCCTGGGGCACATCGCCATTGACGATGCGCTGGGCAAGGCCTTCGACGATGGCGGTCTTACCCACGCCGGGTTCGCCGATCAGCACGGGGTTGTTCTTGGTGCGGCGGCTGAGAATCTGAATCGTGCGGCGGATCTCCTCATCGCGGCCGATCACCGGATCGAGCTTGCCGTCGCGGGCGGCCGCAGTCAGATCACGGCCGTACTTCTCCAGCGATTCGTAGGTGCCCTCGGGGTTCTGGTCGCTCACCTTTTGCGATCCACGCACGGCGTTGACGGCATCTTTGAGTTTGGCGGCATCGGTGCCCGCCTGGCTGAGCAGCTGTTTGCCGCAGCGATCATCGATCGCCAGCGCCAGCAGCAGATGCTCAATGGCGATGTAGCTGTCGCCATAGCTGCCCTTGAGTTCACCCGCCTGATCGAGAAGCGTGTTGAGCCCCTTGCCCAGATAGACGTTCTCAGGAGGTGCACTCAGCGATGGCTGGGCGGCAATAAAGGCCTCGACCCTCTGGCTCAGGGTGCCGACATCAACACCGGCTTTTTCAAGGATGCGGCCCGCCAGGCCTTGCTGGGCCAGCAGCGCGGCAAACAGGTGCTCGCTCTCCATCTGCTGCTGGCGGCGCTGCTGGGCCAGCTGCTGCGAGGCCACGATGGCGGCCCAGGCTTTTTCGGTGAACAGCTCGGCGGTGGGATGCATGAACTCGCTCCCGGGTTTTCAACTGAAAGAACCGTATGGGCACC
>JBMSMG010000053.1:0-12410 GCA_049421025.1 Prochlorococcaceae cyanobacterium | reverse complement strand
CCGGTGTGGCGGTGGATGTAGCTGGTCAGGTGGCATTTGACCTCACGTTTGCACTGCTCCCAGCGCTCGAGCAGGGCCGTATCGCCGGCATGGGCTTCGAGCTGTCTGAGCTGGTCGAGGTCTTTGACCCAGCCATCGCCGATCGTGTCGTTGAGCAGGGCGCGCAGCTCCGGGTTGGCCAGCGCCAGCCAGCGGCGTGGGGTGACCCCATTGGTCACGTTGGTGAACTTGTCAGGCCAGATCGCGGCAAAGTCGGGGAACAGTTCGCTCTTGACCAGATCGCTGTGCAGCGCTGCCACGCCATTGACGTGGTGCGAGGCCACGGTGGCCAGGTGGGCCATGCGCACCGCCTTGGGGCCGTCTTCATCAATGATCGAGACCCGCCGCAGGATCTGGTCGTTGCCGGGGTATTTGAGCCGCACCTGCTGCAGGAAGCGGCGGTTGATCTCATAGATCAGCTCTAAATGGCGCGGCAGCAGGGAGCCGAACAGGTCCAGGCCCCATTTTTCGAGGGCCTCCGGCAGCAGGGTGTGGTTGGTGTAGGCCACCGAGGCGGTGGTGATCGCCCAGGCCTCCTCCCAATCGAGCAGCTTGTCGTCGAGCAGCAGCCGCATCAGTTCGGCGACGGCGATCGCCGGATGGGTGTCGTTGAGCTGCACGGCCCAGTGCTCTGGAAACTCGCGCACGGGAATGCCCCGCTCATCGAGGCTGCGGATCATGTCCTGCAGCGAGCAGCTGACAAAAAAGTGCTGTTGCTTGAGGCGCAGGCGGCGGCCTTCGTCGGTGCCGTCGTTGGGATACAGCACCTTCGAGAGCGTCTCCGAGCCCACCTTTTCTTCGACGGCGCCGTAGTAATCGCCGATGTTGAAGGCGTAGAAGTCGAAGCTCTCGGTGGCATCGGCACGCCACAGGCGCAGCCGGTCGCAGGTGTTGACCCGGTACCCCAGCACCGGCACATCGTGGGGAATGCCGATCGCGTGCTCAGCCGGGATCCAGCGCGAGCGCAGCTTGCCGTGCTCGTCTCTGAAGGTTTCGGTGTGGCCGCCAAAACCGACAAAACAGGCCTGATCGGGGTGGGGGATCTCCCAGGGCCAGCCCGCCTTGAGCCATTTGTCGGTGATCTCGACCTGCCAGCCGTCGCGAATCAACTGGTCAAAAATGCCGAATTCGTAGCGAATGCCGTAGCCCGTCGCCGGAATCTCCAGGCTGGCCAGCGATTCGAGAAAACAGGCCGCCAGGCGTCCCAGGCCCCCATTGCCCAGGCCCGGCTCTTCTTCAACATCGAGGATCTCGGCGATGTCGTTGATGCCAAAGCGGCGCAGCGCTTCTGCGGCTTCTTCTTGGATGCCGAGCATCAGCAGGTTGTTGCCCAGTTGCGGGCCGATCAGAAATTCGGCCGACAGGTAGGCCACCACTCGCGCCGGGGTGGCTCTGATCGCCTCGATGCCCGCCAGGTAGCGGGTCATCAGCCGGTCGCGCACCGCAAAGCTCAGCGCCATGTAGAGGTCATGGCGGCTGGCGGTCGGGGCGAGCTTGCCGAGCGTGTAGAAGAGGTGCTCGGTCATCCCTTCGAACACGTCTTTGGCCCGCAGCCCGCTGCGCTGTGGGTCGGCGTAGCAGGCCGGTGTCGGCAGGTGCAGGTTGAGGGGTGCGGTGTCGCTCATCGGCTGGCGGGGGTGGCGGTCTGGCGGGGCAGGGGGCTCAGGCAGGCTGGCGGGCTCGATCAGCCAGAGCTGCTGGCGTTCAGGCTCAAATCCCAGCGCCAGTCGGAGATGGCGGGGTCATCCATGCCGTGCTCGTGGGCATGGGAGCGGTTGGAGAGGATGGCGTCTTTCATGCGCTCTTTGATGTGAGCGGCGCGTGAGCCTAGACCTGGTACGCGGTCGATCACATCGATCACCAGATTGAAGCGATCGATCTGGTTGTTCATCGCCAACTCCAAAGGGGTGTTGATGTTGCCCCGTTCCTTGTAGCCACGCACATGGAAGTTGGCGTGGTTGGTGCGGCGGTAGGTCAGCCGGTGGATCAACCAGGGATAGCCATGGAAGTTGAAGATCACCGGCCGGTCTTTGGTGAAGAGTGTGTCGAAATCACGATCACTCAGGCCGTGGGGGTGCTCGCTGGGCTGGGTGAGGGCAAACAGCTTCACCACATTCAGCACGCGGATGCGCAGCGCCGGGATCTCGCGCCGCAAGATTTCAACAGCGGCCAGGGTTTCTTTGGTAGGGATGTCGCCAGCGCAGGCCATCACCACATCGGGATCATCGGCCTGGCCATCGGCGTGGTCGTTGCTGGCCCAGCTCCACAGGCCGATGCCCTTGGCCACATGCTGACGGGCCTGCTCGAGGCTCAGATACTGCAGGTGGGCCTGTTTGTCGGAAACGATGATGTTGCAGACATTGGGTTCCACCAGGGCTGCTTCGGCCACCGCCAGCAGGCTGTTGGCATCGGGCGGCAGGTAGACGCGCACCACCTCGCCGCTTTTGTTGCCCGCCAGATCGATGAACCCCGGGTCCTGATGGGTGAAGCCGTTGTGGTCCTGCCGCCAGACCGTTGAGCTGATCAGGCAGGTCCAGGGCCCGATCGGGGCGCGCCAGGGGGCGTGGCGCAGGCAGCTCTCCAGCCATTTGGCGTGCTGGTTGAACATCGAGGCGATCACATGGGCAAACGCCTCGTAGGTGTGAAACAGGCCATAACGGCCCGTCAGCAGGTAGCCCTCGAGCATGCCGACCAGGGTGTGTTCGCTCAGCATCTCGACCACCCGCCCGCTGCGCGCCAGGTGACTACCGCCTGCGTCTTCGCTCAAGATCTCTTCCATCCACACCTTGTTGGTGCTGCCGTACAGCGCCTGCAGGCGGTTCGAGGCGGTTTCATCGGGCCCGAACACGCGCAGGTTGTTGGGGTTGCGGGGCACCGCATCGCGCAGCAGTTCGCCCAGGGGGGCGGTGTTCTCGTGCAAGAGCTGGCCTGGAGCACTGAGAGCCACGGCATAGGCCGCGCTCTGGGGCAGGTGCAGCTTGCGCCGCAGCAGGCCGCCATTGGTGTGCGGGTTCGAGCCCATGCGCCGCTCACCCGCCGGAGCGAGCGCCTGCAGCGCAGGCATCAACGTGCCGTTGGCATCAAACAGCTCCTCAGGCCGGTAGCTGCGCAGCCAGGTTTCGAGCATGGCCAGTTGCTCAGGGTCCCCCTTGGGGTTGGGCAGGGGCACCTGGTGACTGCGCCAAAAGCCTTCGAGTTTCTGGCCATGCAGGGCGGCCGGTCCGGTCCAGCCCTTGGGCGAGCGCAACACGATCATGGGCCAGTGCGGGCGTGCGATCGCTTCGGGGTCGGCGCTGCTGCGGGCCTCGGCCCTGATGGTTTGAATGCGGGCAATCGCTTCGTCCATGGCGGCGGCCATGGCCTGATGCATGGCCATGGGCTCATGGCCTTCAACCAGCAGCGGCTCCCAGCCATTGCCGCGCATCAGGCTCACCAGTTCGCTGCTGGGGATGCGGGCCAGCAGCGTGGGGTTGGCGATCTTGTAGCCGTTGAGGTGCAGCACCGGCAGCACCGCCCCATCGGAGATGGGATTCAAAAATTTGTTGATGTGCCAGCTGGTGGCTAAAGGTCCTGTTTCGGCTTCGCCATCGCCGACGCAAGCCAGGGCGATCAGCTCGGGGTTGTCAAACACCGCCCCGCAGGCGTGCGAGAGCACATAGCCCAGCTCGCCGCCTTCGTGGATGGAACCGGGGGTCTCAGGGGTGCAGTGGCTGCCGATGTGGCCCGGAAACGAGAACTGCTTGAAAAACCGCCTTAGGCCGGCCGCATCGCGGCTCTTGTCGGGATAGACCTCGCTGTAGCTGCCATCGAGATAGGTGGGCCCCAGCACCCCCGGCGCACCGTGCCCCGGCCCCGACAGGTAGATCATGTCGAGGTCATGGGCGCGGATCACCCGGTTGGCGTGCGCCCAGATGAACGCCTGACCAGGGCTTGAGCCCCAGTGGCCCAGCAGCCGGTTTTTGATGTGCTCGCTCCGCAGCGGCTCGGCCAGCAGGGGGTTGTCCTGCAGGTAGATCATCCCCACCGCCAGGTAGTTGGCGGCGCGCCACCAGGCGTCGAGCCGCTCAAGTTCTGTGCTGTGCGGGGCGATGGCAGAGCTCATCGAGGCGAACCGTCGCTGGGCGGACCGTAGCGATGGATGCCGAAACCAGTGCAGGTGCCTCGGTCAAGATCAGCAAGCAGACACGCGCGCCTCGATGTTGCTTGACCCCCTGTTGCTCGAGATCGGCAATCACCAGATCGAGGTGGCCGACACCCTGATCACGGTGGGCCGCTACATGGTGATCTTCCTGGCGGCCCGTGCTTTGGCCGAGCTCATGGTGCGGCTGCAGCTGCCCACGATCCTCGGGGAGCTGGTCGCGGGGGTGCTGATCGGTGCCTCGGGTCTGCATCTGATCCTGCCGCCGGAAACCCACGCCCAGCTCAGCGGCGCGCTTGAGGGGTTTGTGGCCTCCCTTTCAGGTCTGGCGCCTGAGCAGGTGGGCGTGATCTACAACGAGACCTTCCCCTCTCTGCAGTCGGTCTCGCAGCTGGGGCTGTTTGCGCTGCTGTTTCTGACGGGCCTTGAGAGCGAGCTCGATGAGCTGGTGGCCGTCGGCCTGCAGGCCACCACGGTGGCGATCACCGGGGTGGTGCTGCCCTTTGCCCTGGGGACCGCAGGCCTGTATTACTTCTTCGATGTGCCGCTGATCCCGTCGATCTTTGCCGGTGCGGCCATGACGGCCACCAGCATCGGCATCACCGCCAGTGTCTTTGGTGAGCTGAAGTTCCTCAAGACCCGCGAGGGTCAGACCGTCATCGGTGCAGCGGTGCTCGATGACATCTTGGGCATCGTGATTCTGGCGGTGGTGGTGGCCCTCGCCGGGGGTGAGGGCTTTGCGCTGGGGCCCATTCTCAAGCTGGTGACGGCGGCGGCGGTGTTTGTCGCCGCGGCGCTGTTTCTCAGCCGCACGGCGGCACCGGCGTTTGACTGGCTGATCGATCGGCTCAAGGCCCCTGGCGATGTGGTGGTCGCCTCGTTTTTGGTGCTGACGGGCTGCTGCTTTGCCGCTCAGGCGATCGGCCTGGAGGCGGCGCTGGGCGCCTTTGCGGCTGGACTGATCCTCAGCGGCTCCAAGCGCACCCACGAGATCCAGGAGCTGGTCAAGCCCCTGGTGGCCCTGTTTGCCACGGTCTTTTTCGTGCTGATCGGCACCGGCATGGATCTCTCGGTGCTCAATCCCTTTGAGCCGGCCAACCGTGAGGGTCTGATCGTGGCGGCCTTTTTGCTGGTGGTGGCGATCGCCGGCAAGGTCGCCGCCGGCTGGAGCTACGTCAGCAAGGTCAAGACCAACCGGCTGGTGGTGGGTCTGGGCATGATGCCCCGCGGCGAGGTGGGCTTGATCTTTTTGGGTCTGGGCACGCAGGCCGGCTTGCTGACCCCGGCGCTTGAGGCCGCGATTCTGCTGATGGTGATCGGCACCACCTTCCTGGCGCCGGTTCTGCTCAGACTGGTGCTTGGCGGCCAGAACAAGGAGCCTGAGCTTGACCCCCTTGCCGAAATCCCCACCTGAACCGGGCGCAATGGCCCATCTGTTGAGCCGCTGGGGGTTCAGCTGGGCGGGGCTGCGCGACAACCGCCGCGGCGAGTGGTGGCTTGTGGCCCAGCTGCTGCTGATCGCCGCTCACCTGCTGCCGCCCTGGCCGGCGCCGGGCAGTTGGGGCTACGCCTGGCCGCTGCCGCTTGCGGCCTGCGGTGCGGGGGTCTTTGCGTTGGGGCTGGTGCTCGCGCTCCAGGCGTTCTTCAACCTGGGCGCCAGCCTCAGCCCCCTGCCTGAACCCATGGCAGGCGCGGCGCTGGTGACCACCGGCGCGTACCGGCGCTGCCGCCATCCGCTGTATCAGGCGATTGTGCTGTGCTCGTTTGGGGTGGCCCTGGCGCTGGGCAGCCTGCTGCATGGGGCCTTGTGCCTGGCCCTTTGCGGTGTTTTGGGGGGCAAGGCCCGCCGCGAGGAACGCTCGCTCTTGGCCGCCCATAGCGAGTACAGCCGCTACCAGGCCACCACAGCCGCCATCATGCCCAGACTTCCCTGGCTCGATTGGCGCGCGTGAGTTCCTGGCAGTTTTTGGGTCATGCCGTGCATGCGGTGTCGGCTGCTCCCCTTAAGCCCGAGGGCCCGGCGGTCTTGCTGGTGCATGGCTTCGGCGCCTCGACCGATCACTGGCGCCACAACATTCCAGTGCTCTCAAGCCACCATGAGGTGCACGCCATCGATCTGCTGGGCTTTGGCCGTAGTGCCAAGCCCAGTGGGCTCAGCTATGGCGGCGCCCTGTGGCGCGACCAGTTGGCGGCGTATGTCACAGAGCGCATTGGCCGGCCCACCGTGCTGGTGGGCAACTCGCTGGGGGGGTTCGCCTCGCTGGCAGCGGGGGCGGCCCTGGGCGATCAGGCCGCCGGGGTGGTGCTGCTCAACGCCGCCGGGCCGTTCTCTGATGAGCAGACCCCGCCCCAGGGCTGGGGCGCCATCACGAGAGCGACCATCGGCGGCGCCCTGCTCAAGAGCCCGGTGCTGCAGCGGCTGCTGTTTGAGAACCTGCGCCGTCCTGCCACGGTGCGCCGCACGCTCAACCAGGTGTACATCGATCGCACCAACGTCGATGAGGAGCTGGTCCAAGCGATCCTGCGGCCATCGCGCGATCCGGGGGCGTTCGGGGTGTTTCGCACCGTGTTCGACATTCCCCGCGGTCAGCCCCTTGATGAGCTGTTTGCCCAGCTGGGTTGTCCGCTGCTGCTGCTGTGGGGCATCCGCGATCCGTGGATCAACGCAGCCGGACGCCGGGCGGCGTTTCAGCGGCATGCGCCAGAGCGCACCACCGAGGTTGTGCTCGAGGCCGGCCACTGCCCCCACGATGAGGTGCCCGATCAGGTCAACCGGGCCATGCTCGAGTGGCTCAGCCAGCTACCCCCGGCAGCCGGCCCCGTGCCAGTTGTTGCAGGGGATCGAACTGCCGTTTGACCGCCTCGATCAACGGGCGTGAGGGCGCATCGAGCCAGGCCGGCACAGCATCGGCGCCAGTTGCCGGTTGCGGCTGGCGCAGCACGCTCAGGTGGCCGCCCAGGTCTTGGCAGCGGCGCCGCAGGGCTTCGGCCCGGTGACGCGGCAGGTCGCTGGCCTGCGCCCAGGCGTCGCCGCTGCCGCTGCCTGCCGCCAGCACCACAGCGGCGCCCTGCAGTTCGGCAGAGGCCAGCAGCGCAGTGCACTGGGCGGGGGGTACGACCAGCCGCAGCAGCCAGTCGGCCTGGGTGTTGCAGCCCCGCTGCGCAGCCAGCAACGGTTCGAGCTCATTGGCCTTGAGCTCCTCCAGCGTCAGGCCAGGCTCAGTGCCAAGGGCCTGCTCCATCTGTTGGGCCTGGCCGCGGATGCACGTGATCTGTTCATCGAGCGTGGCGGCATCGATGCTGGCCAGGGCAACCAGCAGCAGGGGCTGGGGGCTCAGGCCGGCCTCTTGGGCAAAGCGGGCGTTGCCCAGATCGAGGCGCTCGGGGCTGAGGCTCGAGTCCCGCAGCCAGCGGCAGAGCTGCTGCAGGACCGGTAGCTCGCCCTGGATCAGCAGGCAGCGGCGCTGCGGCGGGATCGGCTGGGTGCGCAGGGTCAGCTCGGTGATCAACCCCAGCGATCCCCAGCTGCCGGTGAGCAGCCGCATCAGGTCATAGCCCGCCACGTTTTTGACAACCTTGCCGCCGGCGCGGGCCAGCACGCCGTCGCTGCGCAGCAGCTGCACGCCCAGCAGCTGATCGCGCACCCCCAGATAGCGCTGGCGGTAGCCGCCGCTCAGGCCGCGGGCGACCAGACCGCCAACGCTGCCAGGCGCCTCGCCCCAGGGCAAATCGAGGCTCAACCACTGCCTGTGGTGTGCCAGGGCTTCCTGCACCTCCACCAGTGGTGTGCCGGCGGCCACGGTGAAGGTGAAATCGCCGGGGTTGTACGCGAGGATCCCGCGCAGGTTGCGGCAGCTGAGCACTGCGCTGGCCTGGCTGACCGGCGCACCCCAAGCCAGGCGGCTGCCCAGTCCTGATGGCAGCCAGGGCGCGGCCTCGGCATGCAGTGTGCGCACCTGCTCCTGCAGAGCGTTCAGCGACTCGGGAACAAGAACCGTCACGGCACGATGGTCCCATGAAGGTTGTGGTCTTCGACGACGATCCCACCGGTTCGCAGACGGTGCACAGCTGCCCGCTGCTGCTGGACGCATCGGCAGACGAGCTGCGCCGCGGTTTGGCGCACCCCTCGCCGCTGCTGTTTGTGCTGGCGAACACCCGCGCGCTTGAGCCTGTGGCGGCGCAGCAGCGCGTGCGTCAGATCGGCCAGAACCTGAGCCAGGCCCTGCAGCAGATCGCCGCAGGCGATCCAGCCGTGGCGGCCCGGCTGCAACCCCTGCTGCTGGTGAGCCGCGGCGATTCGACGTTGCGGGGGCACTTTCCGCTCGAGCTCGAGGCGATCGAGGCCACCTGGAGCTCGTTGCCGGTGCCCTGGGGCGGGCCGGTTGATGCCCGCTTGCTGGTGCCGGCGTTTTTGCCGGGGGGGCGCACCACGGTGGGGGGCATCCATTTGCTTAACGGTGAGCCGGTGCACACCAGCGCCTTTGCCCGCGACCGGTTGTTTGGCTACACGAGCAGCGATCTGGCCGCCTACATCGAAGCCAAAACCGCCGGCAGGGTGCCAGCCGCATCGGTGCAGCGGCTCACCCTGGCCGAGCTGGATCAGGGCTACGAGGCCCTGTGCACGCGGCTGGCCCAGCTGGCCCCGGGGGCCTGGGTGGTGGTTGATGCCGAGCGGCCGCAGCAGCTCTCGGCACTGGGAGCCGCGGTGCGGGAGCTGATGGCTCCAGCTGCGGCCAAGCGTTGGGGGCGGCCGCGGCGGTTCCTGTTTCAAGCGGCCGCCAGCTTGCTCAACGGCCTGGTGGAGCTGCCCGCTCAACCGCTGGATGCTCGTGCCCTGGCGGGCTTGCGCCGCCGTGATCCAGCCGGTGTGCCCCTGCCGCCGTTGGTGCTGGTGGGCTCGCATGTGCCGCTGGCCGACGCCCAGCTGGAGCAGCTGCTGGCCGCCGAGCCCAGCTGCCACTTGGTCGAGATTGACGTGGCCAAGATCGCCCGGGTGCTGGAGGGCCCCGCCCCTGCAGAGCTGCTGGCCTCGCTGCAAGCGGCCTGGCTCCAGCAGCTGCGCCAGGTGCTTTGTGCAGGCCAGATCCCCGTGCTGGCCACCTCGCGCGGGGAGCTGTCCTGCCGCAGCAGCGCCGAGCGGCGGCGCCTGGGGCTGGAGCTGGCGGGTCTGATGGCGGCTCTGGTGGGAGAGCTGGCCCCCGAGCTGGGGTTGGTGATCAGCAAGGGCGGCATCACCAGCCACACCTTGCTCGCTGATGGCCTGGGCTGCCGCGCCGTGGACCTGCAGGGTCAGCTGTTGCCTGGCCTGTCGCTGGTGCTGGCCGGTGATCTGCCGGTGCTCACCTTTCCGGGGAATCTGGGGGACCGCCAGACGCTGCAGCAGGCGTTGGCGCTCCTGCAGGCAACGCCAACGCCACCAGCGCCAGCGCCGCGGCCGCCAGGCTGCTGAGCGCATCGGTGGCCACTGCTCCCACCACAAAGGCCAGCGAGCCTGCAGCGATCAGCAGCGGCGTCAGCGGGTAGCCCCAGCACATAAACGGCCGCGGCAGCTCGGGTTCTTGCAACCGCAAGGCCAGCAGTGCCGCCATGCCGATCAGCGGCAGGCTCACGTACAGCACCGCCCCCATGGCCAGCAGGCGCTCAAAACTGCCCAGCAGCACCAGCGCCGCCGCCGTCGCTGCGGTGAGCAGCAGCGCCGGGGCCGGTGTGCCGCCTGGGTTGACGCGGCTCAGCGGTGCGGCCAGCAACCCGTCGCTGGCCAGCCCATAGAGGATGCGCGGTGCCGCCATCACCACGGTGTTCACCAGCCCCAGCAACGCCACCAGGGCGATGGCGCTGATCAGCCAGCCGCCCGCCGCTCCCACCAGGGCCTGGGCAGCGGCAGCTGCCGGCAGGCTCGAGGCGGCCAGCACCGGCAGCGGCAACACCCGCAGCAGCGCTGCATTGATCAGCAGATACAAGGCCAGCACCGCCAGCACCCCGCCGATCAGCGAGCGCGGCAGGTCGCGGCCCGGATCGTTGAACTCTTGGGCGAAATAGATCGGACTGGCCCAGCCGTCGTAGGTGGTGATCACCGCCTGCAGGGCCAAAACTCCTGGCAAGAGCAGGGTTTGCAGGTCGCCCGGCGGCGCTGATGCGGCTGCTGCCTCCAGGCCGGTGGTTGGCTCCAGGGTTGGGTGCATCGCAAAGCAGGCCACCACCAGGGCCAGAAAGGCCCCGGCTTTGGCCAGGCTCAGCAGCTCCTGGCTGGCGCTGCCGGCCTTGACGCCGCGCCACTGGATCAGGCTGAACAGGCCGATCACGCTCAAGGCGATCGCCTTGGCCAGCAGCACGGGCCCCGTTGGCAGCAGCGCAGCGGCGTACTCGCCAGCGGTGGTGGCCACCCAGGCCAGGCCGATGCAGTGGGCGACCCAGTCGGTCCAGCCGGTGAGCAGCCCGGCCCGCCGGCCAAAGGCCCGCTCGGCGTAGACCCACCAGCCCCCCGCTGCCGGCAGCGCGGCGGCCAGCTCGGCCACACACACCGCCCCCAGTACCGCATAGGCCCCGCCCAGCAGCCAGCAGGCGGCGATCAGCGGGGTGCTGCCCAGTTGCGCCGCCACCAGCCCCGGGGTGCGCAGGATGCCGGCACCGATGGTGCCGCCCACCGCCCCCGCCAGGCCAAAGCCCAGCCCCAGCACGCTTTGAAGGCGGCCCGGGGCAGCGGCTGGTGGCGCGGCCATCGCGCTAGTGGCCGAGCCCGGCGCTGCGGGCCAGCAGCTGCATCGGATGCTCGACGCCTAGGGGCTGCTCGGCGTCGCCAAGATGGCGCCTGAGCTGCAACGTGCAGCCGATGTTGGCGCTCACGGCGATGGCGGCGCCGGTGTTGGCGAGGTCGCCGGCCTTGCGCGCGCCCAGCAGCTCGGCTTCGGCCGGTTGCACCAGGTTGTAAATGCCGGCGCTGCCGCAGCACACCCCCTGCTCGAGCGGTTCGCGCAGCTTCACATGGGGAATGGCGCGCAGCAGTGCGCGGGGGGCATTGCTGATGCCCTGGCCGTGCAGCATGTGGCAGGCGTCGTGGTAGGCCAACACCAGGGGTTGCTCGCTGCTGGCGGGGCTGCCGTCATGGTGGTGCAGTGGCTTGAGGGCTGCTTTAAAGGCCTCGCTCAGTCCCACCTTCTCGAGAAACTCCTGCACATCAAAGGCTTTGGCGGCCAGTTCAGAGGCTTTGGCTGCCAGCTGCGGCTCGTCATCGCCCAGCAGGCGCCCGTAGGCCTTGAGGCTGTGGCCGCAGCCCGAGGCGCTCACCAGCACCGCATCGAGCGGGCCGGCGGCGCCAAAGCTGCGGACCAGGGCGGCAGCCAGCTCGCGGGTCTGGACTGCTTCGCCCTGGTGGTGCGTAACGGCACCGCAGCAGCCCTGATCACGGGGGATCACCACCTCGATGCCATTGGCCGCCAGCACGGCCGCGGTGGCCTGGTTGACCGCCGGGTCAAACACCCGCTGCACGCAGCCCAGCAGCAGGCCGACGCGGTAACGGCGCTCGCCCTGCGCCGGGATCACCTGCGGCAGGGTGTCGGCAAAGCTCTCTGCGCTCAGCGGCGGCAGCAGCTGCTCCATGGCTGCTAGCTGGGGCCCCAGCACCCGGCTCAGGCCCATGCCGCGCACCAGAGCCTGCAGCGGTGTGCCCGCATAGGCCCGCAACGGCCGCAGCAGCGCCCGCAGCCGCGCCGGGTAGGGCAAGAGGCCAAACAGCAGCCGCCGCCACAGCTGCTGGGCGGGGCTGCGCAGCTCGGGGGCGTTGAGCTTGGGCCTGGTGGCCTCGATCAGCAGGTCGTAGCGCACGCCCGAGGGGCAGGCGCTGACGCAGGCCAGGCAGCCCAGGCAGCTGTCGAAATGGCCCGCCACCGTGGCATCGAGGCTCAGTTCACCGGCTGCGATCGCTTTTAGGGCATGGATACGGCCTCGGGGCGAATCCATTTCGCTGCCCAGGGCCAGGTAGCTGGCGCAGCTGGGCAGGCAAAAACCGCAGTGCACGCAGGGGTCAGTAGCCCCTGCTGGCAAGCCAGGCAGCGCGGTGAACGACGTCATCGCCTGAGTCTGCCTGGCTTGGCCATCAGAAGTGGCGAATCACCGCATCGGCAAAGCCGCTGCAGCTGACCGGCTCAACTGGCGGCTCCATCAGCCGGGCCAGGTCATAGGTGACCTCTTTGCCGGCAATGGCGGCGCTGATCCCCTTGGTGATCAGATCGGCAGC
>JBMSMG010000052.1:0-12525 GCA_049421025.1 Prochlorococcaceae cyanobacterium | reverse complement strand
CACGACCAAGCCCGTCGACGCCCGCGCCCGTCCACCCCCCCCACCACACGACCAGCGCCGCGCAGTTGCCTGCGGTAGTGGCTGGCTACCGGATCTGGGTTCTGCGGGGCGAGATCATCGATCCCCAGCCCGCCCCTGCCATGCTCTTGCCCCGAGCTGTGCAGATAGCGCCCCTCGCCAAGATGCAGCCCCACATGGGTGCAGCGCTGCGGCAGGCCAAAGAAGATCAGATCCCCGGGCCGCAGGGCATGCAGCACCCCTGGCTGCACGGCCACGGGTTGGCAAAAGCGCTCTTGCAGGTAAGCGTCGCGCGGAATCCAGATGCCGGCTGAGGCAAAGGCGCGTTGCACCAGCCCAGAGCAGTCGTAATCGGGGCCCAGACTGCCGCCCCACAGGTAGTGGTTGGGCAGCGCCAGTGCCGCTGTGGCAAAGGCCAGCACGGCCGGGATCTGCCGCGCAATGGAGGGGCCGTCGAGCAGCTGGGCAGGGCGGCGCGCCGCCAGCTGGGCAGAGCCCAACAGATCGTCGGGCTCGATCCAGCAGGGGTAGCCGTCGTCAAGCAACCGTGCCCGCAACCGGTGGCCACCAGCTGGGTTCGGTAGCAGTTGCAGCTGCCGGCCAGCCCAGGCCTGGGTGGCCAGCCCTTGGCCGCTGGGACGGCTGTAACCGTTGAGCGGCCGCAACAGCTCCCAGACCGTGCCGGCATGCAGCAGTTCAACGGCAGCCAGGGTCCCTAATCTCACCGCAACAACAGGCCTGTGTGATGGCGTTCTACAACCCAGATCCGGCCATGGGCCAGTGCCTGGCGGATCTGGTGCGTGCGCTTGAGCTCGATGGCCGCCCGGCGCTTTCAGAGCAGGTCTCGATCACCTGGCTGCGCTATTCGCAGTCGTTGGTCGATGCGGCTGCAGCCACCGATCCACAAAGCCATTGGAGCTTGCCCTGGACCGGCGCGTCGTGGCGCGGTGATCAACTGCGTTACCCCGCCAGCGTGGTGAAGCTGGTGTATCTGGTCGCTGCTGAGGCTTGGCGCCAGCAGGATCTGCTGAGCGCCGATCCAGAGCTCAACCGTGCCCTGGCTGCGATGGTGATGCACTCCAGCAACAACGCCACCGCGTATGTGCTGGACCGGCTCAGCGGGACCACCGGCGGCCCTGAGCTCAGTGGCCAGGCCTGGGCGCTGTGGAGTGAGCAGCGCCAGCTGGTCAACCGTTGGCTGGCCTCGTTGGGCTGGCCCGAGCTGGCTGGCTGGAATGCCTGCCAGAAAACCTGGGATGACGGTCCCTATGGCCGCGAGCGGCAGTCCTATGGCCCTGACAACAGCAACATCAACCGCTTGTCGAGCGATGGTGTCGCTCGCCTGCTGCACGCGGTGATCGCTTCGGCGGTGGTCTCACCGCCGGCCTGTGCGCGCATGCGCCAGCTGCTCGAGCGCAGTCTTGAGCCTGCAGGGCGTGCTGCCGATCCTGAGAATCAGGTTGACGGTTTTGTGGGGCAGGCGCTGCCGCAGGGCGGCCAGCTCTGGAGCAAGGCCGGCTGGATGAGCCGGGCCCGCCACGATGCCGCCTATTTCGAGGCTGATGGCATCGCCCCCACCCTGCTGGTGGTCATGAGCGAGGGTCAGGCGTGCGCTGCCGACGAGGGCTTGCTGCCCGAGCTGGCCTCACGGCTGATGCAAGCAACCTGCGGCCCACGCCATGGGGCCTCAGGTTGAACCATCACAAGCGTTGAACCATCACAAGAACGGAGAGGGAGGGATTCGAACCCTCGACAGAAGTTGCCTCCTGTAACTCCTTAGCAGGGAGCCGCTTTCAACCACTCAGCCACCTCTCCAGGGGCCGCAGTGAGCTTATCAGTGTGCCCCCAGGCCCAGACGCGGTAGCCGGTGCTTGAAGCCGCAGAGGATCTCCCAGGGGATCGTGCCGCAGCGGTTGCTCCAGTCGTCAGGCGAAATGCTGAGGCCTTCGTCATGGCCCAGCAGGGTGACCACCGAGCCCACCTCAAGCTCGGGACTGTCGGTCGCATCGAGGATCAGCTGGTCCATGGTGATCGCCCCCACCTGGGGGATCGCCCTGCCGTGATGCAGGGCGCTGATCGCTCCTGAGAGCTGCCTGGGCACCCCATCGGCATAGCCGATGCCCACCACCGCCAGCCGTGAGGGGCGGCTGGTGCGGAAGCGGTGCCCATAGCTGACCCCCACGCCGCTACCCACCTCGCGAATCAGGCAGACGCGGGCCCGCAGTTGCATGGCCGGCCTCAGCGCTGCGGGGGGGCTCAGGTGCTGTGCGGGGCTGTGGCCGTAGAGGGCCAGCCCCACCCGCACCAGGTCGTAGTGCAGCTCTCGGCTGCGCAGGGTGCCGGCCGAATTGGCCAGGTGACGGCAGCCCGCAGCAAGCTGCTGCTGGCGCAGGCTCTCGAGAACCGTTTCGAACCGCAGCTGCTGGGTTGTGGTCAGACCGTCATCGTCGGCTGGGGTTGCATCGGCGCAGGCCAGATGCGAATAGATGCCAGCCAGCTGGACATCGGCCAGTTCATGAATCGCAGCGACCAGCCGCGCCCCCTCTTGCCAGTCGATGCCAAGGCGGGCCATGCCGGTGTCGAGCTTGAGGTGCACCACCATGGGGCGTCCCGCGGCGGCGGCCAGGTTTTGGCACAGCAGCGCCTCGCGCATACCGCTGAGGGTCGGCATCAGCTGCCAGCGCAGGCAGCTGCGCAGCTCTTCAGCCTGAATCAAATTGCCCAGCACCAAGATGGGGGCCGAAATGCCGGCGCGCCGCAGTTGTACCCCCTCGGCCAGGGTGGCCACCCCAAAGCAGCTGGCTCCACCGGCCAGGGCGGCCTCGGCGACCGGCACGGCCCCATGGCCGTAGCCATCGGCTTTGACCACCGCCATCAGGCTGCAGCCGGGTGCCAGAGCCCCCCCAAGGGTGGCGGCGTTGTGGGTGATGGCGCCGGCATCAACCTCCACCCAGGCCCGCTGGCGCGAATAGCCCGCCTCATGGGGTTCGGGCTCCGGTGCCAGGTGGAGCGTGTTCATGGCCTCCTTCGGACCCAAAGGGTAAACCTCAGCACCATCTGTTTCTTGCTAGCGCCTTTAGCATGCCGTGCATCTTGGGAGCTGGCATGGGCCAGGTTCTCGTCCTCAATGCCTCGTATGAGCCGCTGAACATCACCAGCTGGCGCCGCGCCATGGTGATGGTGCTCAAAGGCAAGGCGGAGGGCGTCGAGCATGACCCAAGCCGCGCGCTCCGTCCGGATGTGTTGCTGCCGACGGTGATCCGCCTGCGCCAGTTCGTGAGGGTTCCGTACCGGCCCCTGCCCCTGACGCGCCGCAATCTGTTTCAGCGCGATGGCCATCGCTGCCAATACTGCGGCACGGCTAAGGAACCCCTCTCGATTGACCATGTGCTCCCGCGTAGCCGCGGCGGAGCAGACAGCTGGGAGAACGTCACCACGGCCTGTTTGAGTTGCAACGTGCGCAAGGGCAATCGCACCCCGCGGGAGGCCGGCATGCCCCTGCGCCACGAGCCGCACCGGCCGCTGAGCACCCTGAACTTTGAAGCCACCCGTCAGATGAACGCCGGACGACACGGCGAATGGGCCAAATACGTCATCGGTCTGAGCTGAGGTTCGCCTGAGTCAGCCCAGGGCCGCCTGCTCGGCCAGCTCCTCAAGCTGACGGTTTTGATCGGCGGCAATGCAGGCTCCGATCAGGTCGGCCAACTGGCCGGCCAGCACGGGTTCAAGCGAAAAATTGCGCCCCAGCCGGTGGTCGGTGACGCGGTTGTCTTTGTAGTTGTAAGTGCGAATTTTTTCGCTGCGGTCGCCGCTGCCCACCTGGGCCAGCCGGTCGGAGCGCTCGCGCGCGTTGGCTGCGGCCAGTTCGCGCTCGTAGAGCTTGGCCCGCAGGATCTCCAAGGCCCGCTCGCGGTTCTGCAGCTGGGAGCGCTCCTGGGTGCAGAACACGCGGATCCCCGTGGGTTTGTGCAGCAGGTCGACGGCCGTTTCCACCTTGTTGACGTTCTGCCCGCCGGCGCCGCCTGAACGGGCCGTGCTGATCTCCAGATCGCCTGGATCGATCTGCACCTCAACGGGATCGACTTCAGGCATGACAGCCAAGGTGGCGGTTGATGTGTGCACGCGCCCCTGCGATTCGGTGGCAGGCACCCGCTGAACGCGGTGCACCCCGGCCTCAAATTTCAGTTGGCTGTAGACGCTCTCGCCTTTGATCGCCAAGATCAGTTCCTTGTAGCCACCCAGGTCGGCCTCAGACGCGCTCACCGGCTCCACCCGCCAGCCCACGCTCTGGGCATAACGCTCGTACATGCGGGCCAGATCACCAGCCCAAATGGCCGCTTCATCGCCACCGGCTCCGGCGCGGATCTCCAGCATCACGCTGCGCTCATCGCGGGGGTCGCGGGGCAACAGCGCCAGGGTGAGACGGCGCTCCAGGGCGGCGATGGTCTCGCTCAGGCGCTCAAGCTCTTCCTGGGCGAGCTCCTCCATCGCAGCATCGCCGCGATGCTCTTTCAGCAGACCTCTGGCCTGAAGCTCTTCGGCGCGGCAGCGCTGCAGCTGCTCCTGGTCACGCACCAAGGGTTCCAGCCTGGCCCGTTCACGGGCCAGGTGCTGGAGCTGGGCTGGATTGGCCGCCACAGCGGGGTCAGCCAGCTGGGTTTCGAGGGTCTCGAAGGTGCGCCGCGCCGCCTCAAGGCGATCGTCGAGCAGTTGCGATTCCACGGTTGTGGAGTTTCAGCTCGGCTGTGGCTCAGGCCTTGGCCGGAGCTTCCTCGCTGGTTTCCGGCGTTCCCTGTGAATCAGCGCCTTTGGATGGGGCGGCCTTTTTGGCCCCGGAGGCCGAATCGCCACCGCCCATGCCGTACTTGCGCATGAACCGATCGACGCGACCTTCGGTGTCGAGAATCTTCTGGGTCCCCGTGTAGAAGGGGTGGTTGCCACTCCACACGTCGACGTGGATCTCGGGCTGGGTGGAGCCAGTGGTCATCACCACTTCTCCATTGCAGATCACCTTGGCATCGGGATACCAGGTGGGGTGAATGTCGGCCTTCGGCATGACGGGTAGGAACGAGCTGGGAAGCGAAGCGAGCTGAAGGATCAGCGCTTGGAGAACTGAGGAGCTTTGCGGGCTTTCTTCAGGCCGTACTTGCGGCGCTCCTTGGCGCGGGGGTCGCGGCTCAGGTGGCCCTCGGTCTTGAGCGGCTTGCGGTTGTCGGGGCTCAGTTCGCACAGAGCGCGGGCTGCACCCTGCTTGATGGCATCAGCCTGGCCGGTGAGGCCGCCGCCGCGAACGTTGACCAAAATGTCGTAATCGTTGGCCAAGCCCAGGGTCTGCAGGGGTGCCTTGACGGCAGCCAGGTACACCGGGTTGTAGTTCAGGTAGTTGTCACCAGGACGGCCGTTGATGGTGACTTGTCCCTTGCCGGGCACGATGCGGACACGGGCAACAGCTGTCTTGCGGCGACCGGTGCCCCAGTAGACGACGGTGTTCGGGCTCATTGGGCGGAAGCGGAAGGATTGAGGGCGAGAACGGTGGGCTGCTGGGCGCCATGGGGGTGCTCAGATCCGCGGTAGACCTTGAGCTTGCGGAACAGCTGACGGCCCAAGGCGTTGTGGGGCAGCATGCCCTTGATCGCTTTTTCGACGATGCGCTCGGGAAGGCGGGCCTGCAGGTGCGCGAAGGTCTCAGTCTTCATGCCACCTGGACGGCCGGAGTGACGGCGGTACAGCTTCTGGGTCGGCTTGTTGCCGCTCACCCGAATCTTGTCGGCGTTGATCACGATCACGAAATCACCCGTGTCGAGATGGGGGGTGTAGCAGGGCTTGTTCTTGCCCCGCAGCACCTGAGCCACCTCACTGGCCAGACGGCCGAGGGTCTGGTTCTCGGCATCCACCAGGAACCACTGGCGCTCGAGGGTGTCGCTGGACGGTAGGGGTGTCTTGTTCATGTCGCCGCATGGGGTCCGGTCGTTGCCGGGCCGGTGTTCGGAATGCCGTGCTGCCTGGTGTCGAGCCTGGCAACAGGATCTGGATTGACCTTACTTCCCGGCCGGTCAGGGCCTTGATGCAAGGGCGATGTCCGCGCTCCCCACCCGTTGATGGCTGCAATCTGCAGCGCTGGTGGAGGCGGCGGTCGGCTGAGGGCCCTAAGGCACTGCAGTGATGCGGAACTGACGTTTCAATCAGCCGCTGAGGCCAATTGCCTGAATCGTCCAAAACCCAAGCCCCAAGGCTGAAGGTGTTCCAGAGTCAGACAATCGGATTCAACGGTGGATCACAAACATCCAGCTGAAACCGCGGTTGACAAGCGTAACACTCAGAAGGTTCAAACACAGCCTGGGGATAGCCCACCTCCAGCAGGCACAAGCCGTGGGCTGGAGCGGCTTCTTTGATGGCGCTGCGTTGCTGGGTTCGCCAGCGCTCCAGCAGTGCTTCAGGACTCAGGCGCGCTTCGCCCACAGCCACCAGCTGCCCCATCAACAGGCGCACCATGCCGTAAAGAAAGCCGCTGGCCTGCAGCTCCACACTGATCAGATCGCCCTGGCGCAGCACCTGCACCTGCTGCAGCGTGGTGATGCCGTTCCGGCGCCGGCTGCCGGCGCGCATGAACGCCGAAAAATCATGGGTGCCGAGCATCGCTTGCAGCACCGACTCCATGGCCTGGGTGTCGAGTCGCTGCTGATAGCGATGCCAGCACCATGACTGCAGAAACAGATTCGGCAGCCGGCCGTTGTAGAGCGTGTAGCGGTAGCGCCGGTAACTGGCGCTAAAGCAGGCATGCCATTCCGGCGCCACGGCACGCGCGGCTCGTACACGAATCGTCTGTGGCAGTCGTCCATTGAGCGCTTTGGGCCAGCGCTGCGGCGGGATCGGCCCCGCGCAATCAAAGTGCACCACCTGTGCGGCCGCATGCACCCCGGTGTCGGTACGGCCTGCGGCCACACACAGCGAAGGCCCTGCGGGATCGAGTTCCCTCAGGGCCTCTTCAAGGGTCTGCTGCACGCTGGGTGCATTGCGTTGGCGTTGCCAACCGTTAAAGGCTGAGCCGTCGTATTGCAGGCAGAGGGCAATGCGCCGCAGAGCCGTCGTCTCCTCAGACCAGTTCGATGATCGCCATTTCGGCGTTGTCGCCGCGACGGGGCACGGTGCGAATGATGCGGGTGTAGCCGCCATTGCGGTCCCCGTAACGCTCTTGAGCCTTGTCAAACAGCGAGTGCACAAGCTGTTTGTCGTAGATGTAGCCGATGGCCCTGCGGCGGGCAGCCAGGCTGCCGTCTTTGGCCAGGGTGATCATCCGCTCGGCCTCGTCACGCAATGCCTTGGCGCGGGCCTTGGTGGTGGTCACTCGGCCCTCGCGAATCAGCTGCGTGGTGAGCCCGCGCAGCATGGCTTTGCGTTGGTCGGCGGGACGTCCCAGCTGGGGAACTCGGCACTGGTGGCGCATGGTCTTAGGGGGGTCGGCGGATAGGTGGCGAAGCCGTTAAGGAGGCAGGCCTCAGACGCTGGTGCGGCTCTGGGGCAGGGTGATGCCGATGCGCTCAAGCGCTTCGATCACTTCATCGGCCGATTTGGAGCCGAAGTTCTTGATTTCGAGGAGATCCTCGTAGCTAAAGCCCATCAGATCAGACACGGAGTTGACCTGAGCGCGCTTGAGGCAGTTGTAGGCCCGCACGGAGAGATTGAGTTCCTCCAGGGGGATCTGTGCCTCGGCCGATGGCTCGGGTTCCAGGCCAGGTTCATCCACCATGGTGAGGCTGGCCAGGGGCTGAAACAGGGCGATCAGCTGGTTGGCTGCCTGGGCCATGGCGTCATCGGGGGTGATGCTGCCGTTGGTTTCGATCTCAAGGCGCAGGCGCTCACGGGCTGAGCCGCCCTCGCCGACTGCCGTTTCATCAACGCTGTAGTTGACGCGCTTGACGGGCTTGAACACCGCATCGATCTGCAACAGATCGATGGCGCTGGTGTCTTCAGCATGGCGATCAACGGGGCGATAGCCAACGCCACGCTCGACATGGACCTCCATTTCGAGGCTGTGACCTTTGGCCACCGTGGCGATGGCGCGGTCACCATCAATCACCTGCACCTGTGATGAGAACTGCAGATCAGAAGCCTTCACGGTGGTGGGGCCATTGACCGACAGACGGCCGATCTCCAGCTCGCGGTTGCGGCTGTTGACAGCGACTTCCTTGCAATTGAGCAGGATGTCGAGCACGTCTTCACGCACACCGGGAATGGTGGCGTACTCGTGATTGACGCCACCGATTCTCACCGCGGTGATGGCACTGCCTTCGAGGGCACCGATCAAAACCCGCCGCAGCGAGTTGCCCAGCGTGGTGGCCTGACCCCGCTCAAGCGGGCCAATGAGGAACACGCCGATCTGGGAGCGGTCGGCAGCGACCTGGTGCTCGATGCGATCGATTTGGTACTGCAGCACGGTCGAAAGGGGGCAAAAAGGGTTGGAGTGCCTGGGGCGAAGGGGTCTGCGATCAGACGCGACGACGCTTGGCGCGGCGGCAGCCGTTGTGGGGCAGCGGTGTGACGTCGCGGATCAGGGTGATTTCCAGGCCGGCCACCTGCAGGGCGCGAATGGCGGTCTCACGACCTGAGCCAGGACCGCGCACCAACACTTCGATCTGACGCATGCCCTGCTCGAGCGCACGACGGGCTGCGGCTTCAGCAGCGGTTTGGGCGGCAAAAGGAGTTCCCTTACGAGCTCCTTTAAAGCCGCTAGCGCCTGCTGAGCTCCAGCTGATCACTTCACCAGCGGTATCGGTGATCGACACGATGGTGTTGTTGAAGGTGCTCTGAATGTGCGCAACACCGTTGGGCACATTGCGTTTGGCCTTTTTGGGGCCTGATTTCTTGGCGGGCTTGGCCATGGAGGGAGGCCTGCACGAAGCAGGAGGTGATCGGGAGAACGGAGAACGCTCTGGTGACGCAAAGGCAGTCCGGTTGAACGGACAGGCGGCAGAGCGGTGGAGAAACGCAGCTGGTCTTCGGCCTGGGCAGATGTCCGCTGGTCTCGGGTAAGGCAGGCCTTACTTCTTCTTGCCGGCAACGGTTTTGCGGGCGCCACGGCGGGTGCGCGCATTGGTACGGGTGCGTTGACCACGCACCGGCAGGCCGAGGCGATGGCGACGGCCACGCAGGCAGCCGATGTCCTGCAGGCGCTTGAGGGCCATGCCCTCTTGGCGGCGCAGGTCGCCTTCGAGGGTGAAGCCCTCGGCGGCGCCGCGCAGTTTCTGCACATCGGCGTCGCTGAGATCCTTGACGCGTGTATCGGGATTCACGCCTGTTTTGGCGAGAATTTTCTGGGCACGCGTCAGGCCGATGCCATACACGTAAGTGAGGGCGATTTCGACCCGCTTGTCGCGAGGGATATCAACGCCGGCGATCCTTGCCACGTGGGATTTGAAGTCGAAAGGTTCAGTGTTGGAGCTGCCCAAGGGGGCAGCGGCAGATCAGGATCAGCCCTGACGCTGCTTGTGCTTGGGGTTGGCGCAGATCACCATGACCCGGCCGTGGCGACGAATCACCCGGCACTTGTCGCACATTTTCTTGACTGAGGCACGCACCTTCATGGGCGTTGTGCTCTCCGAATTTGCAAACCGCCAACCTATCACATGGGTCAACCACCCCTGCTTGGGTCGGCTTAAGCGAGCAGGGCTTCAATTCGCGCAGCGATGTCATCGACACTGCCTGCGGCATCAACGGCTTCAAGCAGGCCGCGCTCGCGGTAGTAGGCAATCAGAGGAGCGGTCTGCTGGCGGTAGACCTCGAGCCTGTGGCGGATCACATCGGCGTTGTCGTCGTCGCGTCCGCGGCCCAACAGGCGCTGCATCAGCAGCTCATCATCAAGCTCCATGAGCACCACCAGTTCAATGGGCTGACCGAGCTCGTTGAGGAGGCTGCCAAGCGCTTCGGCTTGCGTCAGGTTGCGGGGGAACCCATCGAGCAGCCAGCCTCCGCTGCTGTGTTGCTCGAGCCTGCTGCGCACAATCGCCAGCACCAGCGCGTCGCTGACCAGCTCGCCGCGAGCCATGACCGCCTGGGCTTCGGCGCCTAGGGCGGTGCCGGCGGCGACTTCAGCGCGCAGCAAATCGCCGGTTGAGAGGTGCAGTAGGCCGCGGCGGCTGGCGAGTTGTTGGGCTTGCGTGCCCTTGCCGGCGCCCGGCGGGCCAAGAAACAGAAGGCGTTGTTTGGTCACGGTTGAAACAAGATCAAAGAAGCGTTGCCGCCCGGAGGCTGCGGCCCGGTCACTGCCGCACCATGCCCTCGTAGCGCTGAGAAATCACATAGGTCTGCACCTGTTTGGCCGTGTCGATGGCCACGCCCACCAGGATCAGCAGCGATGTAGCCCCCAGCCCCTGAAAGGTGCGCACCTGGGTGGCTCCTTCAACGGCCGATGGAATGATCGCCACCGCCCCCAGAAACAGACCACCCAGCAAGGTCAGACGGTTCTGCACGGCGCCGAGGTACTGGGCCGTCGCCGAACCTGGTCTCACCCCTGGAACCGCAACCCCACCGCGCTTGAGATTGGTGGCGATGTCGATCGGGTTGACGGTCAGCGAGGCATAGAAGAAGCCGAAGCCAAGAATCAAGGCGAAATACACCAGGGCGTACAGCCATGGGGTGCTGCTGTTGGGGTTGAGCAGGCTCGCCACCTTGATCAGCCAGGGGCTGCCGGTGATGTTGGCGATGGTCAGGGGCAGGAACACCACCGCTGAAGCAAAGATGATCGGCATCACGCCGCCAGCATTGAGCTTCAGCGGTAGGTAGCTCTGGCGGGCTGCAAGCAGGTTGGCGCCACCGACCTGGCGTTTGGCGCTCACGATCGGAATGCGGCGGTTGCCCTCTTGCACAAAGATGATCCCCACGATCGTGACCAGAAACACCGCGGCCAGAACGACGATGCCGCCGACCGTGCTGCGGTCACCGCTCTGGGCGAGCTCGATGGTGGAGCCCAGGGCTTTAGGCAAGGTGGCGACGATGTTCACGAAGATCACCAGGGAGGCACCTTGGCCGATGCCCCGCTCGGTGATCACCTCACTGATCCACATGACCACCATCGAGCCGGTCACCAGAGCCAGCGCGGTCTGAACCACAAAGACCGGTTCTGAGAGCCCTTCGGTCGCGTATTGCCGCAGGATCAGGGCGAACACCGTGCTCTGCAGGATCCCCCAGCCGAGCGCCACGTAGCGCGTGATCTGAGCGATTTTGCGCCGACCGGCTTCACCTTCGTTTTTTTGCAGCTCTTCGAGCTGCGGCAAAGCTGCAGTGAGGAGCTGAATGATGATCGAGGCGTTGATGAACGGCAGGATCCCAAGGGCAAAAATGCCCAACGTGGAAATGCCTCCGCCGGTAAAGATGTCGAGAAAGCCGATCAGCTGCCCGCCGCGCTGCAGAAAGTCCTGAAAGGCGACCCGATCGATGCCAGGCACGGGGATGTAGATCCCCAAGCGCACCAGCAGCAGCAGCCCCAAGGTGGTGATCACCCGCTCGCGCAGTCCTTTGGACTGGAAGAGCTGGCTGAAGATTTCCCCGGCGCTGGGGTTGCGTCCCCGGCTGACAAGCATGGTGTTCGCGAATGAGGGAGTGATCAGAAACGGCTGCACGCGCTGCTGCGGCGCAGGCCGCAGCACAGTGCAAAAAAGCCGCCTGCCAGGCAAAAGGGCCAGCAGACGGCTACGACCTTAGGCCGGCGTGAAGGCCTCGGCTCAGGCGGTGATTTCGCAGCTGCCACCAGCCGCTTCAATTTTGGCGCGGGCGCTGGCGGTGAAGGCGGCGGCCTGAACCGTCAGTTTCACCTTGAGTTCACCGGTTCCCAGAATCTTGAGGGGATGCTTGGGGCTGGTGACAATCCCGTCTTTGACGAGAGAGTCAAGGCTCACGGTGCTGCCAGCCTTGAGCTCGGCAAGCTTGGCCACATTCACCACGGTGAAGTTCTTGGGGTTCACCAGCGGGAAGTGCTTGAGCTTGGGCACCCGGCGGTACAGGGGCATCTGGCCGCCTTCAAAGCCTGGGCGGGTGGGACGACCTGAGCGGGACTTCTGACCGCGCATGCCAAAGCCGCAGCTGGCGCCTTGACCTGCGGCGATGCCGCGGCCCTTGCGCAGTTTGCGGCGCCGTGCGCCGGCATTGGCCTTGAGAGATTGGAGATTCATCGACATGGGGTGGGACCTCAGGAGTAGATCTGCTCAAGGGAGATGCCCCGCTCCTTGGCGGTCTCCTTGTGGGTGCGCAGGCCGGCCAGGGCATCCATGGCGGCGCGGGCGTTGTTGAGGGGGGTCTTCGAACCGAGGCGCTTGGCCAGCACGTTCTTGATGCCGGCGAGCTCCAGCACCGTGCGGATCGAGCCACCCGCGATCACACCGGTACCCGGAGCGGCGGGACGGATCAGCACGCTGGCGGCACCGTCACGGCCGTTGCCGATGGTGGGGATCGAGGAGTGACGGGTGAGGGGCACCTTCACCAGGTGCTTCTTGCCATCGGCCACGCCCTTGCGGA
>JBMSMG010000051.1:0-12564 GCA_049421025.1 Prochlorococcaceae cyanobacterium | reverse complement strand
CCTCACTCAACACCGACAGCTTCATCTCGGCGGCCTCCTTCCAGGAGACCACCCGGGTGCTCACCGAAGCTGCCATCGAAGGCAAGAGCGATTGGCTGCGGGGGCTCAAGGAGAACGTGATCATCGGTCGTTTGATCCCCGCGGGCACCGGTTTCAGCGGCTTCGAAGAGGAGCTGCGGGCCGAGGCTGGTCCTCACCCCGACATCCTCGAGGAGGAAAACGCCGGCTACCGCCGTATGGCCAATCTGCGTCCGGACTACACCGTGGAGATGCCAGCACCAACGGCCGCTGCTGCGGTGCTCGATGATCCTTCTGATGAAGATCTCGAGGCCACCCGCAGTCGCCATGGCATCGAAGCTGCCGGCAGTTCCTATGCGGCCTTTGCCCGTCCCAGCCTCGATGAGGTGATGGAAGAGGAGCTGATCGCGGATCCTGATGCGCTTGAGGGTCTTCAGGAAGAGGGTTTGCTCAGCGATGAGTAAGCCAAGCGCTCAGCGCAAGCCCTAGCGTCATGTTCATGACGACTTCTTCTGGCGCCAAGACAGAGCTCGGCACCCCGGTGCCGCAGCGCCGTTTGCCGCGCTACGGCTTCCACCTTCACAACGAGAAGCTCAACGGTCGGCTGGCCATGCTTGGTTTCATCGCCCTGGTGGCGCTGGAAGCCAAGCTGGGCCATGGCCTTCTGGTTTGGTGAGCGTTGCTGCTCCCCTTGCCCTTCTGGGCATGGGGAAAGCCCAGCTGGAGCAGTGGGCCCAGAGCCACGGTCAGCCAGCCTTTCGTGGGCGCCAGCTGCACGACTGGATTTACGCCAAGGGCGTCAGCCGGATTGAGCAGATCACCGTGCTCTCCAAGGGCTGGCGCGAGCAGCTGGCGGCCTCGGTGCCACCAGGTTTGTTCGACTGGATCGGGCGCTCGCGCGAGGTGCACCGCAGCGTGGCCGCCGATGGCACCACCAAGCTGCTGCTGGCCACCCCCGATGATCTGAGCATCGAAACGGTCGGGATCCCGGCCGCTGAGCGGCTCACGGTGTGTGTCAGCTCCCAGGTGGGCTGCCCGATGGCCTGCCGCTTCTGTGCCACGGGCAAGGGCGGCTTGCAGCGCTCGTTGGCCGTTCACGAGATCGTCGATCAGGTGCTGTGCGTGCGGGAGGCCATGGGCATCCGCCCCAGCCATGTGGTGTTCATGGGGATGGGCGAGCCCCTGCTCAACCTTGACGCTGTGCTCGCTGCGATCGATTGCCTATGCAGCGACCTGGGCATGGCCCAGCGGCAGATCACGGTCAGCACCGTTGGTGTGGCCAACACCCTGCCGCGTTTGGCCGAGCTGGCCCTAGAGCGCCTGGGCCGTGCCCAGTTCACCCTGGCGGTGAGCCTGCACGCCCCCGATCAGCGTCTGCGCGAGGAGCTGATCCCGACCGCCCATGCCTACCCGATCGAGGCCCTGCTCGACGACTGCCGCCGCTACGTCGCGATCACCGGGCGCCGCGTCAGCTTTGAGTACATCTTGCTGGGCGGTCTCAATGATCAACTACGCCATGCTGAGGCGTTGGCCAGGTTGCTGCGCGGCTTTCAGAGCCATGTCAATTTGATTGCCTACAACCCGATCGCTGAGGAGGAGTTCCAGCGGCCCACGCCCCAGGCCGTCGAAGCCTTTCGCCGCGCCTTGCAGGAGCGTCATGTCGCCGTGAGCGTGCGCGCCAGCCGCGGCCTTGATGCCGATGCCGCCTGCGGACAGCTGCGCCGGCGCCTGGCCGCAACCCTGCAGCCGGCTTAGCGTCAGGTCTCTGGCGCCGGCTTGATGGCTCTGGTCGACTGGCTGATCCTGATCGGCTATTTGCTAGCGAGCCTGGCGGTGGGCCTGTGGCTGGCGCGGCGCAACCGCGATGAGGCCGACTACTTCGTGGCTGGTCGCCAGCTCAAGGGTTGGCTCGCTGGTGCCTCCATGGCTGCCACCACGTTTTCGGTCGATACCCCGCTCTATGTGGCAGGCCTCGTCGGCGTCAGGGGGCTGGCCGGCAACTGGGAGTGGTGGAGTTTCGGGGTGGCGCACGTCGCCATGGCGGTGGTGTTTGCCCCGCTGTGGCGACGCAGCGGCGTGCTCACCGACGCTGCCTTCACCGAGCTGCGCTACGGCGGTGCGGCGGCGGCCTGGCTGCGAGGCATCAAGGCGTTTTTGTTCGCCCTGCCGATCAATTGCATCGGCATCGGCTATGCCTTTTTGGCCATGGCCAAGGTGAGCGAGGCCCTTGGGCTGGCTCCCACACCGTCAGCGCGTCTCACCTTGCTGGTGGTTGTGGGGCTGCTGGTGCTGGTCTACACCGCTGCCGGTGGTCTCTGGGCGGTGGTGGTGACCGACTTGCTGCAGCTCGTGCTTGCCCTGGCCGGTGCTTTTGCCGTAGCGGTGTACGCCGTCCATGCCGCCGGCGGCATGGACGCCATGCTCGCCAGCGTGCGTGCGCTTAACCGCCCTGAGCTGCTCGCCCTGGTGCCGTGGCAGGTGCAAGACGGCCAGTTGCGCTGGCTCGAGGGTGCCGGGATCTCGATTCCGACCTTTACGGCTTATATCGCGCTGCAGTGGTGGAGCTTTCGCCGCAGCGACGGTGGCGGGGAATTCATTCAGCGCTTGCTGGCCACCCGCGATGAACGCCAGGCGCGCATCGCCAGCTGGGTGTTTCTGGCGGTCAACTACCTGCTGCGCAGCTGGCCCTGGATCGTCGTGGCATTGGCGGCGGTGGTGTTGCTCCCCGACGCCACCGACTGGGAGCAGAGCTACCCGCTGCTGGCGGTGAAGCTGCTGCCGCCTGTGGCGCTGGGGCTGGTGGTGGTGTCGCTGGTGGCTGCTTTCATGAGCACCGTCAGCACGGCGGTCAACTGGGGCGCCAGCTACCTGACCCATGACCTGTATCAACGTTTCATGCGCCCTGCGGCGGGCCAGCGTGAGCTGTTGTTGATCGGCCAGCTGGCCTCGGTGCTGCTGGTCGGGCTGGGGGTGCTCACTGCCCTACTCAGCGACAACATCGGCACGGTGTTCCGGCTGGTGATTGCTATCGGCACCGGCCCCGGGGTGGTGCTGGTGCTGCGCTGGTTCTGGTGGCGCATCAATGCCGCTGCCGAGCTGGCGGCGATGCTCGGCGGCTTTCTGGTCGGCTTCTGCACCTCGGTGGTGCCGGTGCTGCGGGTGGATGACTATGGCCTGCGGCTGCTCGTCACCACGGTGATCACGGCGGTGCTGTGGATCCTGGTGATGCTGGCCACACCTCCTGAATCGGCGGCCGTGCTGGAGCGCTTCGTTCACACAGTGCGGCCGGCCGGTCCGGGCTGGGCTGCTTGGCGCCGGCGCACCGGTGTGGAGCCCCAGGAAAGCCTGCTGGATCTGATCACCCAGCTGGTGCTGAGCTGCGCTGTGTTGTTTGGCGCCCTGGTGGGCATCGGCGGCTTCCTGTTGAAGCTGCCGCTGTGGGGTTGGGGCGGCCTGCTGCTGGCCGTCGTTGCTACGGCGGGGCTGCAGCAGCGAACCTTGCTGCAGGGCTGGCTGCGCTCTGGCACGCGATGATGCCTCCAGGCAGATGTCTCTGTGCCGTGCAGTTCTTTCGCTCCACCTTGTTGCCAGCGGCCATCGTGCTGCTGTTTGGCCTGGCTCTGTTTGCCGTGAGCGCCCGCATCTGGCTGCCCGGCGACATGCTGGCGCCAGCACCCATTCAGTGAGGCAGGGCCGTTGAGCGTGCAGGAACAACCAGCCTTTGACGGCTCCAGTGGACCTGCCTGGAAGCCCTATGACGAGAACGCCGGTCACGAGCTGGTGCTGGATCCTGACGTGCTCGCCGCCGAGCTGGCACAGGAGCTGCTGGGTGACCCGCTCGATGAGATCGAACCGGGCGAGCTGGCCAGTGCCGATGCCGCTGCCGAATGCGACCTAGGCCTGACGTTGCTTGGCGGTGATCACGACGCGCGCCTGCAGGGGCTGCGCATCTTTTGTGAGCACCGCGATCCGCGGGCGATCCCCAAGTTGCTGCCTTTGCTGGAGGCGCCCTGCCCGATCGAGCGCATGAGCGCGGTTTATGCCCTCGGCCGCAATCCAACGCCACTGGCGGTGGAGCCGTTGCTCGCGTTGTTGGCGAGCGACAGCAACGGCTATGTGCGCAAGGCGGTGGCCTGGAGCCTCGCCAACTTTGCCGATGCACCGGTGCTGCATCCGCTGATCCGCTCGCTGCAGGTCGACGTCGCGGCCGTGCGCCTCTGGGCCGCCACCTCGCTGGCCGATGTGGGTGCCACGGGTCCGGCCAAGGCTGATCCGGCGGCAGCCCAGTTGCTGCAGAGCCTGCGCATCGACAGCGAAGCGGCTGTGCGCAGCAACAGCGCTTGGGCGCTGGGGCGGTTGTATCCCGATCTGATCGAGCCTAGGCAGCAGGCTGTGGTGCAGGCGTTGCTGCAGACCTTGCTGGTCGACTCAGAAGCCAGCGTCCGAGATGAGGCGCGTCTGGCGCTCGAGCAGCTTGAGCAACCCCAGGTGCTGGAGCAGTTGCAGACCCTGGTCGATGAAGGCCTGCTCAACTGAGTCAACCCCAGCTCAGCGCCGCTAACATCCATCAACTCGCTGGCGTGTGCTTGGCCTCTCAGCCCTCGCTCCAGACCATTCGGTTTCGCATTCGCTCTGATGGCCGTGTCGAGGAGACCGTCGAAGGTCTCTCTGGCAATGCTTGTGAGCGGCTGACCGAGCAGATCGAGGCTCGCCTGGGGACCGTGCAGCAACGCCAGCCCACAGCCGAGGCGTATCAGGCTGCTGCGTTGACCTCCCAACTCAGCGCCAGCCTTGAGACCACAAGCACCACCCCGCTCCCCTGATTCATTGCCCGGTAGCGATGTCGCACTTCAGCACGATCAAGACCGAGTTGCGTGACCGCCAAGCCCTTGAGGCTGCACTCGGCGCGCTGGGTCATGCCCCTGTGGCTGGTCCGCGTCAGGTCAGGGGATACCGCGGCCAGCAGGACCTGGCCGAGCTTGTTGTCTCGCCTGAGCAGGGCGGCGATTTTGGTTTTCGCCTCAATGCCCAAAGCGGAACCTATGAGCTTGTCGCCGATCTCGACCTCTGGTCGCTGCCGGTGCCGCCCGAGCGTTTCTTGAGCCAGCTCAACCAGCGGTATGCGCTTGAGGCGATCCTGGCTGCCAGTCAAGCTGAGGGGTTTCAGGTGGCCGAACAGACCAACAGCGACGACGGCTCCATCGAGCTGGTGGTGACGCGCTGGAGCTGAGCCGCAACGGCCGATGACGGTCGATCCCTCGCTGGCGTTCGATGTTGAGTCCGGCGCCTGCCGGCTCAAGCCAACAGGCCTTGAGCCTCTGCTCGGGGGCGTGTTGCGTCAGCGCGCCGTCTGGGTCGATGAGGCGGCTTGCATCGGTTGCCGCTACTGCGCCCATGTGGCCTCCAACACCTTTGTGCTGGAGCCTGATCTGGGACGCTCGCGGGCCATCAGGCAAGACGGCGACAGCACCGAGCGCATTCAAGAGGCGATCGACACCTGCCCTGTGGATTGCATCCATTGGGTCAGTTATGACGAGCTGCCCGCTTTAGAGCAGCGTCTGCGCGAGCAGGAGCTGCAGCCGCTTGGTTTGCCAGCGCCAGCGCGTCTCAAGCGGACCCTGCCGCGTCCTTGACGCTTCCCAGTGGCTGTTTGGCCGGTAGCCCCACCGCCCTGGGGTACTGACGCGGGCAGCCTTGTTTGGGCCGCAGCGTGATCGCGGTGCGCTGGCCGCGTCCGGCGGGTAGGTCGCAGCGCATCACCTGCTCGATGCCGGCATTGAGGCTGCGTGCTGCTGCTGAGAGCTGGCGTTGATCGTCGTCTGACCATTGCCCTCGGTACAGCAGGGCCTGGCCGTCGGGTTTGAGCAGCGGCACCAGATACTCAGCCACCACTGGAGCGGGCGCCACAGCACGGGCGACAGCCCAATCGAACCCGCCTCGCCAGGGGGCGCTGCGTCCCAGCTTTTCGATGCGCTCGCTGCAAAAGTGCAGCCTTGGCGCCAGTCCAAGGGCTGCTGCCATGGCGCGCACGGCTTCGATCTTGCGTTGCACCGAGTCGACCAAGCTCAGTTCGGCTTCGGGTAGGGCAATGGCCAGCGCCAGGCCTGGAAACCCCCCGCCTGTGCCGACATCGATCAGCCGCAGCGGCTTGGCATCTGCGCCGGCGCTGTGCTGCGCGCGCAGCACAGCAGCCATGGGCCAGAGGCTGTCAAACACCTGGGCGATCCAGTAGTCATCGCCCTCGACCAGGCGCGTCAGGTTGAGCCGGCAGTTCCACTGTTGCAACTGGTGCTGCAGCTGGATGAACAACTCCAGCTGCTGGGGGTTGGGTTGCCAACCCAGCTGCTCCCACAACGGCGCCAATGGATCGGTGCTCACGCAGGGCTGAACCGGCAAGGTGCTGCTCCTTTCTAGGATCGCCCAAACCCCAGGGCCATGACCGCTCCCAGCCATTACCAACGGCTTGGTGTTCCGGACCATGCCAGTGCTGACGAGTTGCGGCAGGCCTTTCGCCGGCTCAGCAAGCGCTATCACCCCGACACAACGGCTCTGCCGCCGGCAGCGGCAGCTCTTGCCTTTGAGCAACTTCAGCTCGCCTACAGCGTGCTGAGTGATCCCCAGCAGCGTCGTCTCTACGACGCGTCACGGCAGCTGGAGGTTGCGCCGCAGCGGCAGGTTGAGGTGCTCAATCCGGTGCGCAGGCCTCTCTCGGGTGGGGAGTGGCTGGCCTTGTTGCTGTTGCTTGCGGGCGCTGTGTTTTCGCTGGTGCTAGGGGTGGGTCTGGCCTGGCTGCGGGGTGCCGATCTGATGCAATGGCCCAGTTGGTGGCTGGAGGCCAGGTGAGCACGATGGGTGAGCAAAGGCCCGATGAGCCGAGCCCTCAAGACGGAATGCCGGAATCGCAAACCCCGCTGTATCACCATCCGCTACCGGTGCTGGAAGCGTGGTTGCGCAGTCTTGGCGGGCGTCAGCGCGCCAACCATTCCAGTCAATGGGATCTGCATCAGCCGCAGTGGAGCGCTCTGGTTGAGCTCGACGTCGAAGAGCTGCGCGTGAGCTGGTTGCAGGACGGCCATCAGAGCGTGCGCCAGTTCCCTTATGGCCTCTCAAGAGCCGATGTGGAGGCGGCGATCCTGGCTGGCCCATGAGTCAGAGCCGTCAAGCGCGTTGAGACAGAACATCAGCGGCTTGCCATGATGGTGACGTTCAGCAAGCTTTTGCGGGCCAAGCCATGGCTCCCGCTCGATTCAGTCGCTTTGATTCCAGCTCCCGCGGCAGGAGCTCATTGTCGCGGAGGTTCCTCAGCGCCACTGAGCTCGAGTCGAGGCGCCCGCTCAACGAACGTTGCCGGGCCTGGGGACCTGGCGAAATTTTTGCCGAAGGGCAGTGGCAGGCGATTCGCGTGCAGCTGGAGCGGCAAGGCTGGCACCCCTCCCAGATCGAGTTGGTGCACGATCAGCTGCGTCAGGGTTGGCCACTGGCCACGGCGAAGTTGCACGCTGCGCGGTTGTCGGGCCACTGCCCTATCAAGGGCCTCAGCGAATCTTGATCACCGCCATCAGCGGCAGATCTCGCTGCGCCGTTCCGCCTGGTCTGACCAGGGCCCGCAGTTGAGCCAGCGCACCACCGACAGCTCGAAGTCGGTGAACAGCACCAAAATCGCTCCGCACAGAACAAGCACCACCAGGCTGATGGCGCTGTGACGTTTCTGCATCAGCAACGCTGAGACTGCCTCAAGGCTAAGAGCCGCTGCCGCAGGACAACATCGGGTTGCTGCTGCTGCCATTGCTGCGCCAGAGCAGCGGCGCTCAGGGGTTGTAAGAGCGGTAGCTGGGCCACAACCGGCACCCCTGCCATCGCCTCGAGGGTGTGAGGGTTGTCGGGATGCGGCGGGCCATTGAGTACAAGACCCAGCACTGGAATCTGTCGCCGCTGAAGGGCTTCAAGCGACAGCAGGCAATGGTTGAGCGTGCCAAGACCGCTGCGGCCCACCAGCAGCACCGGCAACCCCCAGCGTTGCAATTGCTCGATCTGCAGCCAGTCGCGCCTGAGCGGTACCAGCAGTCCGCCTGCGGTCTCAACGATCAAGGGGCCAGCGCAGTTGGGGAGCTCGAGGCGCTCAGGTTCGATCGTGACCCCGTCTTGCTCGGCAGCCCAGTGCGGCGAAACCGGTGCTGTGAGCCGGTAGGCCTCATCCAGCACCCGCTCAGCCGGAAGATCGAGAAGCTGCTGCACCCGGTTGCTGTCGCTGCCGTCTGCAAGCCCGCTTTGCACGGGTTTCCAGTAGTGGGCCTGCAGGCCCTGCACCAGCCAGGCGCTGATCACGGTTTTGCCGACATCGGTGTCGGTGCCGCACACCACGAGCTGCAGGGGGTCAGTCATGGTTCAGCGTTGTTCGGCTGGCCGTTGCGCCATCAGCATCAAGATGCGCCAACTGACCTGCTCATCGGCAGGCCAGTGGTTGAGCAGCTGTCGCCATTGGCTGGGGCGCAACGGGGGGTGGTCGCTGTAGCCGGCCCCCAGCTGCTGCAGTTGTCTGAAAAAGGCGCGTCCGCCCGGGCCGTAGCGGCGGCTGAACTGCATCTCTTGGTGGTGCTTGAGCGCAAGCACGCTGCTGACCGCCTGCAGCAGCTCAGTGGCAGCGGGCAACGGCCAGGCGGTGCATGGCACCTCGGCGCGGCAGGCCGCCTGGTGCCATTGCTTAAAACTGCCGGCAACGGGTACAGCTACGACCAGCCAGCCCCCTGGCGCCAGCGCCGTTGCCCACTGCTTGAGAGCTTCTGTGGGCCGGCTGAGCCAGTGCAACCCGAAGCTGCTGGTCAAAAGGGCGCTGCCCTGCAGGCAGGCCGGCAGTCCGGCATTGAGATCCCACACCAATCGTTCTGTGGTGGATGCAGCCAGTGGATTGTGTTGCAGCAGGGCGGCGCTGCCATCGAGTTGCAGCAGCTGATGCTGCGGGGCCAGTTGTTGCAAGGCCTGCCCGACCAAGCCGCTGCCGGCCCCCAGATCGGCCATGGGCCCTGCAGGCACCGGCAGCGTCGCGATGCGGTGTGCCAGCCGCCAGGCCATGGCGCGCTGCAGACCAGCGTGCTGTTGGTACTGCTCAGCCTGGCGGCTGAAGTGGCTGCAGATCGCCGCTGCTCGTTGCGTCATGACTGCAGGAGAGCGGCAATCCAGGCGTTCACCATCGCGATGGTTGGTGTGCCGATCAGGCCATGGCCGGCAGCGCTGAAGCTGAGCACATCGGCCCGTGGCAAGGCGCGCTGCAGCTCCTGCCGTGCTGCTGGGTCCACGATCTGGTCAGAGCCAGCTTCAAGCAGCAGCACCTTGGCTTGCGGGGGAAATCCAGCAGGCAGCGAGGTGCTCTGGGCGATCAGCTCCAGGTCCTGCTGGAGCAGCTCCAGCCCCGCTGCGCTCAGCGGTTCAGCGGCTGGAGAGGCTTGCAACAGATCGGCCGGCGCGGGTGCGGCCACCTGCACAAGGAAGCTCTTGAGCATGCGTTCGGGTTCTGGGCCGCGCAACTGGGCGGCCATGCCGCCTAGGGCGGCCGCGACGCTGCGCCCCGCGCGACCTTCAGGAACAAAGCGGGCAAAGCTGGTCAGCAACACCACCGCATCGGCCTCGGCCAAAACCTCTGGCCTCAGCAGATGGGGGCCCAGCGAATGGGCAATGACCACTTTTGTGCCAGCGGTGGTCCCCCAGGTGGGTTGCTGTGGCGGTAGCCGGCCATAGCCCCGTTCACCGCAGCTGCATGTCCAGCCCTGTTGCTGCCAGCTGGGCAGCCATGGATCCCAACTGCGGCTGTCGCCGCACCACCCATGCATTGCAATCAGCTGAACAGGATTGCTCATGGGGCCCCCAGGGCGCCAAGCAGGCGGCTCAAGCTGCCGGCTGGCAAGTCGTGGCGCAGCACGATTCTGAGGCGGGCGCTGCCCTTGGGCACGGTGGGCGGGCGGATGGCCACACACAGCAGACCCTGGAGCTCGAGCCGTTGTTGCAACTCGAGCGCCCGCTGCTCGCTACCCACCAGCAACGGCAGAACGGGCCCTGTGCCAGCTGGCTTGGGCCAGCCCGCTGCGGCGATCGCCTGCCGCCAGCGTGCGGCGCGCTGTTGCAGCACCAATGCTGGATCCTGTCCGCTGTTCTGTTGCTGCTGAATCCAGTTCAGCGCCGCCGCTGCACCAGCAGCCAGAACTGGTGCCAGGGCTGTGGTGTAGCGGAAGGCGCCGCTGCTCTGCAGCAGCCATTCGATGGTTGCGGCATCGCCTGTCAGAAAGGCCCCGCCGCTGCCCAGCGCCTTGCCGAAGGTGCCGCTGATCAGGGCGATGCCCGGCTGGCCGAAGCCCAAGCCCCTGCCGCCGCTGCCCATCACCCCAAGGGCGTGGGCCTCATCGAGCACAAGGGCTGCCCCATAGCGCTCACACAGAGCCACCAGCGCTGGGGTATCGGGACTGGTGCCTTCCATCGAAAACAGACTCTCGCTGAGCACCACCAGGCGCTGGTTGGCCTTGGCGCCGCGGGCCGTGTTGAGGCGGCGTTCGAGATCGCCCAGATCGTTGTGGGCAAAGCGCTGCAGACGCGCTCCACTGCAACGCACCCCGGCCAGCAGCGAATGGTGGATCAAGCGATCGGCCAGCACCAGGCTATGGCGATCAGCCAGAGCGCTGACTGCGGCAATGTTGGCTTGAAAGCCGCTGGGAAACAGCAAAGCGCGCTCACGGCCAAGCCAAGCGGCGAGCATTGTTTCGAGCCTGACGTGTATGGCCCGGGTGCCGCTGACCAGCCGCGAGGCGCCGGCACCGAGGCCGCTGCTGCTCAGCTCTTGTTGGGCCGCGGCGAGGATCGCCGGGTGGCCGCTTAGGCCCAAATAGTCATTGCTGCTCAAATCCAGCAGGGCTTCTGCTGAATCCTCTTGGAGCTCTGGCTGTTGGGGTTTGAGCTGGCAGCTCTCCCCTGGGCAGAAGCTGCGCAGCCGGCGCCTGTTGGCCTCAGGGACCGCTGCGGCCGCGCGCGCGAGGGCCTGCTGCCAAGGCTGCAGAGCGGCTTCGCTGTCCTGACGGTTTGGCAGGCCCATGGGGCTCAGTTTGGTGCAACAGGGTGCAGGAGCGCTGGCCTGTTGATCTGGCCAATAGGATTGCTGCAGAAGCGGTTTGCTCACCGTCGCGCGCTCATCGGCCATCGATCCCCAGCGTTCTGAGGCTCAGCCTGAGGGAACCGGCGGCGTGCCTCCGCTTGCAACGCTTTTCCCTTTCCCCCTCGATGGCTTTCAGCTTGAAGCCATCGATGCGCTGAACCAGGGCCATTCGGTCGTGGTTAGCGCCCCCACCGGCAGCGGCAAGACCCTGGTGGGCGAGTACGCCATTCACCGCGCCCTGGCCCACGGCCAGAAGGTCTTCTACACCACACCGCTCAAGGCGCTTTCGAACCAGAAGCTGCGCGACTTCAGAGAGCAGTTCGGTGCCGACAATGTGGGCCTGCTCACCGGTGATCTGAGCCTCAACCGCGAGGCCCGCATCGTGGTGATGACCACCGAGATCTTCCGCAACATGCTGTATGCGGAGATCGACCACCCCGACAACGACCCGTTGGCCGATGTCGAGGCGGTGGTGCTCGACGAGTGCCACTACATGAACGATTCCCAGCGCGGCACCGTCTGGGAGGAATCGATCATTCACTGCCCGCCGGCGGTGCAGCTGGTGGCGCTCTCGGCCACCGTTGCCAATGCCGGCCAGCTCACCGACTGGATCGAGCGGGTGCATGGGCCCACCCGTCTGGTGCTGAGTGATCACCGGCCGGTGCCGCTGGCCTTCAGCTTTTGCAGCGCCAAAGGCCTGCATCCGCTGCTCAACGACGAGGGCACCGGGCTGCACCCCAACTGCAAGGTGTGGCGCGCCCCCAAGGGCAACCGCCGCAAAGGGCCCAAAACCCCCAAGCCGCCCCAGCCCGAGGCGCCGCCATTGGGTTTTGTGGTGGCGCAGATGGCCGAGCGGCAGATGCTGCCGGCGATCTATTTCATCTTCAGCCGCCGCGGCTGCGACAAAGGGGTGCGTGATCTGGGCAAGGTGTGCCTGGTCAACCCCGACGAGCAGGCCCGTATTCAGGCCCGGCTAAGCGCCTTTGTGGCGGCCACGCCTGAAGCTGTGCGCGAGGGGGGCCATGCCGATGCCTTGCTGCGGGGCATTGCCGCCCACCACGCCGGTGTGCTGCCGGCTTGGAAGGAGCTGATCGAAGAGCTGTTTCAGCAGGGTCTGATCAAGGTGGTGTTTGCCACCGAGACCCTGGCTGCTGGCATCAACATGCCCGCCCGCACCACGGTGATCTCGGCGCTCTCCAAGCGCACCGAGCGGGGCCACCGGCCGCTCATGGGCAGCGAGTTTCTACAGATGGCGGGCCGCGCCGGCCGCCGCGGGCTTGATGTGCAGGGTTATGTGGTCACTGTGCAAAGCCGTTTTGAGGGGGTGCGTGAGGCGGGCCAGCTGGCGACCGCCCCGGCCGATCCGCTGGTGAGCCAGTTCACCCCCAGCTACGGCATGGTGCTGAACCTGC
>JBMSMG010000050.1:0-12781 GCA_049421025.1 Prochlorococcaceae cyanobacterium | reverse complement strand
GATCCAGCTTTTTCTTGGTGCCCTTTTTCTGCCCTTTGAGTGCATCAACCTCTTCGCCTTCGCCCGGGACCAAAGCGGCGGTTGGTTCAAACAACTGCAGCTGCACCCCATGGCGGCGCGCCTCGCGGTCGGCCTGGGCCATGAACGTGACCAACTCACCGCTGCCGGCGATCAAGCTGATCAGTTGCTGCTGCTGGCGCTCCGCCAGGAGCTGTTGCTGAGCCGTGCGCGCCAGATCGGCCCGCAGCTGCGGCAACTGCTGCTGTTGGGCGCGCTTGTCTTCGACCTGGCGCCCCTGCAGCTGCACCTGGGCGATCAACGGGAACGAACCCACCGCCAGCACCGCCAATGCCAGCAAAGCTCCCACCCCCGCAGGCGCCCAGACCAACAGACGGGGGATCAAAGCGTTCTGAGCTGATGCCTGCAAAGTGCTCATCGCAGCAACCCCTCGGCCTGCAGCCGCTGCAAACGGCGCGCCATGCCACCTGCACCCAGCTCTTGCAGCAGCAGCAATTCAGCAGCTGGAGCCAGCTGGGGGCGGAACTTGGCACTGAACTCAAAACCCACCAACGCTGGTGGCAACGCCGCCGTGCCTGGGGTCGCTTTTTTCTCCCCGCCGCGGGCCGCCTTGCGCAGCGTGATGCTGCTGGCATCGAGCAAGGGCGAGCGTCCTAGCTCGATCTGCAGTGCATTGATGCGCTCAAAGGCCAGTGGATCGGCAGCAGAGCCGACCAGCCTCAGGCTGGTGCCACCGGGAGCCACTTCAACCGAAGTCAGTTGGACGCCCTGCGGCACCCGGCGCTGCACATCACGCATCAGCGCTGAGCCCGAGCGGGCGTTGACCAGGCCTTCAACGAGGGCCTGATTGGCCTGCTTGACGGTTTTCAAGTTGCCGCGTGCGCTGCTCAGCCGACTCTGGGCCGCCTCAACCTGTGCTTCGACCAACGCCAGCCGGTCAAGCTCAGAGGTGAGCATCTGCTGGCGAACAAACAGCAGCGCTGTGATCACCACAGCACCGCTCAGCAGTGCCGCACCGATCAGCGCGCCTTTGAGCACCAGCAGGCGCCTGGCCAGACGTTCATCAGCTGGATCAGGCAGCCCCTGGGCGCGGCGCAACTCGCGCAACAGATCCAGAGGTGCGGTGGTCATTGCGCCTGCGCCAGCCCCTGCATCACGAGCGAATCGTAAGGAGAAGAATCGAGTTGCTCAAGGGAGGTCCCCAAGGCATCGGCCAACTGCTGAAGCTGCGGCAGCTCTGCGCTCGTCCACAGCTCACGCAAAGAAAACGCAGGATCACAACTGCGGTAATAGGCCACCACCTGCTCCAGCTTGACGGCCAGCTCAGGATCCTGCGCGTCGAACAGACGCTCATAGAGCGGCACGCCCTGCCGCCAAAGGCAGGTCGTCAGCGCCTCGCCGCTCTGGTGAAGCAACAGCACACCAGAGCGTGGATCGCAGGCTTGCAGGCGGGGCAGCAAGGCCTGGCGCACGCACACCTGGGTCGCCAGCACACGCTCCAAAGGCGTGCCGACGATCGCAAACACCTCAGACCAGGCCGCAACCAGGGCCTTGGGGGCTGCCACCAGCAACGAGCGCAGCGGCTGACCCGGCAACGGCTGCAGGTCAATGGCCGCCTCGCTCAAGGCAAACGGCAGTCCAAGATCGGGATCAATCGTGCGCAGCGCGTCGATTGGATCGTCGGGCCAATCGCTCAATGGCCAGTTGATCACCCGCCAGTGGGCGGCCTGTGGCGGCAGCGCCAGCCGCACGCTCTGGCCGATCAACCCCTGGCTGAGCAGCAGATCACCGAGAAAATCACCCAGCACATCAACCAGCTCAGGCATGCCCTGAACGAGGGCCTGACCGGGCAAGAGCGTTTCCCAAGCCGGTGTGCTGATGCTGCCGCGGCGCAGCGCGAGGCCACGCACCAAACGGTCCTCAAAGCTCAGCAGTACGGCCTCACCCAACCACTGGGAGCGCAATGGCCGCCATGCTTCGCGAACCGCAGTCAGCACCCTTGATGGATCAGGCAGCTAGCTGCAAGGTACCGAACTTTTTTGTGCCGGTCAGCCTTTCTGCTCTCGTGCTCAATCAAGCCACGGCAGACCGCTGCCGACAGCGGCGCCGATGTGCGGCAAGCCATGGCGATCGAGCTGCTGGCGCAGGCCATCGAGGATGGCCGGCACCAGCTCTGGCCCTTCATAGATCCAACCGGTGTACAGCTGCACCAGCGACGCTCCGGCGCTGATGCGTTCCCACGCGGCGGCCGCTGAATCGATGCCCCCGACACCCACCAGCGGCAGTGCCGGCCCGGCAATCGCCCGCAGGCGCCTGAGCACCTCAACAGCCCGCGCGCGCAGCGGCGCGCCGCTGAGGCCACCGGCCTCGTCGGCGAGCGTGCGGCCCGTTTGGCTGAGGCGGCGCTGCTCGAGGCCCAGCCTGTTGAGGCTGGTGTTGACGGCGATGACACCGGCCAGACCCTCTTCGTAAGCCATGCGAGCGATCGCATCGATCGCGTCATCTTCAAGATCTGGCGCAATCTTGACGAGCAAGGGCGGGCAAGCGGGCAGGCGCCGCAGCCGCTCGACCAGACGGCGGAGCTGACTTTCCTGCTGCAGATCGCGCAGCCCCGGTGTATTGGGCGAGCTCACGTTGATGACGGCGTAATCGGCCTGGGCGGCCAGCAACTGCAGCGAGCTGGCGTAATCGTCAGGAGCCTGCTCCAGAGGCGTCAGCTTGGACTTGCCCAGGTTGATGCCCAGCACCGCCGGCCGCTGGCCTGGGGCAGGCAGCTGCTGACGCTGCAGCGTGCGCAACACCGCTTCAGCCCCGGCATTGTTGAACCCCATGCGGTTCAACGCCGCCCGCTCGGCTGCCAGGCGAAACAGCCGCGGCTTGGGGTTGCCGCTCTGGGCGTGCCAGGTGACGGTGCCCAGCTCGGCAAAGCCAAAGCCAAAGCAATGCCAGATGCCTGCAGCAACGGCATTTTTGTCAAAGCCAGCGGCCAAGCCCACCGGGTTGGCAAACCGGCAACCAAAGAGGGTTTGCTCGAGCCGCGCATCGCTGCGCTGCAACTCAGCAGCCAGCCCTGCCAGCACGCCGCTGACCAGGGGCCAGTTGCGGCGCAAGGAGGCCTGTGCCAGCGCAGCCAACGAAAGCTGGGCGAGCTGCTCGGCATCCGAGCCCTCGTCGCTGCTGAGCAGCGGCCCAACAAAACGGCGGTATAGCGCCCCGGTGCCCGTCGCCGTGCTGGCCATGCCCCGCCCCCCTTGCCTCAGTCATTCTCATGCAGCGCTGCATGTTGCGCAGCCACCAGTCGCCAGCGGCCCTCGGCCAACGGCTCAACAGACCAGTCGCGCCAGCGCCAGCAGCCCTGACGCTCAGCCAGTTGGGCGGCAGGCTGCTCCACCAGCTGGGCCAGCTCGACCAAGCTGAGGCCATAGCCCCCCTTGGCCAAGCGATCGGCCAACTCCAGACGGCTCAGCAGCTGCTGCAGCGACGCCGGGGCCAAATCCACCGGAGCTGCAGCGGGGGTGAGCGCAGCCGGGGCCTGACCTCGGGCATGGGCCACGGCAATGGCATCGCAGCGCTCGTTATCGGGATCGCCGCTGTGCCCGCGCACATGTTCAAAGGCCACATCAACCAGGCGAGCAGCATCCAGCTGCTCCCACAGATCGCGGTTGAGCACAGCTGAACCTGAAGCGGTGCGCCAGCCGCGCCGCTTCCAGCCGTGAATCCACGACTGCAGCCCATCGATCAGATATTTGCTGTCGGTGCGAATCGCCAGGCCCTCGGCGCGGGGTAGCGACCGCAGCTCCTGCAGCAAGGCAAGCGCCGCTGTGAGCTCCATGCGGTTGTTGGTGGTCGCCGCCTCAAAACCGCCCAACTCACGCACGCTGCCATCGGCAAAACGGATCAACGCACCCCAACCCCCCGGCCCGGGATTGCCGCTGCAGGCCCCGTCGCACGCCGCAGCCACCACCAGATTTGGCTCATTGAGCACTCGACAACCCGCAGAAATCCGCTATCAATCTTCAGCCTTACGCAAGGCCCATGCAGCGAACCTACCTGGCCCCCATGGCCCTGGCAGCAGCCACAGCCCTTGGGGCGGCCCTGGGCGCACCGCTGCTGGCCAACACCGTTCCCAGCCGAGCGCCCCTGGGCCAGGGCCAACCCAGCGGGACCGCGGAGCTGGGCGGCCCCGAAGCCGAACGGCTGCTCAACCTGGCTTTTGGGGCGCTGCAACCAACGCTGCAGGTGCCACCACCGCCGCCGCCGCTCGCAGGACCTGCGACGAGCGAAACGGCCGGCATTGTCGCCCTTGAGGTCGTGCCATACCAGCCAAGCCCAAGTGACAGTTGAGCCAGTGGCCCTTGCCCCCTACCCCAAACCAAGGACAAGCCGTTATGGTCTTGGCGTGTGAGGAGTGCAGAACGCTCTTTTGAGGTCGAAACGAGGACAGACTCTCAAAATCGTTCTCACAAAAAGCCCTGCCTTTGGCGGGGCTTTTTTATTGCCGATCCACGGGACCATGGCTCCCAAGTCACAAAAAAGCCGGCCCTGAACAGGCCGGCTGAGCTGAAAAGCGCGTGAAGCGTGGGTCAAACAGAGCGCAGAGCGTGCTGTTTGCTGGTGGTCACTTGATGGTGACCTTGCCACCTGCTTCTTCGATGGCCTTCTTGAGGGCCTCGGCGTCGGCTTTGGAAACGCCTTCTTTGACCGCCTTGGGAGCGGCTTCGACCAGGGCCTTGGCATCGCCGAGGCCGAGACCGGTGGCCTCGCGCACGGCTTTGAGCACCTTGATCTTGGCCGAATCATCGAAGCCATCGAGGATGACGTCGAATTCGGTCTTCTCTTCGGCGGCTTCACCGCCACCGCCACCGGCGGCAGGGGCAGCCATCACGACGCCAGCAGAAGCGGCGGCGGACACACCGAAGGCCTCTTCGATCTGCTTGACGAGCTCGGAAGCTTCAAGCAGCGAAAGGGTTTTCAGCTGTTCGAGAATTTTGTCGGTAGTAGCAGACATGGTTGGGAATCAGCAACAGAAATAGGAAGTCGCTTGAGCTCAGCTGCCGCTTTGCGCGTGCTGGTTGAGCGCCCTGGCAAGACCGCTCGGAACCTCGTTGATGCCCACAGCCACCTTGGTGGCCACAGCGTTGATCGCACCAGCGATCTGCGCCATGAGCACCTCCTTGGAGGGCAGATCCCCAATGGCCTTGATCTCAGCTTGCGAAAGGAGCTTGCCTTCGAAAAGGCCTCCCTTCGTTTCTGATTTCTTGGTGTCCTTCTGGAAGGACTGCACGGCCTTCACCGCACCACCCACATCCCCTTTGACAAGGACGAAAGCGTTGGTGCCGGTGAGCAGGGAATCGAGTTCCGACCAAGCGCTGTTGCCATCAATGGCACGGCGCATCAAGGTGTTTTTGGTCACCTTGCAGACACCGTTGGCAGCCTGCAGACGGGTCCGCAGGTCGCTCATCTCCTTGATGGTCAAGCCCTTGTAATCAAGGACCAGCGCCATTTCGGCTTCACCGAGGAGCCCTTTGAGCTCTTCGACGATCTGTTGCTTGTTCTCCAGCGTGCGGCCCATAGGATTTGGAACGGATCGGGGGAACAAGCCGGGTCCGCGGCCCAGAGGCAACCGCACAAGGCGGCAGCCACACCTCGAGGCCGCTGGAAGCCGGTTGAACCAGGCCGCCCGGAATCCGGAGCCGTGTCAAACCAAACCTGTCGCGTTCACCTCGGCAGGATTTATGAATCCACTGCTCGAAGCTAAAGCTCGAGCGCTCCCGCCGAAGCTGAAGCGATGGGGTTCACCTGCTGTCTGGGGTCGGGCGCGGAGCCCTTCTGGCATAAGCCAGTTTCTGATCATACGCCTCTGCCATACCCCCTCTAAGCAAAAACCCCAAGAGAATGATCTAGCGATCAATCCCTCGGGGTTCGGGCAGGCTGAGGATGAAAGATCAGCCTTCCTGCTTGAGGTCCTGCAGGGCTGAGAAGTCGACCTGCACCGAGGGACCCATGGTGGAGGTCACATACAGGCTCTTCCAGTAACGGCCCTTGGCACCGCTGGGCTTGTTGCGGTCAATGGTTTCCTGCAGAGCCTTGAGGTTCTCGAGCAGCTTGGCCACGTCAAAGCTGGCCTTGCCGAAGCGCACGTGCACGATGCCGCTGCGGTCGGCGCGGAACTCAAGTTTGCCGGCCTTGAACTCGTTGATGGCGCCAGCCAGATCGGTGGTCACCGTGCCTGCCTTGGGGTTGGGCATCAGGCCGCGAGGACCGAGCACCCGGCCCAGCTTGGCCACCTTGGGCATCATGTCCGGGGTGGCGATCAGCAGATCGAAGTCCATTTCGCCCTTGGCGATGGTGTCGACCAGCTCGTCGTCACCAGCCAGGTCGGCACCGGCGGCCTTGGCGGCGGCTACCGCCTCACCGCGGGCGATCACAGCGATGCGCACGCTCTGACCGGTGCCGTTGGGCAGGGCCACGGTGGTGCGCAACTGCTGGTCGGTGTACTTGGGGTCAATGCCAAGACGCACGTGGGCTTCGATCGTTTCATCGAACTTGGCGTTGGCATTGGCCTTGACCAGCTCAAGGGCCTCGAGCGGGGCATAGGCGCGCTCTTCAACCTTGGCTGCGGCGGCTTTGAAACGCTTGGAGATGTGGGGCATGTCAGGAATGGGGTGCAAGCGACCGGTTGTGCGGTCTCCCCCGGGTAAAGGACAACAGTGGTGTTGGGACTTGGTTCAGGCCACCAGGGCGGCTTGAACCTCAGTCCTTGACGGCCACGCCCATGTTGCGGGCGGTGCCTTCAATGATGCGCATGGCCGAATCAACGCTGGTGCAGTTGAGGTCGGGCAGCTTGGTCTTGGCGATCTCCTCGAGCTGGGCGCGGCTGATGGCGCCCACGGAACCCTTGGAGGAGGTGGCGGCACCCTTCTCGATACCGGCTGCCTTGGAGATCAGCACGGAAGCGGGAGGGGTCTTGGTGATGAAGGTGAAGCTGCGGTCTTCAAAGACCGAGATCTCCACCGGGATCACATAGCCGGCCTTGTCCTGCGTCCGAGCGTTGTACTCCTTGCAGAACGCCATGATGTTGACGCCGTGCTGACCGAGGGCAGGGCCCACCGGCGGCGCGGGGTTGGCTTTGCCGGCATCGAGGGCCAGCTTGATCACGGCTACGACTTTCTTGGCCATCGTCTAGGGCGCTACGGGTTGGACAGGAGAACTGCGAACTGCTGAGCCTACGGCCCAGGGGTCCACGGGGGAGGCAGGGGGATTAGCCCTGCTTGCTGATCTGGGAGAACTCCAGCTCGACCGGAGTTTCCCGGCCGAAGATGGAGAGCAGGGCCTTGAGCTTGCTGCGCTCGCCCGAGACCTCGATGACCTCGCCTTGGAAGTCCTTGAACGGACCGGAGGTGACGAGGATCTGATCGCCCTCGGCCAGATCGACCTTGACCACGGGCTTCTTCTCAGCAGCCCGCTTGAAGATGCGATCGACCTCCTGGCGGCTCAGGGGCCGGGGCTTGATGTGACCGCGGGCCTTGCCGGTGGCGCGGCGCTCTTCTTGGCCAACGAAATTGATGACGTTGGGGGTGCTGCGCACCGCCATCATCGTGTCTTCATCAAGGATCATGCGCACCAGCACGTAGCCGGGAAACACCTTCTCCTCAATCGACTGGCGACTGCCGTCCTTTTTGAGCTTGACCCCGGGGGTCTGGGGAATCTCAATTTCAAGAATGCGGTTGTCGACCCCAAGGGTGACGGCCCGCTGCTCGAGGGTGGCCTTGACCTTTTTTTCGCAGCTGGAGGCCACCTGCACGGCGTACCAGCGCGCCACCTGCGAGCTGGTTTCGCCCGTCTGCTGCTCGGCGCCCTGCTGATCAGCCGTGACCAGAGCCAGCTCGCCGCTGAGGGCCTCGTCAGAAACGCCGCTTGGATCGTCGCTCTGCGACGAAAAATCAGTGATGGACTCGGTCACAGGGTCGCTCAGGCTCTAAGAACAAAAAACACAGCGCTGAAAGTCGCTTGGGCCATGGATTCAGCGGAACACTTGAACGGCGGTCCAGCCGTAGAAGCGGTCAACGGCGGCAATCGCCGCGGCCGATAGACCCACCATCAGGATCACGGCCACCGATTCGCTGAACAGCTGCTGGCGGGTTGGCCAGACCACCTTGCGCAACTCGGCCACGGTGGCGGGGATCAAGCCTGAAGGCTCGTCGGCCGCAGTAGGTGGCTGATTGGTCGAAGGGGTGGTGTCAGTGTCCACAGGCGCTCGCGCACCGGCGCTTACGCGCAAACCGGCAATTCATCACCCTACCGGATGATCCCCACTGGCCGGTACAGGCACCAGTTCAAGCGGCTCGCCTGGGCCGGCAGCAGCCACCACCCGCACACCATGGGCCTGGGCAAAGCGCTCCTCGAGCAGGGCCGTGGCCAGTGGATTTTCAAGCGCCCTGCGCAGCACCCTGCGCAAGGGCCTTGCCCCGTATTCAGGTTCATAGCCCTGTTCGGCCAGAGCCTGCACCACGGCATCATCGACCTCGAGGACCAGCCGCTGTTCGGCCAGCAACGCCGCCAGTTCGGCCAGCTGCAGGCGCACGATGCGCTGCAGATCAGCGGCCGCCAGCGGCCGAAAGCGAATCACCTCATCGATGCGGTTCAAGAATTCGGGGCGGAACTGCCGTGCCAGAGCCGCCTCGATCGCCACCTCTAGGGCCGCCGCGTCACCGGTGCGGGTGTGCTCGAGAATCGCCCCGCTGGCCAGGTTGCTGGTCATGATCACCACCGTGTTGCGGAAATCGACCGTGCGGCCCTGCGAGTCGGTGAGGCGGCCATCGTCGAGCACCTGCAGCAGCAGGTTGAACACCTCGGGATGGGCCTTTTCGACCTCATCGAGCAGCAGCACCGCATAGGGCCGGCGCCGCACCGCCTCGGTGAGCTGGCCGCCTTCTTCGTAGCCGACATAGCCAGGCGGGGCTCCCACCAGGCGCGCCACGGCGTTGCGCTCCATGAACTCGCTCATGTCCAAGCGCACCAGGGCCTCCTCTTCATCGAAAAGGGAAGCCGCCAGGGCCTTGGCGAGCTCGGTTTTACCGACACCAGTGGGCCCCAGAAACAAAAACGAACCCACGGGTCGCCGCGGCGACTGCATGCCAGCCCGCGCCCGGCGAATGGCGGCGGCCACCGCTGTGACGGCATCGGCTTGACCCACGACCCGCTCGCCGAGCAACTGCTCGAGCTCGAGCAGCTTGGCCCGCTCACCCGCCAGCAGCCGCTGCACGGGAATGCCGGTGGTGCGGGCCACCACATCGGCAATATCGCCTGCCTCGACCTGCTCGCGCAGCAGCGGATCGTCCTGCAGCTGCTGCTCGAGCGCCTCGCGCTGCTGCTGCAACGCCTGCAACTGATCGTGCTGCAGGCGCGCGGCCTCTTCGTACAAGCCATCGCGCTCAGCCTCGGCGATGGCATGGCGCAACTCCTCTTCGCGCACCAGCAACGCGCGCCAGTCGAGCTGGCGGTCGCGCTCTTGGTGCCAGCGGTCTTGAAGGGCATCAAGGCGCTCGGTGGCCTGACGGCGCTGCTGCTGCAGACCCACCCGCTCAGACTCGGGTGAGGTTTCAGCGGCGAGCAGGGCGAGCTCTATGCGCCGCAGGTCGGCCTGGGCCTGCTCGATGGCCTGGGGCTTGGAGGTCGCCTCCATGCGCAGCTGCGCCGCCGCCTCATCGACCAGATCAATGGCCGAATCGGGCAAGCAGCGATCGCTGATGTAGCGCGATGCCAGCCGCGCCGCCGCCAGCAAGGCGCTGTCGGTGATGGTGACGCCGTGGTGGAGCTCGTAGCGCTCCTTGAGGCCGCGCAAAATCTCGACACTGGTGTCGACGGCCGGCTCGCGGATCAGCACCTGCTGGAAACGTCGCTCAAGGGCAGGATCTTTTTCGATGCTGCGGCGGTAGTCCTCGGGCGTGGTGGCGCCGATGCAGCGCAACTCACCGCTCGCCAGAGCGGGTTTGAGGATGCTGCCGGCATCGGCGGTGGCGCGATCGCTTGAAACGACGTTGTGCAGCTCGTCGATGAACAGCACCACCCCCTGGGGGTCGGAGCGCACCTCATCGAGCACATGGCGCAGGCGCTCTTCGAACTGCCCTCGAAACTTGGCCCCAGCGATCAGGGCCCCCAGATCGAGCCCGACCAAGCGCAACCCCTGCAGTGATTCGGGCACATCGCCGCTGGCGATGCGCTGGGCCAGCAACTCGACCACAGCGGTCTTGCCGACACCGGGTTCACCCAGCAGCACCGGGTTGTTCTTGCTGCGGCGCGAGAGCACCTGGATCAGCCTGCGGATCTCGGCCTCGCGGCCGATCACCGGATCGAGCTGACCGGCCTTGGCAGCAGCGGTGAGATCACGGCCATAGCGCTCAAGGGCCGTGGGCTCCTGCAGCTCTTGTGGCTCAGCGGCAGCCGGCTGAGGCACGTCCTGGGCCTGGGCAACGGCCGCGGCGGCGATGCGCTCAACAGGCTCGCTGCGGCCGCTTGCAAGCCTGGAATGGGTTGGGCGGGCAGCCAACACCGCAGCACCGATGCGGGGATCGGCCGGCAAGGCCAGCAGCAGATGCTCAAGATCGAGCAGCGCCGCACCGCGGCGGGCACGCTGCAGGTCGGCCTGCTCAAGCAGATCTTCAAGAGCATCTCCAATGAACAGCTCAGCGCTACTGGCTGCTGGTTGCTCAGCGCAGAACCCCTCGAGCTGATCGAGGACCGTGTCGCGGTCGAGCCCAAGGCTCTCGCTGCTGCGGCCAAAGCGAGGCTCCAGCAGCAGCGCAAGTAGCAGGTGCTCGACGTCCATGGCCCCATGGCGCCAGCGGCGGGCCTGCTCCTGGCTGGCCAGCAGCAACTCCCAGGCGTCATCGCTGAAGCGATCGGGCTCACTCGTCAGCGACGGGACAGCCGTTGCAGCGTCAAAGGGCATGGTGATCAGGCGGCCTGGTGGCGCGAGGCCAGTTCAATCAGTTCAACCTTGTAGCCATCGGGATCCTCGATGAAGGCAATCACGGTGCTGCCGTGTTTCATGGGCCCAGGCGGACGCACCACCCGGCCACCGCGCTCGGCCATGGCGTTGCAGGCCGCGTGGATGTCATCGACCCCCAAGGCGATGTGGCCGTAGCCGGCGCCCAGCTCGTAGCTACTGGTGTCCCAGTTGTGGGTGAGCTCGAGCACGGTGGTGTCGCTCTCGGGCCCATAGCCAAGGAAAGCCAGCGTGAAACGGCCATCGGGATAGTCCTTGCGGCGCAGCAGGCTCATGCCGAGCACATCGCAATAAAAAGCGATGGAGCGCTCGAGGTCCCCGACCCGCAGCATCACGTGGAGCAACCGCATGGATGGCTTTTGCGTTGCTTCCATTGTGGCGAGACGCTGCAAGGCGCGAGCAGCGACGCCGTAGAAGCGATTCGAGCGGTCTGTGACGGTTGGTACCGAGGGCGGGGCGGGGGCGACCCATAGGATCGCTTCATCTTTCCTTTCGATTCGAGGCCCTGTGATCGATTCCCTCGACCTTGTGATCGACACCGTGGTGGCTCGTGAGGTGCTCGACTCACGCGGCACCCCCACTGTGGAGGCCGAGGTGTTGCTCGAAGGCGGTGCCAGCGGCAGGGCCATCGTGCCCAGTGGTGCCAGCACAGGAGCCCACGAAGCCCACGAACTGCGCGACGGCGGCAGCCGCTATTTCGGCAAAGGCGTGGCCCAGGCCGTCACCAACATCGAAGAGAAGATTGCACCGGCGCTCTGCGGTCTCAGCGCCCTTGACCAGGGGGCCGTCGACGCTGCCATGGCCGAGCTTGATGGCTCTGACAACAAGAGCGCCTTGGGCGCCAACGCGATCCTGGCGGTGAGCCTGGCCACCGCGCGCGCCGCGGCCAATGGTGTTGGCCTGCCGCTGTACCGCTACTTGGGCGGGCCGATGGCCAATCTGCTGCCCGTGCCATTGATGAACGTCATCAACGGCGGCGCCCACGCAGCCAACAGCCTCGATTTCCAGGAGTTCATGATCGTGCCCCACGGCGCTGGCAGCTTTAAAGAAGCGCTGCGCATGGGGGCTGAGGTGTTCCACACGCTCAAGGGGCTGTTGCATGAGCGCGGCATGAGCACCGCCGTGGGCGACGAGGGTGGCTTTGCCCCTGATCTGGGCAATGACGCTGCCGGTGACATTTTGGTGCAAGCCATCGAAAAGGCTGGCTACCGGCCTGGCGATCAGATCTCCCTGGCGCTCGATGTGGCCAGCACCGAATTCTTCAAAGATGGCCGCTACGCCTATGGCGGCGGCAGCTACACCAGCGCCGAAATGGTCGAGGAGCTGGCCAAGCTGGTGAGCCGCTACCCGATCGTCTCGATCGAAGACGGCGTCGCCGAAGACGACTGGGACGGCTGGAAGCTGCTGAGCGATCGCCTCGGCGCCACGGTGCAGCTGGTGGGCGATGACTTGTTCGTGACCAACAGCAGCCGCCTGCAGCGGGGCATCGATCTCGGGGTCGCCAACTCGATCTTGATCAAGGTCAACCAGATCGGTTCGCTCACCGAGACCCTGCAGGCGATCGACCTGGCCGGCCGCGCCGGTTACACCAGCGTGATCAGCCACCGCAGCGGCGAAACCGAAGACACCACCATTGCCGATTTGGCGGTGGCCACCCGCGCCGGTCAAATCAAGACCGGTTCGCTAAGCCGCAGCGAGCGCGTCGCCAAATACAACCAGCTGCTGCGCATCGAAGACGAACTGGGCAGCCAGGCG
>JBMSMG010000049.1:0-12996 GCA_049421025.1 Prochlorococcaceae cyanobacterium | reverse complement strand
GCGAGCAGCACCTGCAAGGCCATGACCAATTTGGCGGGCCTGGAGATCAGGGCCTCCGAGGTGGGGCCATAGGTCGAATTGACGTTGAGCGAGATGAACAGGTAGTCGATGATGTGCGGCTCAGGAGCGGGCTCTCCCTCGCGCGCCGGCCACACGAAGGCGCCACCGGGTGTGCTCACGTCGAGAAAGATGTAGATGAACATGAAGACAAGAACACTCTCCATGTACACCGCTGCCACATCCCAAAGGCTGGCGAGTCCGCCGCCCTGGTGATGTCCGGCCGTGAAAATCATGGCGAACACGTTGGTGATCACCTGCAGCACCGAAAAGCCCAGATAGGTGAGGCCCCAATTGAAGAGCTGGCGCCTGTTGCCGCGATACAGCGCAATCACAAGGCCGGCGGTCACCACCACAAACAGCAGGGTGCCAAACCTCTCGATGCTGGTGATCCAGCCCTTGAAGGCTGGGTCGATGACTGCATCGTTTTCAAGATGCCGCGCCAGCAGCAAGTCCATGAGCCAGACGGTGGCTGTTGCCGCAATCACCGTGAGCCGCCCGCGCCCCTCGGTCAGGCGCCGGCGCAGCAGCTCGGCCGGTGGAGCTTCCGGCACCACTGGTACATCGTCAAAAGACTGAGCGGCCATACGCGCTGCTGCTGTTGGCTTCACTGAAACATGCGCAGCAAGGGGGCGCTCAACCGGTCGGTTCCGCCAGGAACAGCGCACCAGCGGCATCGTCGAGCGCTCCTGTGCGGTAGGCGATCCAGCGGAAGTCGCCGAGCGCCGCAGGATCCACCAGACGCAACAAGGCTTCTCGTGAGGCCAGGGCCGCCGCCAGCTCAGGTGGCTCGCGCTGCTGCAGGCCATGCAGGCGCTGGGCTAAGCCCAGAGCGAGCAAGGCTTCGCCCTGACGGCGCTGGCCCAATGGGCGCCAACCGCTGGCAGCCGCAGCAGCATCGAGGCTTTCAAGAGCCAGATGGGCCGTGAGATCCCAGTGACCGGGCTCCTGCAACAGATCGCCCGACGCCTGCTGGCCGCGGTAGGCCATCAGGGTGCCGTCTGTGCGGACCTGGGCGTTGTAGCGCCATGTCTCTAGGGCGTAGTCGATCACCAGCAGAACGCCGACGTCTACTGCTGATGCAGCCTGCTGCAGCCATGGGGTCAGCCCCGTGTGCAGCTCGGTGGTCCAGCCGGCAGGCAGGCCTGTTGCAGCAGCAGAGGGGGCGTCGGCATCGACAAGGCCCCGCTGCTTGAGCTGGTTCCACAGGGCCGCATCAGCCTGCCGCGTCAAGGGCTCACCGGGCGCCAGCTGCAGCGTTGGTCCTGCTGCCGCTGCCTCGTGCAGTGCCACCAGCTGCCGGCGCCAGAGCGCCCCGTCCCAGATGACCCGCTCAACCGCCAGGGCATCGAGCACTTCATGGGCCAGCAGCACCCCCTGCAACGGCGCTGCCGCCAGCTGCTCAAAGCTGCTCCAGCGCACAGGCAGGGGGCAGCCGGCCAGGCGCTGGCGCTGACGCGCCGCCATGCCGCTGTTGGGTTCGATCAGCACCAGCTCAAGCCGCGTTGCCAGCTGGGGCCAGCCCGCCGCCAGCTCGGCGGCCAGATCGGCCGCCAGGTCGCCTTCGCCAGGGCCAGCCTCGATCAGACTGAGGCGTTCGGCCCCCACCTGAAGGAGCCACTGGGCGATCTGGGGAGCCAGCAGGGCGGCAAAGTCGGCCCCCAGCGACGGAGAGGTTGCAAAGTCGCCCGCTGGGCCGACCTGCAACCGCCCGCTGCCGTACGCGCCGTGCTCGGGATCATGCAGGGCCCAGTCCATGTAGCGGGCAAAGGGAACTGAGCCTGCGGCAGCCCGCAGCCGCTCGGCCAACCAGGCGGGGCAGGGGTGATCAACACCAGTGACCAGAGGCGGATTCACGCTGAGGCAGCCGCTTCAGGGAGAATGCATCTTCCCTGAGGGCAGTGCATGCGGCGGTTGTGGGCGTTGATAGCGGCAGTGGTGGTGGTGCTGAGCAGCTGGATTGGCCTGGGGGCTGCAGCGCCGGCCTGGGCCTATGACAACCCTGATCTGCTGCCCGATCACCCCACCCCGGTGATCGACCTGGCCAAGGCGCTCACCGATCCGCAACGCGAGGCGCTGGAGGCCGAGCTCATTGACTTCGAGAAGGTCAGCGGCTGGAAGCTGCGGGTGCTGACCCAGTACGACCGCACACCCGGCTACGCGGTCAAGGATTTCTGGCACCTCGATGAGCGCTCGCTGCTGCTGATCGCCGATGAGCGCGGCGGCAATCTGCTCAATTTCAATGTCGGCGATGCTCTGTTTGCCTTGATGCCGCGCACCTTCTGGGTGGAGCTGCAGACGCGCTTCGGCAACCAGTACTACGTGCGCGACAACGGCGAAGATGCCGCCATCGTCGACGCCCTACACACGGTCAAGGGCTGCCTCGAGATCGGCGGCTGCCAAGTGGTGCCGGGCCTGCCCACCGAGCAGTGGGTTCTGACCCTGGGCACCTCGATTCTGGGGGGCCTGATCGTGGGATTCGCGGCCTACCCCCGCAAGGAAGGCCGTGTGGTCGAGTGGGCCTGGGTGCTGCTGCTCAGCCCCCTGTGGGTGATTCTGTTCGGCATTTTTGGGGTCGCGCCGATCGTCACCCGCACCCCCGACCTACTGCCCCTGGTGCGCAATGCCCTGGGGTTTGCCGGCGCGATCGTGGCGGCCTACCTGATCGCCCAGAACACCGTGGGCAAAGCCCGCTTCAAGGAAGGCGAAAGCTGAGCGCGGCTTGGTTCAGGCTCCCTGGCGGCCGCGCGGGCCCAGGGCATCGAGAGCTTCGATGCGGCAGCGCAACGAAGCAGCTGGCTCACAGGCTGGCTTGTGCGGTTCTGCAGGGGTGAGCGCGGCCCGCAGGCGGCTGAGGTTCTCGTCGTAAAAGCGCCTGAGCTCGGCAAAACGCTTCACCGGCTGGCCGTAGAAGCTGCTGCCGCGCAGGGTGGGGAACGACGCCCACTCGGGGGCCAGCTTGGCCACCAGCTGCGGCGTCAGCACGCCTTGATCGGCCAGGTGCAACGCGCCGCGGCGCTGCACCAGAAACAGGGCGGCCTGGTCCTGCGCCTCGGGCTGAAACTCCGAAAGCCCCAATGCCCGGGCTGCCATGTCCCAGGTGAAGGGCATGAATTGGTAGGCGCCCGCCGCAGCACTGGCGTAGCGGGCCGTGCGCATCACCCGGTTGGGATGACGGTCGAGCGAATCAACCACGCTGCCGCCAAAGAGAATCCGATAGCCCAGGTCGCTGCCCTGGGCCCAGGTGCCTTCGGCATAGCGGATCGTGTTGAGCAGGGCCCTCCGCTCAGGGGTGATCGCAAAGATGCGCTGCCCCTGCGGAAAAGCCTCCAGCAGTGCCAGGGCCGAGAGCGGAGCGCCCTGGGCCGCTGCTGGCAGGGCGGGCAACATCGGGGACGCCAGCGATGCGAGCAACGCAGCACCTGCGGCGAGGCGACGATGGTGAAACAGCAAAACGGATCAGACGAACGGCAGTGGCGGCTGGGATCAGGTGCAGCGCCAGAAGCGGTGCTGAAGGGGCAGGGAAAATCTGCGCCAATGTGCCGCAATGAACCAAATTCGGCAAGTCCTGCTGCATCTCCGCCGCACAAGGGGCTGCGCCAGAAGCCTCATCTGGGCTGCTTGCAAAACACGCCAGACATCACGCCAGTTTTTTAAGCACTGGCGAGTACAAAACGTTCGATCGCAGCGGCGGCTTCAGCGCTGCCACCTGTGCTGAGGGGGGCAAGGCGGGGCGGCAGCAGCGGTTGATCCAGCTCCCAGGCGCCCTGCTCAAAGGCATCGCGGCTGATCAGCCGGTGCCAGCCGTGATCCTGCAGATCCCGCTGCAACACAGCAGCTTCGGCAAAACCCTCTCGCTCCACCAGGTGAATGCCTACGTTCTGGCTCATGGCCTCGCAGAAGCTGCTGTAGCCGGCTTTGGTGATCAGCCGGCCGCAGAGCGGCATGAGATCCAGGGGGCGCAACCCCGCAGGCAGCAGCCTGCCATTGGGGTACTGGGCCAGGGCGGGATCAGCGCCGATGAACACCTGCTGGGGCCAGCGCTCAAGCGGCGCCGCCGCCAGATCGAGCCCCATGCCGCCAAAGCTGATCAGCACGCAACGATCACGTTCACCCGGCAGATCAAGCTCACCCGCCCAGCGCTGCAGAGCAGCCGCATCAAGGCGGGGGGTGCTTGTGGTCAGGCCCACCCTGACCTCGGCGATGCCCCAGTCGATCGGCATCGCCAACGGGCAGTGGATCAGCAACTGACCCTGGCGGTAGGCCACCAGAGCGGCCTGCGCCCAGGGGGCAAAGGCAGCCCCCATGGGCTCATAGATCGCCTCCCAACCAAAACTGGCCAGCCAGATCAAGGGCGCCCCCAGGCGCGCCGCCAACCGTGCGGCAGCCGGCGGCACATCGCCCAGCACGACGACCGGTTCGCCGGCATGGCTGCGCAGGCTGCTGATCCAGGCGGCTTCGGCCTCGAGCTGCTCAGGCAAGCGCTGCTCGAGAGACTCGAGCGCCTGCAGGGTTGCAGCCGGATCTGAGCCCAAGGCATCGGCCTGGATCACGCCCACATCCCACTGGCAGCGGCGATGCACAAACGGCACAGGCCCCATGGCCAACTGCAGAAAGCTCTCTGGCAAAGCGGTTGAGAGCACGAGACGCCAGTCGGGGCGGCGGGCCGCCAGGGCCGTGAGCACCGCCGCGCTGCGTGAACCATGGCCAAAGCCATGGGCACTGATGCACGCCACGATCAGCACGGCACCAGCGCCCGCTCAAACAATCGCTCTTCGTAGCGCAATCGCCCATCGAGGCTGTACCAGCGGTGCGCTGCGCTGCGCAGGCCACCTGCATCGAGCTCCACCCAGCTGAAATGGCGCAGAGCCACACCCGCGTCATCAACCAGATGACGCGGCACGCAGGCCGCATTGAGATAGGCCGTGCCGGCGCGATCGAGCGCAAAGCTGCATCGCTCGCCCGCACCACGCTTGAGCCGGTGATGCATGTGGCCGAAGACCACCAGCGGCAGCGGCCGCGTGCGGCGGATGCGATCAATCGCCAGCGCCAGATCCTGATCACCCCAGTCGCAAGCGGGGGGCTTCCAGTCGCGTCCGCAGATGTCACCGGCCTGGCTGCCCAGCCCGCTCGGGCCGCTGTGGGCCAGCAGCACCAGCGGCAGAGCCGGGTCGGCTGCAGCCGCAGCCGCGGCAATGCGCTCGGCTGACTGCTCACAGCTGAGCGGGCCAAACAGCGCGCTGCAGGCCTTCGAGAGGTGAAAGCCACCGCCAGCTGTTCCAGGGCGAGCGCCCACAACCGACAACCCAGGCGTTGGCAGCTCACGCAGCCCCCAGCCGCAATGCAGGGGTCCCAGCGCCTCGATCTGGCTGGCCAGGGTGCGGCCTGAAGGGTCTTTAGCGGTGTCGTGGTTGCCCAGAACGCAGGCGATCGGCAGCCCCTGCTCGTCAGCCAGGCGCCTCAGCAGCGCCGGGATGCGCGGCTTGCCGTCACTGAGATCGCCCACGACCAGCAGGGCATCTGGCGCCAGCAGGTTGAGCAGGGCGTGATCACTCAGATCCCACTGGCCGTGTAGATCACCAGCAATCGCGAGGCGCAACAGGGCTGACTCGCCTTGCAGGGGCACAACCACACCTAGGGTGGGCGATCATTCTCGCCCAGGGCGCTTCGGCGTGGTTTTTGCGGCATCCCAGAGCACAGCCGCCAGTGACGCTGAGCACAGGGCAGCCATCGAGCGGCTCAGGCGCGAGCGCAAGGCCGTGATCCTGGCGCACTATTACCAGGAGCCTGAGATTCAGGACATCGCCGATTTCATCGGTGATTCACTCGAGCTCTCGCGCCAAGCGGCAGCCACCGATGCCGAGGTGATCGTCTTCTGCGGCGTGCACTTCATGGCCGAGACCGCCAAGATCCTCAGCCCAGAGAAAACGGTGCTGATCCCGGATCTGGGCGCCGGCTGCAGCCTGGCCGATGCCTGCCCGCCAGGCCCATTTGCCGCCTTCAAGGCTGAGCACCCCGATCACATCGTGGTGAGCTACATCAACTGCTCAGCGGCGATCAAGGCCCAGAGCGACCTGATCTGCACCAGCAGCAATGCGGTTGATCTGGTCAGACAGCTGCCGCTAGAGCGGCCAGTGCTGTTTGCCCCTGATCAGAACCTGGGCCGCTGGGTGCAGGCCCAGAGCGGCCGTGAGCTCACCCTGTGGCCGGGGAGCTGCATCGTGCACGAGAGCTTCAGCGAACAGGCCCTGCTGCAGCTGAAGCTGGAGCACCAGGATGCCGAGGTGCTGGCCCACCCCGAATGCCTGCCGCACCTGCTGGATCTGGCCGATTTCATCGGCTCGACCAGCAAGCTGCTGCACCGCGCCGAAGGCAGCGAGGCCACCAGCTTCATCGTGCTAACCGAGCCGGGGATCCTGCACCAGATGCGCCAGCGGGTCCCCGGCAAAACCTTCATCGAGGTGCCCGGGACCGATGGCTGCAGCTGCAACGCCTGCCCCTACATGCGTCTCAATACCCTCGAGAAGCTGCGCCGCTGCCTGGACACCCTGAGCCCGGCGATCGAACTCGACGAAGAGATCCGCCAACGCGCCCTGGCCCCGATTCAGCGGATGCTTGAGCTCAGCGCTTAATAGCTGTAGTTGGAGACGAACAGGCTCTCGTCATCAGAGAGCTCACTGCCCGCCACGTAGGCGCCGCGGCTGGCGGCACCGTTGGCGCGGGCCCTAGCCAGCAGAGCGGTCTGACCGGCCGCCACATCGCGGCCGCCCCAGTGCTTGATGCACGAGTGCTGCAGCGCCCGGCCAAACGAAAAGCCCAGATGCCAGGGGGCAAAGCCCATCGCAGCGGCTTCGTTGACCGCGTTGAGGCAGAGGCTGGCGTCCTCCTCGCTGAGGCCGCCGCTCAAAAACAGAATCGCCGGCACCGCAGCCGGCACCGTGCGGCTGAGGGTGCGCACCGTGAACTCGCCGACCTCATCGACGCTGGGACGGGTGGGGCAGTCGGCCCCGGCGGTCGTCATCGACGGTTTGAGCAGGCTGCCCTCCAAAAACACCCCATTGACGGCCAGCGCCTCATACACGGTTCGCAGCACCCACTCCTGCACCGAGGCGGTGGTAGCGATGTCATGGTCGCCATCCATCAGGATCTCGGGCTCGACGATCGGCACCAGCCCGTGCTCCTGGCAGGTGCGCGCATAACGCGCCAGGCCCCAGGCGTTCTCACGAACCGCCAGCTCTGATGGGCAGCCATCGGCGCGGATCTGCAGCACGGCGCGCCATTTGGCGAAGCGGGCCCCACGGGCGTAATAGCGGGCGGCGCGCTCGCCCAACCCCTTGAGCCCGGTGCACCAGCTCTCGCCGCTCAGTCCACCGGCGAGTGGCTCGACACCCTGATCCACCTTGATGCCGGGCACGATGCCCTTGTCCTGGAACAACGCGACGATCGGTTTGGGATCACCGCTGCCTGCTTCAGGAGCAGCATCGGCGGCGGCGGCGGCCAGCACCTGTGCATCGCTGTCTTGAAACAGGGTCTCTTCAAACAGGATCACCCCACTGATGTGCTCGGCCAGGCCGGGGGTGGTCGCCAGCAGGGTGCGGTAGGCGCGGCGGTTGGCCTCGCTGTTCTCAAGGCCGATCGCCTCAAAGCGCTTGCCGATCGTGCCGGTCGATTCGTCGGCCGCCAACAGGCCAGTAGCGGGCGCCGCCAGGGCCGCTGCCGTGGCAGCGAGCTCGTCGCGAAAATCGTCGAGGCCCATAGCGGCAACAAGCAGGCGGTCTACCCCTGACTAAAGACGCCAGCAGGCGCCGTCAACAACCGCCACAATCTGCTGCGCAAACCGCGGCTTAACGCATGCTTCCCGCCGGCGGTCTGCTGGAGCTCACCCCCCAAGGGCTCTATTGCCGCGCGGCGCAGGCGTGGATCGACCCCTGGCGGCCGGTGCCGCGGGCCCTGATCACCCATGCCCACGCCGACCACGCCCGGCCGGGCTGCGCTGAGTACTGGGCCACCGGCGCCAGCGAGGGCATCCTGCGCCAGCGCCTGGGCGCCGGCATCAACCTGATCCCGGTCGACTACGGGCAGCTGCACCGCATCGCCGGGGCGCGGGTGTCGTTTCACAGCGCCGGCCATGTGCTGGGCAGCGCCCAGATCCGGCTGGAAGCCGGCGGCGAGAGCTGGCTGGTGAGCGGCGACTACAAGCGCTGCGCCGATCCGAGCTGCGCACCATTTGAGCCGGTACAGGCCGACGTGTTCATCACCGAGGCCACCTTTGGCCTGCCGATCTACCGCTGGCAGAGCGGCGCGGCCGTGGCGCGCGAGATCGTCAGCTGGTGGCAGGCAGCGCCCGAGCGGCCCTCGCTGCTCTTTTGTTATGCCTTCGGCAAAGCCCAACGGGTGCTGGCCGAGCTGGCGGCGCTGGGCGTGGGAGCAAGCGGCAACCCAGGGGCCCCAGGCCACGAGATTCTGTTGCACGGCGCCGTAGAAGCCCTGATGGCGCCCTACCGCGAGGCAGGGGTGCAGCTCCCGCCCACGCGTGCGGTGAGCAGCCTGGAGCGCAAGGCTGATCTGGCCGGACGCCTGGTGATCGCCCCGCCAGCGGCGCACCGTTCGGTGTGGATGAAACGCTTCAAGGCGCCCCAGACCGCCTTTGTCAGTGGCTGGATGGCGGTGCGGGGTGCCCGCCGGCGGCGGGGCTACGAGCGCGGCTTTGTACTAAGCGATCACGCCGACTGGGACGGCCTGCTGACCAGCGTGCGCGAGTCAGGCGCCCGGCAGGTCTATGTGACCCACGGCAACAGCGACGGCCTGGCGCGCTACCTGCGCGAGGTCGAGGGCATCGCCGCTGAACCGCTCGATGGCGCCTTTGCAGCCGAACGCAACGACAACGAGACCGCCGCCAGCGAAGATGCGCCCAATGGAGCTTGATCTGACCCCCAGCCAGCGCCACCGCGCCGCCCTGGCCGCGCTGCTGGGCAACGCCCTCGAGTGGTACGACTTTGCCGTGTACGGCTACGTCGCCAGCGACCTGGGGCGGGCCTTCTTTCCGGCTGAGGTGCCCGGGCTGCAGACCCTGGCGGCCTTCGGGGTGTTTGCCGTCGGCTATCTGATGCGGCCGATCGGCAGCCTGGTGCTGGGGCCCATGGGCGATCTGCTGGGGAGGCGGCTGATGCTCAGCCTCAGCATCGTGATCATGGGGCTCTCGAGCCTGCTGATCGGCCTGCTGCCCACCCACAGCCAAATCGGCGTCGCGGCCGGCGCGCTGCTGGTGCTGCTGCGCATGGTGCAGGGCTTTTCGGTGGGAGCTGAGTTCACCGGCAGCATCACCTACGCCACCGAGGCGGCTGCAAAAGGCCGCGCCGGCTACCTCTCGAGCCTGGCGGTCGCCGGGGGGCTGCTGGGTTTCAGCTGCGGCTCGCTGACCGCGGCACTTGCAGCGTGGAGCCTGGGCGAGGCCGCCATGGCCAGCTGGGGCTGGCGGCTGCCGTTTCTGCTAGGGGCGGCGGTGGCGGTGCTGGGGCTGTGGATGCGGCGCGGCATGCCCGAAACCCTGAGCCCGCAAGAGGACGCTCCGGTTGCGAGCGATCTTGGTGCTGTTGGCTCTGCGGTGCTGGGACGGCTTGGCGAGGTTGTGGGCCAGTGGCGTCTGGTGCTGCAGGTGATCGGCCTGGTGAGCTTTGCCAACGTGATCTTCTATTTGGCATTCGTGTACCTGGTCGACCTGGCGGGCCAGCGCAGCGGCAACACTGCGGCGGCCAACACCATCGCCACCGTGATCCAGAGCGGGGGCCTGCTGCTGGCCATCGGCGGCGGTGTTCTGGCCGATCGCTTCGGCATGCTGCCGGTGAACCGCTGGGGCAACGTGGCCCTGGTGCTCCTGGCGCCCTTGGGCCTGCTGATCGGCCAGCAGGGGCAGCTCGTGCATCTAGCTGTTGCCGAGTTGCTGCTGGTGGTACCAGTCATGGTCACCATGGGCGCCCAGGGGGTGCTGGGGGTGCTGCTGGTGCCGACACGGCAGCGCTGCGCCGTGTTTTCGATCGCCTATTCGCTGGCCATGGCCCTGTTTGCAGGCACCGCTCCGCTGGTGGCGACCTGGCTGGCCGATCAGCAGTGGAGCGCCCTAACCGTGCCCTACACGCTGATCTATGGCGCTGCGGCCCTGATCACGGTGCAGCGTCTTCGCCATGCAGGCGTTCGCTGAGCTGATCGAGCGGCTGGACGTCAGCCGCGGCACCAACGCCAAGGTGAGCTCCCTGGTGGAGTTCTTCAGCCAGTGCCCGCCGCGCGATGCGGCCTGGGCCCTGCAGGTGCTGCTGGGGGGCAGTCGCCGCCGGCTGATCACCGGCCGCCGCCTGCGCCAGATCTGCCTGGAGCACTCGCCCCTGCCCGATTGGCTGTTCGACGACTGCTACAGCCATGTGGGCGATTCGGCCGAAACGATCGCGCTGCTGTGGCAGCAGGTCTCACCAGGCGGTGACGATGGGTGGAACAACGCCTCCACTGCTGAGCCATTGCGCTCGCAACCACTCCACCACTGGATGGAAGTGCTGCTGCCGCAGGCGGCATCGGCCCCTGATCTTGAGCTGCAGGCCGCAGCCGTGCGCCATCTCTGGCAGGGACTCAGCGCCCAGCAACTGCTGGTGGCCAACAAGCTGCTCACAGGAGGCCTGCGCATCGGCGTGGCCAAAGGGCTGGTGGTCAAGGCGCTGGCGCAGCTCAGCGGGGTCGAGGACGCCGTTTTGCAGCACAGGCTGATGGGCGGCTTCAGCCCCACTGCCGGGGCCTGGGAGGCCCTGCTGGCACCAACCGATGCGCTCGCCGCTGTGCCAAGCCGCCCGTATCCGTTCTTGCTGGCCTCGCCACTTGAGCTCAACGCAAGCACTGCTGAGGGGGCGCCCCTAGGCGGCCCCACCGAGCATTGGCTGATCGAGTGGAAATGGGACGGCATCCGCGGCCAGCTGATTCGCCGTCAGGGCCAGAGTTTTCTCTGGAGCCGCGGCGAAGAGCTGCTCAATGACGCCTTTCCAGAGCTGATCGATGCCGCAACGGCTCTGGCTGATGGCACCGTGCTCGATGGCGAGGTGATCGTGTGGCACCCCGGCAGCGTTCAGCCGGCCAGCTTTGCGCAGTTGCAACGGCGCCTGGGCCGCAAAAGCCCGGGCCGCAAGCTGCAGGCCGAGTGCCCTGCCGCCTTTGTGGCCTACGACCTGCTCGAGCTGGGTGGCTGCGACTGGCGCCCCAGGCCCCTGAGCCAACGCCGCACCGCCCTTGAGACCTTGATCCAGCAGCTGCCGGTGGCGCCCCAGACTGCCGCAGCCGCTCTCCTGCGCCTGTCGGAGCGGTTGACGCTCGCGCACTGGGAGCAGCTGGAGCCCCTGCGCCAGCAAGCCAGTGAAGCCGGCGCCGAGGGGCTCATGCTCAAGGCCCTCGGCTCGCCCTATCTGGCGGGACGCAAGCGGGGCCACTGGTGGAAGCACAAACGCGATCCCCACACCCTTGATGCGGTGCTGCTCTACGCGCAGGCAGGCAGCGGCCGCCGCGCCAACCTGTTCACCGACTACACCTTCGGCCTGTGGGATCGTTCAGCCGATCACACGCACGCAGCAGCGCAGAGCGATCAGGAGCCACCACGTCTTGTGAGCTTCGCCAAGGCCTACTCGGGCTTAGGCGATGGCGAGATCACGGCGCTGGACCGCTGGATCCGCAGCCACACCACCGAGCGCTTCGGGCCGGTGCGTGCGGTAGAGCCGCTGCAGGTGTTCGAGCTGGCCTTTGAGGGCATTCAGCGCTCAACGCGCCACAAGAGCGGCATCGCCGTGCGCTTCCCGCGCATCAGCCGCTGGCGGCGCGATAAACCCGCCGCCGAGGCCGACACCCTGGCCAGCGCCCTGGCGTTGCTGGAGCCCAGAGCATGACAGTGCTGGCCCCGATCGAAGCCTGGTTCAGCCAACAGGGCTGGACGCCAATGGCGTTTCAACGCCAGAGCTGGGAGGCCTACCTAGCCGGCGAGAGCGGCCTGATCCAAGTGCCCACCGGCTCAGGCAAGACCTATGCCGCGGTGATGGGCCCCATCGCCGAGCTGCTGGCCGAAGGCAACCCCGCCGGCCTGCGGCTGCTGGTGATCACCCCGCTGCGCGCCCTGAGTCGCGACCTGGCACTGGCCATCGAGCAGCCGATCAAGGCCATGGGCTGGCCGCTGCGGGTCGGCATCCGCAACGGCGACACCAGCAGCACCGAACGCAGCCGGCAGCTGCGCACACCGCCCCAGATCCTGATCACAACACCCGAATCGCTCAGCGTGCTGCTGGCCAATGCCAAGGCACCCGAGCTGTTTGCGCGGCTGCAGGCTGTGGTCCTCGACGAATGGCACGAGCTCATGGGCAGCAAGCGCGGCGTGCAGGCCGAGCTGTGCCTCAGCTGGTTGCGCCGGCTCAGGCCGCAGCTGCGCACCTGGGCGATCAGCGCCACGATCGGCAACCTTGACGAGGCGGCTCGCGCCGCGATCGGGGTGCCTGAGCCAACAGCAGGCAGCCAGGCGGGGTCCAGCGGGCAACCGCGCCTGATCACCAGCGCCATCGAGCGGCAGACGGCGATCAAGAGCCTGCTGCCAACCACCATCGACGGCTTTCCCTGGGGCGGCCACCTGGGCCTGCGCATGTACGAAGAGCTGGTGGCGGGCCTGGAGCCGGGGGTGAGCACGCTGCTGTTCACCAACACCCGCAACCAGGCCGAGCGCTGGCACCAGTGCCTGCGCTTTGCGTGCCCTGAAATGGAAGACGCCCTGGCGCTGCACCACAGCGCCATTGACCGAGCCGAGCGCGAGGCGATCGAAGCGAAGGTCAAAAGCGGTGAGCTGCGCTGGGTGGTGTGCACCAGCTCGCTGGACCTGGGCGTTGACTTTCAACCGGTGGAGCGGGTGGTGCAGATCGGCAGCGCCAAGAA
>JBMSMG010000048.1:0-13067 GCA_049421025.1 Prochlorococcaceae cyanobacterium | reverse complement strand
TCGATGCCCATGGTCATGGTGATTGCCCTGATCCTGGTGGTCGGCGGCATCGCCCTAGCCAACCGCGCCAACCAAGGGCTACTGGGCTCCATTTTCCAGAACCAAAGCTGGGAAGCTCGCGAAGCCGCTGAAATCGGCATGAACCGCTTGATCAGCGAGCTCAACAAAGAGCGCAACCGCTGGTTGATGGTCAAACGCGACGGCGATAGCGAGCAACTCTGGAGCAGTCCTGCCGCTGGCGGCACGGTGGCCACCCTGCGCACCAACCCCTGCGAACCCCAGACCACCGCCGATTACAGCAAGCTCGATCCCAACAACGCGGCAACCACCACCTATGGCACCTGGTACATCGCTGATGACGGCAGTGTCAGCAGCTCAGCCTCCGGTGCAACCCGCTCGTACAAGCTCGTCGGCGTCACGCGCCAGAGCTTAAGCAGCGCTGATCAGCTCAGTCCGTTTCGCGATCGCACCGCAACACCTTCAGGGGTTGGCGCGATCACCTTGCAGGTGCAGGGCCAATCCCTGCGCAACGACGGCACGGCGAATGCCACGGTGACCCTTGAGAAAACCTTTGAGCTGGTGCCCAAATGTTGCAAGAGCTCCTTTGGCGGCGAACACGGCGGCCTGAGCTATGCACTCGATGCTGACAACGAATCGCTCTGTACTCGCAATCTGCTGGGGCTGGGCTTGCTCGCAGGCGCTGCACAGAACAACACGGGATCGGTCACCCTCAGAGGCCGGGCCACTGATATCGAAGATACAGCTGGAGATCCCATTGACCCGATCTATTGCATCGCCGACAACCAGGCCGGCTGTGCCATCAGCGTCAACGCAGCCGACACCGACGTAGCCGTTGTCGATGCAGAGCTGCCGCCACCCAAGACCTACCCAAACAGCCCTGTACCCACCCCAGGGGCCCTTGACACCAACAACATCAGTGACACCCAAACGTCGCGCTTTCTTTACAAGGTTGGCAAAGGTGGCTCGGCCTACTACGTCATCAATGGCAGCTTCAGCAGCAGCACCAACTTCCCGAGTTACTGCAGCTCAAGCGCCACAGAGGTGCATTGCAACCTGGCCAGCTTTTCCTACCGAAACAACACAACACTGTTTGTCACCGGCACGCGCAAGATCAGGTTCTATTTCCCCAATGCTGGCACCGTCATCAGCAGCGTGGGCAACGGAACGTTGTTGCATTGCCTAACAATCAGCAGCACCGACAGTTGTGCCAGCGAGCCAACAGGCGCTCAGATCACCAACCTCAGCCTCTTTGGCTGCGAAAGCTGCGGCACGCAAAGTCTGACGCTGCGTGGCACAACAGGAACGCTGAAGCTGTTTGCCTACTTTCCTCAGGGTGATGTCGAGCTCTACGGCAACAGCGCCTTTGAAGGCCTGCTCTGGACCAATGCCGTCAGCTCAACTGGCAACCCGACATGGACCGTACCGGGCTCTGGTGTCGGTTCAGTGTTCGAGTACATGGACATGCTGCCCACAAGCGATGGGGGCAGTGCCAGCAACAGTCTGATCGCCTACGACTTCATTGCCAGAGCCACCAACCGCTACCGCTGGCTGTGAGGCCCAATGATGTCCTTGCGCGCGCCTTCACCTGCTACCGGCATCTCAACCTCAAGGGACATCACACGCAGGAGCCGGAGCACTGCAGGATTCAGCCTGGTTGAAATCATTGTGGCCACAGGCCTGATGGTGATCGTGGCCACCGGCAGCGCCCTGCTGTTCATGCTCTCGAACCGCCAGAGCACCTCAACGCGCGGCAGACAAGAGCAGCAATCGGCGATTAGCGATGACATCGCCACCATTCAACGCCTCAATGAGCGCTACAACTGCAGCAGCGGCAGCGCCAGCTGCGGCATCTCAGAGAGTGATCCAGGCGAAGATGACTACTACCCTGCCGGCAGCAGTGCCGACGACACCTTTGATCTTGACCTGTGTGGCTCAAGCGATCTGTTGAGCAACCTTGTCAGCGCCATTGATGAGACAGATCCACCGGCGAGTTTTACGGCGCTTGGCATCACGCGCCAGAGCCCAGCCCTCGATACCGACAGCAGCAGTCATCGCTACACCGTGACCTGGCTTGACAGCAACGACAGGCCCCTGCGCCAGATCACCCTGGTGCCCACCGTGGCCAATTGGTGTCCATGACCATGGCACATCACCAGAGCCGTGCTGCAATCAACAAAGGCTTCAGCCTCAGCGAGCTGCTGATCGTCACGGCCATCGTTGGCATCTTTGCGGGTCTGGCGATCAACATCGGCATCCGCCAATGGCAACGCGAACGCGTCAATGGCATGGCTGTTCAACTGGCGGGCTGGATCGAAACCGTCAGAAGGGCCTCACTGCGCGGCACCAGTTGCGCCATCACCGTGGCCAGCGGCGATGTCAGTGCCAACGATGTCGTTGCCCAGACCAGTGACGACGACGACGTAGCCGGAGACAACAATTGTCTTGATAGCAACCCTCTACGTGTGAATGCCAACAGCAACATGGCCTTCTCGCTGACAAGTTCACCAGAAGGTGCCTTCGGCTACACGCCCCGCGGCACCTTCTGGTCCACAAGCAGTCCCGTTGTGATCACACTCACCTTGAGCTCAGGCGGCCCAAGCCGGTGCGTTCAGATCTCGGGCCTGTTAGGCGTAGTGGAGGTTGGCAAGAGCAGCGGCGGAAGCTGCAGCACAGGGAGTCGCTTTTAATGAGGCAAACACAGTTGCGCCCCAGCCTTCCAAGACCTCGGGCAGCTCAAGGCTTTTCACTCAGTGAGGTCCTGATTGCTGTGACCGTTGGCAGTGTGCTGATGGCTGGAGCTGCCTCAATGCTGGTTTCGCACATTCGCACCACAGCACGCTCTGAGGCCCTGATTCGCCTGCAGGACGCCTGGAGCCGGGTGCAGTTTCTGCTGGATCAGGAAATCCAAGAATCAATCGGCACGCCAACCACTGTGAGCTGCACCAGCTTGAGCCTCGACATACCAGATAGCAGCGGCGGCAGCGATACGGTGACCTATGCCCTCTCTGGGACAACCTTGAGCCGCAATGGCCCGCAGGTCTCAGCCGATGACGGCACCATCATCGAAGGATCCGAGCCCTCTGATCAGGTCGTGATGACGGGGGTCACTAGTTTTTGCCCGACAACCGAAAGCGGTGAGGTCAATTACACCCTGGCGCTGAGCGATCCAACCGGTGTCGTCTACCAGAACCGCTCTCAACCCTCGGGCGCCCACACGCGCAGCCGCATCATCAACTGATCTTCATGACAGCTAGTCAACACGTGCCCCATGGCCGCAACCTGTTTAAGGCACTGGCCGTGAGTGCACTGGCTGCTGCCCTAGCGGCCTGCGGCACTCAGCAACCCAGTGGTGTGAGTCAACGCGGCATCGAGATCTGCCGGGAGCGCAAGGCCGACAGCCCAGCAGGTAGCAGCAGCGAAATGATTCGCCAGGCCTACCGCACCTGCCTCAAAACCATTGATGCCGAGTTGCGCCAGCAACGCCAAAACGATCAAAACGATCGCGATGCTCAATCCCAAGACGAGCAACGCGCTCAAGACGAGCAGCTAGCCAACACCGCAACGGCCGCCGAGCGCTACAGCCACTGTCAGCAAGTGCAGGCTGATGTGATCGAGGCCGAACGCCTGCGCATCCGCACGCTGGGCCCAGCCATGGTGGCGACGCGGCGATCGGGCGCGGACAGCCCCGAAGCGCGTGATGCCCAGGCCGCCTATGACGACGCCGTAGCTGAGCTTGAACGCCTCATTCCCGAGGCGATGCGCGCAGGCCAAGCCCTGATTCCTGATGCCGTCAATGTGTTTAGTCGCTGCGATGCCAGCGACTTCAACAACCCCTGAGCTCATTCAACCTGAGCTGGTTGAAGAGGTAGCCCCGTCGAACTGCACACCAAACACCTGAATCATCGGGTGCGGCTTGACCCAGCGCACCGTGGCTTTTTGGGCTGCCTGGGCTGGGCTGCCCGTCAGCGTGATCAAACAGCCATCACCAATCTGAATCTCAGCATGGGCAAAGGCAGCCAGGCGCATACCGCCGCTGCTGACATCGAGAACTTCAGCCTGAATGGAGGCCGAACCAGGCCTGCCGGTAAAACTCACCGTCGCTTCAGCGTGCTCTGGAAGAGGTTTACGTCGTTCATCGGAACGGCGCTCCATGACCTGCTGGGCACGTTGCATCACCACAGCATGCGCCGCTAGTGGATCGCTGGGCAGATGCGACTGCGTCATGGTGATGACCCCGTCTTTTGAAACCTAGCTCAGCTGGATTCAAACGACGATGGCAAGGGCAGCAGCCGCTCATGGAGCAACACCTGGGGCGAACGCGTGCCAATCGGCAGCTCCTGGCGTAACTGCACCTGCAGCGCTCCGGCCCCCTGCTGCAGAGCGCGCACCCCATGGGGTGCAAGGCCATCGAGCACCACCCGATTGAGCGCCTGGCCAGCGCTGGGGCTGCCGTCGAGCCCGAAAGCAGGCCCGCAGCGCATCAGCACCTGGCCGCGCCAGATCGGCTCAGCGGGCTTGCCCAAGCTGTAGGTGATCGGGCCCTCGGCGGTCTCGATGTGCAAGACCACCGCGCGGCCGCTCAGGCTGCAGGCAGCAAAAGCATTGCCAGGACCCGCCGTTGATGCCACCGCCTCAGCGCGTTGCAGATCACTGCGCAACAGATCGAGAGCGCGCGCGGCCACCAGGCGCTCTCGCAGCACCCGTCCCAAACGCTGGCTGTTGCGGCCCTCAGCCAACACCGCCTGCAGCATCAAGCCGCACAGACTCACCCCCAGCCCAAACGCCAGCAGCAGCTCTACCAGCGAAAACCCAGCGGCAGCAGGGTTTCGGGCAGGGCCGATCAGAGTGGCCGAGCCGCACGAGCCTCTGGCAACCAAGCGATCACGCAGCATCGTGATCACAGCGATGGATCGGCAACGCAGTCAACGCTGCGGATTGCTGCGCCGGCAGCGGCTTTGCTGCGGCCCATGCGCACCACCCCGAGCGGCAGCGAAACCACCAGGCAACGCCGCAGATCAGTTCCATCGGCTGCCACCACAACCGTTCCGCCATCGAGCACAAGGCCATTGCTGGCAATACGCAAGGCCGCGGGCAGGTTGTGACGCAGTTGCACCCCCTGAGCGAGCCGGCGCTCGCTGAGCTGACAGGGCGGCAGCTCAGACCATGACGCGGCCGACGTGGGTTCGGCCCAGCCCGCAGAACCGAGCACCAGCGCGCAGGGGGTGCCCGCCGCTTCTGCTGCGTTGCGGGCCTGCTCAAGGCCGACCGCCAGCTGACGTGCCGCCGCCTCGACGCGGCTGCGCGCCAGCTGTCGGCCCATGCCACTCCAGCCAAGGGCGGCCATCAGAGCCAGCACCACCAGAGCCAGCAGCAGCTCGGGCAGGGTCATGCCTGCATCAGCGCGTTGCATCACTGGCCTCCTCGATGGGCTCATCGCCAGAGGACGCCGAAGCGGCGTCGGTGTGAGCTGGAGCTTCCTCCAGTCCGCACAGACCAAAGGCCGCAGGATGCAAAAGCCGCGTGCGGCGCAGGCTGCCTGAACCGGCGATCAGCATCTGCACCTGCTCTCCTGAGGCATCAACGCTGAGCTGACGCTTAAGACCAGCCGCCAGCGGCGGCAGGCCAGCTTGCAGCTGCTGCTGCATCCATTGCGCTGCTGCAGCGCAACCAGCACTGGGCTCTGGTGCGTGCTGGGCAGCTGCGGCAGCGATCAACGGTGCGCTCGCCAAAAACTGCGCCTCGATCTGCTCAACAGCTGCAGCCTGCAAGCGGCTGCGCTGCAATGCAGCCGTGCTGGCAGAACCCATCTGGGCGGCACCGCTGCTGGCACCGAGCAACAAGGTGGCCGCCACGATCACTTCAGCAAGGTTCATGCCCCCGCCCCCCGCAGGCCCTGCTCTTGAACCGCCGTGATCTGCAGCGCGGCCTGCCCGTCGCTGCTGGGCACCAGTGCCAGGCGATAGGTTGCCCGCCAGGGACGCTCTGCCACCAGCTGCAGCTCAAGCTGGGCGCTGCTGGCCTCAGTGCTATGGCCATCGGGCTGGTAGGCGGTAAGCCGGTACTGGCTGTTGCCCACCTGGCCCAGCTGCAGGTCCTGCAGCTGGGCGGGTTCGATCGCGCACTGTGCAGCCGCTAGCGCCCATGCGTCATGGGCGTGTGCGAGCAGGCAGCCGCCGCCGGTTTGCTGCAGGGCCGCGGCAGTCTGCTGGGCTGCTGAGGCCAGCAGATCTTCGATCTGTTGGCGCTGCACAACGCGGAGCAACTGAGCCCGGTTTTGCAAGCTCAGCAGCTGCAACGAGCTGCTGCCAAGCAGCAGCACCAAGGCACCAGCAACAGCGATCGGCAGTGCGAAACCTCGTTCAGCAGCTCTGACGTGACCCGGCTGGGCTGCTGAGCCCGGGCGAAACCACCTTGAAGCGCGGCCAACCATGACGAGCATCTCCTGGAGTAGGGCTCCAGGAGTGTTCCCACAGAGGTGGCGGCCAGCCTTACTGGTTGAGCTTGAGCACGGCCATGAAGGCCTCTTGCGGCACCTCGACCTTGCCCATCGCTTTCATGCGCTTTTTGCCCTTGGCCTGCTTCTGCAGCAGTTTCTTTTTGCGTGAGATGTCGCCGCCGTAGCACTTGGCGAGCACGTCCTTGCGCATGGCGCTGATGCTCTCAGAAGCGATCACGCGGCTGCCGATCGCCGCCTGAATCGGAATCTTGAACTGCTGGCGGGGGATCAGCTCCTTGAGTTTCTCCACCAGGCCCTTACCGACGTTGTAGGCCTTGTCACGGTGCACGATCGTGGTGAGCGGATCGGCCTTTTCGGCGTTGATCAGCACATCGAGGCGTACCAGCTCGTTCTTTCGATACCCGATCAGGCTGTATTCCATCGAGGCGTAGCCCTTGGTTCTGGACTTCATCTGATCAAAGAAGTCGGTCACCACCTCGGCCAGCGGCATCTCGTAGTGCAGGGTCACCCGGTCGGTGGTGATGTACTTCATGTCGATGAACTCACCGCGCCGCTCCTGACACAGCTCCATCAAGGTGCCGTTGTAGGTGTTGGGGGTGTAGATCTCGAGCTTGACGTAGGGCTCCTCGATCGATTCGCGCTTCTGCGGGTCAGGCAATGTCGCCGGGTTGTCGACCATCATCGTGCTGCCGTCGAGCATGTTGACCTGGTAGATCACCGACGGGGCGGTGACGATCAGGTCCAGGTTGTATTCACGCTCGAGCCGCTCCTGCACGATCTCCATGTGCAGCAGGCCCAGAAAGCCGCACCTGAAGCCGAAGCCCATGGCGCTGCTGGTCTCGGGCTCGTACTGCAGGGCCGCGTCGCTGAGCTTGAGCTTGTCGAGCGCCTCGCGCAGATCGGGGTACTGATCGGCATCTGTGGGGAACAGGCCGCAGAACACCATGGGCTTGGCCTCGGTGTAGCCAGGCAGCGGCTCAGCTGCGGGTTCATTCACCAGGGTGATCGTGTCGCCCACGCGGGCATCGGCCACCGCTTTGATCGAGGCGGCCAGGTAGCCCACCTCACCGGCATGCAGGCTGTCGACCTGGCGCTGGTCGGGCGCCATGACCCCGACCTCGTCGAGCTCATAGGTCTTCTTGGAAGCCATCAGCAGCACCTTGTCCTTTTTGGAGACGGTGCCGCTGATGACGCGGAAGTAGACGATGACCCCGCGATAGGCGTCGTAGTAGCTGTCAAAGATCAGCGCCCGCAGCGGCTCTTTGACCAAATCTTTGGGCGGCGGCACGCGATCGACCACCGCCTGCAGGATTTCAGGCACACCTAGGCCTGTTTTGGCCGAGCAGGCGATCGCGTTGGAGCAATCAAGACCGATGATCGCCTCGATCTCTTCTTTGATGCGATCAGGATCAGCCCCAGGCAGATCAATCTTGTTGAGCACCGGAATGATCTCTAGATCGTTCTCCAGCGCCAGATACACATTGGCCAGGGTCTGGGCCTCGACCCCCTGGCTGGCGTCGACCACCAGCAGGGCCCCCTCGCAAGCCTGCAGCGAGCGGCTCACCTCGTAACTGAAATCGACGTGACCGGGGGTGTCGATCAAGTTGAGGATGTAGTGCTCACCATCGGCGGCGGTGTACTCCATGCGCGCCGCCTGGAGCTTGATGGTGATGCCGCGCTCACGCTCCAGCTCCATGTTGTCGAGGAACTGCTCCTGCATGTCGCGGGCGGCGACGGTGCCGGTGTCCTGCAGCAGCCGGTCGGCCAGGGTCGATTTGCCGTGGTCGATGTGGGCAATGATGCAGAAATTGCGGATCCTTGAAGCAGGTACATCAGTCATAGCCGGATCCTAGGGAGCAACCACCAGTCCTCAAGCGCCAGACAAGGCGAAGCCGCAACGCCATGCTGGGTGCAGCGCAGCAACCAAGGTTTCTCGATGGTCAACACCTCAGCGATGGGTGTGCTGGTGATGCTTGTGATGGCGCACTTCGTTGGGGACTTTGTTCTCCAGCACGACCGCATGGCCATCGAAAAGTGCCCCGGACAGGACACCACCCTTCCCTGGTGGTGGTGGCTTGCTGGTCATGCCAGCAGCCACGGCCTGCTGGTGGGCTTGCTCACAGGAGTGCCCATGCTGGGGCTGGCCGAGTGCCTGCTGCACGGGCTGATCGACTGGGGCAAATGCCGCCTGCGCTTCAGCCTGGTGCTCGATCAAAGCCTCCATGTGCTCTGCAAGCTGCTGTGGGTTGGACTGCTGCTGAGTGCACGCTGAGCCGCTCAGCCCTGAGACTTGGTTCTTAAAGTCAGCACTATTAACAAGAAGAAAATCGATGACGAGCAGCAGCGAAACAGCCGCCAACCCCAGCGCAGATCCCCGAGCGCTAACGCTGGAGAACGTCGAGCGCACGCTCGATGAACTGCGCCCCTACCTGATGGCCGATGGCGGCAATGTGGAGGTTGTTGAAATCGACGGTCCCATCGTCAAGGTGCGGCTGCAAGGGGCCTGCGGCAGCTGCCCGAGCAGCACCATGACCCTGAAGATGGGCATCGAGCGCAAGCTGCGCGAGGCCATTCCTGAGGTCGCCGAAGTGGTGCAGGTCCTCTAGGGGCTTGCGCCGTAGGCTGCCGCTGCACCCCTTGCCACAGTTGGGCCCGTGCTGGATCAGCGGCTGCTGCGCGATAACCCAGAACACATGGCTTCGCAGCTGGCTCGGCGGGGTCTGAAGGTTGATCTCAGCGGCATGCAGCTGCTCGCACGCCAGGAGCGTGATCTCGAACAGCAGCGCAGCACGCTTCAAGCTGAAGGCAACCGGATCGGCAAGCAGGTCGGTCAGCTGATTCAAAGTGGCGCAGCTCCTAATAGTGAGGAGGTGCAAGCGCTACGCGATCAGGGCAACCGCATCAAGCAACAAGTAGCGGTGCTTGAAGAGGAAGAAAAAGCTCTTGAGCAGAAACTGCAGCAACACCTGCTGACCCTGCCAAACCTGCCTTCCGAGCAGACGCCAGAAGGTCGTAGCGAAGCCGACAACGTTGAGGTGAGCCGCTGGGGCACACCCCGCCAAGAGAGTGGCCTCCAAGAGCACTGGCAGATCGCCGAACGGCTGGGGCTGTTTGAAAGCGAGCGCTCGGTGCGGATTGCCCAAAGCCGCTTTGTGACCCTGCTCGGCCAAGGGGCAAAGCTCGAGCGGGCGCTGATCAGCTTCATGCTCGATCTGCACGGCAGCCGCGGCTACAGCGAAGTGCTGCCGCCGATCCTGGTCAATTCGGCCAGCCTGACGGGATCTGGGCAATTGCCCAAATTTGCCGAAGAAAGCTTCCGCTGTGCCGATGACGATCTCTGGCTGACGCCCACCGCTGAAGTGCCGATCACCTCACTGCACCGCGGCGAAGTGATTCCTGCTGAGCAGCTGCCGCTCAAGTACGTCGCCTACACACCCTGTTTTCGTCGCGAGGCGGGCAGCTATGGACGCGACACCCGCGGACTGATCAGGCTGCATCAGTTCAACAAGGTCGAGCTGTACTGGTTCACCCGGCCGGAGGACTCTGCTGCAGCCCACGAGCAGATCACAGGCGATGCTGAGGCCGTGCTCCAGGCCCTGGAGCTCCCCTATCGCAAGATCGAGCTCTGCACCGGTGATCTGGGGTTCTCGGCAGCCCGCACCTACGACCTTGAAGTGTGGCTGCCAGGGGCAGGGGCCTATCGCGAAATCTCAAGCTGCAGCGTCTGCGCCGACTTCCAGGCACGCCGCAGCAGCATCCGCTTCAAAGATGGCAAAACAACACAGCTGCTCCATACCCTTAACGGCAGCGGACTTGCGGTGGGCCGCACCATGGCCGCACTGCTGGAAACCGGTCAGCAGGCCGATGGATCGGTAACCCTGCCCAAGGCGCTGGCCCCCTACTTCGGCGACACAGCGCTGCGCCCAACGCAGCCAAGCTGAGTCGCTAGGGTCGCTGCCACGAGCTGAGCCAGCATGGGTGTTCTGAGCGCACTGGCGATCCTGGCTGGTTTGGTGGTCGTGCACGAGGCCGGCCACTTTTTGGCCGCCACCTTGCAGGGCATTCGCGTCAGCGGTTTTTCGATCGGGTTTGGCCCCGTGCTGCTCGAACGCCAGATCGGCACTGTGCAATTCGCCCTGCGGGCGATTCCGCTGGGCGGCTTTGTCAGCTTCCCCGATGACGAGGAAGACAGCACGATCGCTGCCGACGATCCCGATCTGCTGCGCAACCGGCCCCTGCCGCAGCGGGCCCTGGTGATTGCCGCCGGTGTGCTGGCCAATCTGCTGCTGGCCTGGCTGGTGCTGGTGGGCCAGGGCTTCAGCCTGGGCATCCCCGATGGCTTTGCCTCAAGCGCAGGCGTTTTGGTCAGCGGGGTGCAAGCGGGTCAGCCCGCTGCTGCAGCTGGGCTCAAGAGCGGTGATCGCATCGTGAAGCTGCAAGGCTCGAGCATCGGTGGGGGTCAGAGCGCTGTTCAGGCTCTGGTCACAGAGATCCAGGGAGCACCGGGCCTCCCCCTGGATCTCGAGATCGCCCGCGGCAGCCAAACGTTGAGCTTGAGCCTGACCCCTGACGATCTGGCTGGCCGGGGGCGCATCGGCGCGCAGCTGCAACCCAATGGCCAAGAACTGTTTAGGCCCGCCAAAGGTCCCGGCGAGGTGCTGGCTCAAGCCACCGCCAGCTGGGCACTGTTGCTGCAGCGCACCGCCAGCGGCTTCGCCACCTTGATCACGCATTTCGGCAGCACAGCCTCACAGGTCTCAGGCCCGGTCAAAATTGTCGAAATGGGCGCCAACCTGGCCCAGCAAGGCGGCGGCAGCCTGGTGGCCTTTGCGGCGCTGATTTCGATCAATCTGGCGGTCTTGAACGCCCTGCCCCTGCCCCTGCTCGATGGCGGCCAGTTTGTGCTGCTGCTGCTCGAAGGGCTGCGCGGACGCCCCCTGCCCCAGCGCTTTGAACTCGCCTTCATGCAATCGGGCTTTGTCTTTCTGGTTGGACTGAGCCTGGTACTGATCGTCAAGGACACCAGTCAGCTCGCGGTGGTTCAGCAGCTGCTGGGCCGCTGAAGTGCTGGCAGGACAGCTGGGGAGTTAAGCTGTTGAGCTCCGATCAAGAGCAAGCAGCCGGATGGCGAAGAAGTCGATGATTGCGCGCGATGTCAAGCGCAAGAAGATGGTTGAGCGCTTCGCCGCCAAGCGCGCTGCCCTGAAGGCCGCTTTTGACGCTGCTGCCGATCCGATGGAGCGTCTTGAGATTCACCGCAAGATCCAGGATCTGCCCCGCAACAGCGCTCCCACGCGCCTGCGCAACCGCTGCTGGGCCACCGGCAAGCCCCGTGGCGTGTACCGCGATTTCGGGCTGTGCCGCAACCAACTGCGTGAGCGCGCCCACAAAGGCGAGCTGCCTGGTGTGGTCAAGTCCAGCTGGTGATTTGAGAAGCAGTTCTGTGCTGAGCGGCGCCCCTTGATGGGGCGCTTTTTTGTTGGTGGATGTTGCGATTACTGCCCAACCTCTGCGATGACAACGGCCTAATCCACGCCGCTGGGCTGCAGCGAAAGCATGAAAAAAGACGGAAGTCCGCCACAGCCAGGACTCCGGATGCGAGAATGGGTTTTGACAAAAAGGACATAAAGCCCAGTGCAAGGACAAACTCAGCTGATCTCCTTCGATGGTCGGGAGATCCGGCTGACCACCGGACGTTTTGCCCCCCAGGCCGGGGGCTCTGTGATGGTCGAATGCGGTGACACCGCTGTGTTGGTCACCGCGACCCGTTCAGGCGGTCGCGAAGGCATCGATTTTCTGCCCCTGATCTGCGACTACGAAGAGCGGCTCTACGCCGCCGGTCGCATCCCCGGGAGCTTCATGCGCCGCGAGAGCCGTCCGCCCGAGCGCGCCACCTTGATTGCCCGGCTGATCGACCGGCCAATGCGCCCTCTGTTTCCAGGATGGATGCGCGACGACCTGCAGATCGTCGCCACCTGCCTGTCGCTCGATGAGCGCGTTCCGCCCGATGTGCTGGCCGTGACCGGCGCCTCGATGGCCACCCTGCTGGCCAAGATTCCCTTCCATGGCCCCATGGCGGCTGTGCGTGTGGGGCTTTTAGGCGATGACTTCGTGCTCAACCCCAGTTACCGCGAGATTGAGCGCAGCGATCTTGATCTGGTGGTCGCCGGCACCCCCCAGGGCGTGATCATGGTTGAGGCAGGCGCCAACCAACTGCCCGAGCAAGATGTGATTGAAGCGATCGACTTCGGTTACGAGGCGGTCAGCGAACTGATCAAGGCCCAGCAAGATCTGCTCAAGACCCTGGGCATCGAGCAGGTGATCCCTGAGGCCAAGGCCGACGACGACACCCTGCCCAAGTTCCTCGAGAAGGAATGCGCCAAGGGCATCGGTGAGGTGCTCAAGCAGTTCACCCAGACCAAGGGCGAGCGCGACGAGAAGCTCGACGCGATCAAGGCCGAGGTGGCCGAGAAGATCAAGGGCCTCAAGGACGAGGACGCCGTCAAGGTGGCGGTGAGCAGCAACGGCAAGGCCCTGGGCAACAGCTACAAGGCGCTCACCAAGAAGCTGATGCGCGAGCAGATCATCA
>JBMSMG010000047.1:0-13249 GCA_049421025.1 Prochlorococcaceae cyanobacterium | reverse complement strand
GGACTCGGCAACTGGGGACGCTGAATGCGTGGGGCAGGCGCCTGGCCTGTGAGCCCACGCATCCAGCCTCGCCGCGCGATCTCAAACAGCAACAGCGCAGTGGCCACTGAGGCGTTGAGGCTGGGGGTGCTGCCCCGCAGCGGGATGCGCACCAGCTGATCACAGCTGCGCCGGGTGAGCATCGACAGCCCATCGCCCTCTGAGCCTGTGACCACCACCAGGGGCCCCTCAAGATCGGCTTCTTCGAGCGTCACACTGCCTTCAGCCGCCAGGCCCACCACGCGGTAGCCCTCTTGCTTGAGGCTTTCGAGAGCGCGGTTGAGGTTCACCACACGGGCCACCGGCAAATGCTCAAGGGCGCCTGCGGCCACCTTGGCCACCGAGCCGGTTAGGCCTGCACAGCGCCGTTGCGGTAGCACCATGCCGTGGGCGCCCAGCGCTTCGGCACTGCGCACGATGGCACCCAGGTTGTGGGGATCGGTGAGACCGTCGATCGCCATGATCAAAGGCGGTTCGCCGATCTGGGCGCAGCCCTCGATCAAGCTGGGTAGATCAAGGGTTTCGGCTGCGGCACTCTGCAGCACGATGCCTTGGTGCACGGCGCCGCCGGTGAGTTGGCCAAGCCGGGCCCAGGTCACCTCTTCAACCAGCACGCCGGAGGCTTTGGCCTCCCTGAGCAGCTGCAGAAAGCGGGGTGTATGCCGCAATTCGGGGGTGCACCAAATGCGGTGAATCGGCCTGCCGCTCTCGAGGGCAGCTTCGGCCGGATGGCGCCCCCAGATCAGATCGCTTGGTGTTGCTTCGAGATGGGTTTCGGCTTCGCCCTGGGGCGCGCGATCGCTGTACTCGCGGGGGTTGCGGCGCTCTTCGAAACGATCTCGGCGCTGACCGCGGCGTTCGCCATCAAAGCGGCTTTCAGCACCGAAGCGACGTTCGCCTCCCGAGCGGCGATCTGAGCCGAACCGACCTTCGGGCTTGAAGCGGCCTTCTGGTTTGAACCGGCCTTCGGGTTTGAACCGAGCTTCAGATTTGAAGCGCACGTCAGGCTTAAAGCGCCGTTCGCCCCGTTCGCCGCCACTCTCGCTGCGGCGCTCGCTGAAGCGTGTGCGGGGCCGCTCTTCTGGCCCTGAGCGGCGCTGAGGGCGCGACTCTGCGCCGCCGCTTGCGTCGGGGCGCCATTCGGGCTTGGCACTCCTCCAACTGCGCGAGGGGGCAGACGAGCCTGAGCGCCCTGCGGGGCGACCTTCGCCACTGCGCTTGGCCCAGCGATCGCCGGGGCGGCCTGAGCCCCCCGAGCCGCTCCGGCCCTCCGGACGGCGTTGAAAACGAGGACTCATGGCAACAGCAGCGGCGGGTTTATGGGACGTTCTCCTACAAGTGATCTAGCAGTTCGACCAACCGGGCCGGATCGTTGAGGAACAGCCAACCCAGCAGGGCTTCAAAGCCGGTGGCAAGCCCATAGGACTGGGCGTCGCCGCGGCGTGGGCCCTGGCCGGCGCGGTTGCGGGCGCGGCGCACCAGGTCGCGTTCGCTTGGGCGCAGCATCGGCTCGAGTTGTTGCAGCACCTGGGCCTGGGCATCGGCCCGCACAGCCGCCACAACGGCGCGATGCTTGTCGTGGGCGCGGCCTGGGCTCTGGCAATGCTGCACACGCTGATGCAGCTCCCAGACGGCATCGCCCAGCCAGGCCAGTTGCAGCGGGCCAAGCTCCGAGCGGGGCGGCTGAGCCTGCAGCGACGCCAACCAGTGAGCGCTGCTCCGCTGCTGCCTGTCTGGCTCAGGCGGCGAACTGGCCAAGGGCGGTGTCGAGATCGCTGTGAAGATGCAGAAACTCTTCCAATCTCACCAGCTTCACGGTCTGCACCACCCGGGCGTTGCCCACCACCACAAAGGGATAGTGGTTAGCGCTGCAGTCCTTGGCCATCTGCACCAAGGCACCCAGGCCTGAGGAATCGAGAAAGTCGATCCGGCTCAGGTCAATCACCAGCGGCTGCGGGCTGGCTGAGCGATGGGCGGCGATGAAATCGGTGAAGTGTTTGTCTGAGTAGGCATCGAGCTGCCCTGTGAACTGAAACAGCTGGCAGTGGGCCTGCTGCTCGCATCCAGCCCGCAGAGAGACCGTCAATCGCTGCAGGTCAGTGATGGCTCCAAGCTCCAAGCGACCGTTGGGCCGAAGTGTAGAGAGCAAATCGGGGTTGGTCGCACTCGCAACAAAACTGTGGGAGACGGCTCAACGCCGCTCGTCCATCAAGGCAGTGAACCGGGCGAAATGGTGATCGGCGTCGTGGGGGCCGGGGCTGGCCTCGGGGTGGTACTGCACGCCAAAGACAGGCTGGTCGTTGAGCGCCAGGGCGGCCACGGTGCGGTCGTTGAGGTTGAGGTGCGTGATCGTGACGCGCTCTGGGCTCAGCGAGCCTGCGTCAATGGCGAAGCCATGGTTTTGGCTGGTGATTTCGACTTCACCGGCTTTGCCGCACGGATGGTTGAGGCCGCGATGGCCGTAACCAAGCTTGAAGCTCCTGCCGCCCAGCGCCAAACCCAGAATCTGATGGCCCAGGCAGATGCCGAACACAGGCAGGTCGCGCTGCTGCAGCAGCCCCTCGGCCAGCGCGATGCCACTGCGCACGGCCGCCGGGTCTCCGGGGCCATTGGAGAGAAATACCCCCTCGGGCTTGTGCGCCAGCACCTGCTCGAGGCTGGCATCGGCCGGCAGCACCTCAACGCTGCAGCCATGGGCCACCAGTCGCTCGAGAATGGCTCGCTTGATGCCGAAGTCGATCGCCACCACGCGATAGGGCTGAGCCGGTGTGCTCTGCAGCCGTTGATCAAACGCTGCGCTACAGGCCGAATCCCAGTGGTAAGGAGCTTTGGTGCTCACCTGAGCGGCCAGGTTGAGCCCGGCCATGCTCGGGGCCTGACGCACCTGCTGCAGCAGCTCGGCGGCAGCGCTGCCATCGCTGCTGATGGCCCCATTGATCGCCCCACCCTCGCGCAGGTGACGCACCAGGGCGCGGGTGTCGACACCGCTAATGCCCACCACGCCGTTGGTCTTGAGCCAGTGATCAAGGCTCCCCTCTGAGCGCCAGTTGCTGGCGGTGGGTGAGAGCTGCCTGGCAATCACGCCGCGGGCGTGGGGGCGGTCGGCTTCTTGATCGGCGGCGTTAACCCCGGTGTTGCCCAGCTCGGGATAGGTGAAGGTCACCAGCTGTCCCGAGTAGCTGGGATCGGTGATCACCTCTTGGTAACCGGTCATGCCGGTGTTGAAGACCACTTCGCCGATGCAGGTGCCGCGGGCCCCAAAGCTCTGGCCGCGAAGAACCGTGCCGTCTGCCAGCACCAGCAGCGCTTCGCTGCTGCTCGAGCCAGATTCGGTGCTGAAGTCGGCGGGACTCAACGGCATTGCAGAAGCAGTGCAGTGATCATCCTTCAACGCCTGAGCCCAGGGCCTGGCGCAGGGCTTCAAGCCGTTGCCAGGGCGTCCCTGCTGCCAGGGCGAGCAGCGCTTGCTGCGCGCCGCTGGCAAAGCTCTCGGCCCGCCCGGCGACCCACAACACCAACGCCGTGTTGAGCGCGACCACATCGCGCTGGGCCGGAGTGCCGCGCCCTTGCAGGACCGCCTCAAGAATGGCGCGATTGGTTTCGATGCCGCCACCGGCGATTGCTTCGAGCGGCGCTGGGCTCAGGCCCAGCTCTTGGGGGTCAAGCTGGGCGCTGCGCACGCTGCCGGCCTCGAGCAGTCGCAGTTCGCTGGGGCCTGAAAGCTCAGCTTCATCGAGGCCGCTGTGACCGTGCACCACCACCGCCCGCTGCATGCCCAGCCGGCGTAGGGCATCGGCCATGGGGTCGAGCAGATCCGCTCGGGCCACCCCCAGCACGTGGGCCTCGGGTTGCAGCGGATTGACCAATGGCCCCAGCAGGTTGAACACCGTGCGCACTCCAAGTGCGCGGCGCAGCGGCGCCAGGCCCACCAGCGACGGGTGCCAGCCCGGGGCAAACAAGAACGTCACCCCGGCTGTGTTCAACGCGGCCAGTGCTCGCGCCGGGGGTGCCTGCAGATCGATGCCGAGGGCTTCGAGCACATCGGCCGAGCCGACGCGGCCACTGGCACTGCGGTTGCCGTGTTTGGCCACGGTCACACCGCAGGCGGCTGCTGTGAAGGCCACAGCGGTGGAGATGTTGAAGCCTTCGAACCCCCGCCCGACGTTGGCGCCACCGGTGCCGCAGGTGTCAACCAGGGGCAGCTCTGGGCGCGGCGCAGGCAGGCTGCAGGCCTGGCGCAGCACTGCGGCCATGGCGGCCAGTTCTTCCCCGTTGACCCCCTTGGCCCGAAGGGCAGCGAGCAAAGCCCCGGTCATGACCGGCTCAACATCGCCGGCCAGCCAGCTGTGCATCAGTGCACTGGCTTGCTCGCCTTTGAGGTCTTGGCCCTGCAAGAGCTGCTCTAGCAGCACAGGATTGACTGGCGGGGTGGACATCGCTGGGCGCTCTGCGACAGGCAAGCGTTGACCGCCGGCCAGAAAAAAGCCCGGGTGCAAGGCACGCCGGGCTGGGTGATGGGGACAAACCCACTATCACCTGAAAGGGCCCTCCTTGGCGAGGGGGGTTGGCGATTAGCTGTTCTCTTGATCGGTTGTGTCAAAGCCAGATCCAACGGCATCGGCGGCGGCGGGCGCGGGACGGTAGCCGGCTTGCCAGATCGCCTTGGTGCGCGTCTGCAAGGTGTTGCGATCAAGCCCCCAGAGCCGCAGCACCTTGCTGAGGTCCTCTTGCAGGTCGCTGGCTCCGGGGAAGCCTTGGTAGCGATTCAGCAGGCGGGCAGCGTCGACCAGGTCGGCATCGGCGGGCTCTTGGGCGGCCAGCAAGCGATCGACGATGTCGCGGTCACTGGCATAGAGGGGATGGGTTTGCTCGGCTTGGCCCATGGCAGATCGCGATCGGTCTTTAGGTTGGCGTTGACTCTGCCGCCCTGTCGTTGCCGATGGCTGCCCCGCGGCTGGCTCTGATCCTGCGCTACTTGCGCCCCCATCGCCGCCTGGTGCTGCAGGGCATGGCTGCTCTGGTGGTGGTCAACCTGTTGAGCGTGACGATCCCGCTGCTGGTGCGGGGTGTGGTTGATGACCTGCAGGATGGGTTTGCCCTGGCCGATGTCTGGCGTCAGGCCTGGTTGATTGTGGCGCTGGCCACACTCATGGGCGGGGTGCGCCTGTGGTCAAGGCTTTTGGTCTTCGGTGTCGGTCGTCAGGTCGAAGCCGATCTCAAGCAGCGCATCTTTGAGCATTTGCTGCGCCAGGAGCCGGGCTGGGTGCAGACCACCGGCAGCGGTGAGGTGATCAGTCGCGCCACCAGTGACGTTGAAAACGTGCGTCGCCTGCTGGGGTTTGCGGTGCTCAGCCTGACCAACACGGCCCTGGCCTACGCGCTGACGTTGCCGGCGATGCTGGCGATTGATCCCTGGTTGAGCCTGGCGGCGGTCGGCCTGTATCCGCTGATGCTGATGGTGGTTCGCCTGTTTGGCGGACGCATGATGCGCCAACAGCGCCGCCAGCAGGAGGCCCTCGCTGGCCTGAGCGATCTGGTGCAAGAAGACCTCAGTGGCATCAGCGCCATCAAGATTTACGGCCAGGAGCCGACCGAGCAGGCGGCCTTTGCAGGGCGCAACCGCATCTACCGCGATGCCGCCCTGGGCCTGGCCCGCACCCGCAGCACCCTGTTCCCGTTGCTGGAGGGGATCTCGTCGCTGAGCCTGCTGCTGTTGCTGGCTCTGGGCAGCGGTCAACTCGCCAGCGGGCGCCTCTCGATTGGCGATCTGGTGGCCTTGATTTTGTATGTCGAGCGCCTGGTCTTTCCGACAGCGCTGCTGGGCTTCACGCTCAACACCTTTCAAACCGGCCAGGTGAGCCTGGAGCGGGTCGAGGATCTGCTGGCCCGCGTGCCGCAAATCCGCTCGCCGCGTCAGCCTGCGTCCCTGGCGAGCAACCGGCTCGGGGCTGTGGAAGCCCGCGGCCTCACGGTGCAGTACCCCGGTGCCCCCAGGCCGGCGCTGCAAGGGGTCAGCTTCACGATCGAGCCCGGTGAGCTGGTCGCGGTTGTGGGCCCAGTGGGCTGCGGCAAGACCACCCTGGCCCGCGCCCTTGGCCGCATGGTCGAGGTGCCCGAAAACCAGCTGTTCTTGGATGCGGTCGATGTCACAGCCCTCGGCCTTGATGCGCTGCGCAGCCAGGTGGCGCTGGTGCCCCAGGAGGGCTATCTGTTTACGGCGACCCTGGCTGACAACCTGCGCTACGGCGAGCCAGAAGCATCGCAGCGCGAGGTCGAGCGGGTGGCTGAGCAGGCGCGACTGGCCGGCGACATCAAGGGATTTCCTGATGGCTACCAGACCTTGGTTGGCGAGCGCGGCATCACCCTCAGTGGCGGCCAGCGTCAGCGCACGGCGCTGGGTCGTGCCCTGCTGCTAGATGCGCCGCTGCTGGTGCTCGACGATGCCCTGGCCAGCGTCGACAACACGACAGCGGCAGAAATCTTGGCTTCGGTGCGGGCCCAACGCGGGCGCACCGTACTGATGATCAGCCACCAGCTTTCAGCGGCCGCCGGCGCCGATCGGGTGCTGGTGCTCGACGAAGGCCGGCTGGTGCAGCAGGGTTCTCATCACCAGCTGTTGGCCCAGAGCGGCACGTACAGGCGTCTGTGGGAGCGCCAGCAGGCTGATCAGCAATTGCAAACGGCTCACTGAGCGGCCTCTGAACGAGTGTTGCGGCGGCCAGACAGGCTCGCTTGAGCTCGCTTAGCTGAAAGCAAACCTTTGCGCCTGAGACGGGCCATGGCCATGACCCCCTCTGCTTCTGATCTGCAGCAGCACCCCTATCAGCTGCGCTGCACGCTCACCTTCGGAGACATCTATGCCCAGATCCTGATCTGGATGGCGGTGATCTTTGTGAGCTTGGCTGCAGGGCTTGCCCTGATGGGGGCAAGCCGCCCCTTGTTTGCCCTGGTGGGGGTGGGCCTGATCCTGGTGCTGTCGCTGCCCTTTTTGCTGTTTGCCTTCACCACCACCTTGCTGAATCACATCGCTCTGGTGCCGGTGCGCTCCAACCTGCCGTCAGGAGACACTGCCTAGGCTCGCTGCGATTTGCAGCAGCGGTTGTGTTCGGTTTGTTTCAGCGCGATGGGCGTGTGATGCCCCCCGGCCAGCATGCAGTCCTGGGCACGGCCTACGAGGCTCCGGCGGCAGCGGGTCAGTCTGAAGCTCTGTTCGGCTGCGGCTGCTTCTGGGGCGCCGAAAAGGGGTTCTGGCGTCTGCCCGGGGTGGTGACCACGGCCGTGGGCTACGCCGGTGGCCCTGTTGAGCAGCCCAGCTACGAGCAGGTCTGCAGCGGCCGCACTGGCCATGCCGAAGTGGTGCGGGTGCTCTGGGATGAAACCCGCATCGGTTTTGGTGATCTGCTGAAACTGTTCTGGGAGTGCCACGACCCCACCCAGGGCGATCGCCAGGGCAACGATCGCGGCAGTCAGTACCGCTCGTGCATCTATGTGAACGATCCGGCGCTGCTTCAGCAGGCGCTCGCGAGCCGTGAGCACTACCAGCAGCAACTCAACGCAGCAGGGTTTGGCCCGATCACCACTGAGATCCGCAGCGATGTTGTCTTCTATGCCGCAGAGCCGTATCACCAGCAGTACTTGGCCAAGCCCGGCAGCCGTCCTTACTGCTCTGCCCAGCCCAGTGGTGTGCGTCTGGCTGGGTTTGAGGGGGCTGAGTGCCGGCTTGATGCGCGCGTGTGGGACTTCTACGACTGGAGCGTCTCCCACTGCGTGCTGCGCGGCGACAATGCCCCCATCGCTCTGAGCTGAGCACCGCTGTTGCGTCGATCGCCCCATGCTTGCCGCCCTTGCTGCCTCTGCCATGGTTGTGGCCATGGGGTCCCCCTGGTGGGAGGACTACGCCATCAAGGAGACCTATCTCTGCTCAGGTCAAGGACAGGTGGTGCTCGAGCGCAATGACGCCCAGGCTTCTTTGATCACTGGCCGTTACCGCACCACCCTGTTTCGTCAGCAAGATGCGAACCCGAGCCAGGACTCGATCATGGGCATCGTCTACCGCAATGATCTGCTGACGTTGATCCTGCGCGGTGATCAGTTGATTTTGGAGCAGCTCCCGCAGCGCACCAGCTGCATGCGCACCGAGAGTGTCTAAATGCCGAATCCCTTGCCTGATCGGGTTGTGATTGTGGTGATCGTGGCCACCATTGGCCTCTGTTTTGCTCTGGCCTTCTGGGCGGTGCGGCTGCATCCTGCTGAGCCCCCGTTGCAATGGCGCCAGGGCCCTGCTGCCGCGGTGTTGTGAGTTCACGCCAACTGCCAGGGCCTGAGCAGGAGGACTACAAGCCTCTTCATCCCCTGCCGCGGGGGCTGGTCGAGCTTTATGGGTTTTTGGCTGTGCTGGTGGTGCTGATCCCGGAGTGGATGGCCAGCGGAGCCCTGCAGCAACTGATCACCCAGCCGGGCCGCGCTGCGTTGCCTGCCCAGACCCGTGCCTGGCGCCGCCTGCCTGAGCTGCGCCTGGCCAGCATGAGCCTCGCTGAACTGCGGCTGCTGGCCCGTCAGCTCGGCGTTGGCGGGTACAGCGGCATGGCTCGTGATCGCTTGTCCGCCCGCCTGTTGCAGCGCATCAGGCGCCGCAAAGAGCTGTGGTAGCTTCCATCACGTCGGGCTTGTTGCTCTGACAGCGGGGCGTAGCGCAGCTTGGTAGCGCACCACTTTGGGGTAGTGGGGGTCGTGGGTTCAAATCCCGCCGCTCCGATTTCTGATCAACCCTTCATCTCCGTCGGGATGACACGATCAAGAGCCGCTTTTCGTTGAAAAGCGGTTTTTTTGTGCTCTGAGCATCTCCGCATGCTGCGTGGTGCTTCGCTGCCGTCGATCGTCACAACCGAGCTTTGCCCAGCCGCGTCGCCACCCCATAGCGGCGCAGCCAGCGGTTCACCAGGGGCCGCAGCCGCGCTGGCACCTCACCTTGCAGCTGGCCCAGTTCTTCAGCGGCGAGGCGGTGCAGCGCACGCACATCGACATGCCAGAGCGATTCGGCTTCGCGGATCAGCCGGGCCCAGGTGCGCGCCGCCTGCCAGCGCTGCAGGGTGATGTGCAGCCTCTGTGGGTGTTGCAGAGAGGGTTGGCTGGCCATGGCGCCTGGGCCACACCCCACACCATGACCACAGATCGCGGCAATGGGAGCAGTGCTTAGGCGCTCGCAGCCCAGCTGGTTGCCTCGGTGCCCGTTTGTTGGACCTGCTGCACGGGAAACGGCAGTGCCTGGGCTTCGCGTTCACTGAGGCGCCGCGTCCAGGCACCCTGGATCGGATCGTTCCAGCGGAAGCCGGCTTCTTTGGCGCGTTGCCGCTCGCTGTAACTGAGCTTGGCGCGAAACAGCAGCCGCGGCTCAAGCGCAGCTTGCAGTAACCCTTCGAGCCCCTCGCAGCGCTCCAGCACCTGGGCCAAATAGATGCAGTCGGTGAGGGCGCGGTGGGCGGCCCAAACCGGCACACCGTGGGCCAGGGCCAGATCGCGCACGGAGGGATTGGCCTTGAGCTGGCGCTGCGGGGGCCAGCGCATGTCCTCCATGGAGCAGATCCATGGCTTGTTGATCGCCTTCAGCGGGCCCTGGCCGCTGCCAAACCACTGCCGATCAAAGCTGGCGTTGTGGGCGAGCACAGCGTCGCACTGCTCGACCATGGCTTCAAAACAGCTCAGGGCGGCTTGCCAGGGTTGGACCACCTGCGTGGCCGCAGCGGCGATGCCGTTGATGGCTTCGGCTGGGTTGTGCTCGCAGGGCAGCAAGAACGACACCTGGGTGAGCACGCAGCGCTGGCTCACCGCAAACAAGATGGCCCCCACCTCAATGCACTGGCCCTGATCCGGGGAGAGTGCGGTGGTTTCGGTGTCGATGATCAGCAGCGTGCCTGGGCATGCCTGCGGGGCGCAGGTGCCGTTGCGGGCGGCCAGTGGCGGCAGCTCAATGGCGCCTTTGGCTGTTGGCTGCTCAGCAGGGCCTTCGGCTGGTTCGGGCTCACCCGCTGCCTGCACGGGTTGCACCGGTTGCGGGGTGCTCAGCAGTCCCAGCAGGTCGCTCTGTTGCCACAGGGACTGGGGATCACCCTCCTGGGCTTGGTGGCTGCTGGGATCTGCCATGCCGGCTGCTGCTGGTGCCGGCCCCATCGTCTCAGAGCTGTCTAGGGTGGCGTCCCTTGATCGGGCGGTGATGGCTCTGGGTGTGGGTGATCGAGCGCCAGTGGTGGCCCTGCTCGATCAGAACGGCAGCGAGCGCCGCAGCGACCAGCTCAACGGCCGCTGGCTGGTGCTGTTCTTCTATCCCAAAGACGACACCCCGGGGTGCACGGCCGAGGCCTGCGCCTTTCGCGACGGCTATGGCGACTTTGCGGCCCTGGGCGCTGAGGTCTGGGGTGTGAGCGGTGACGATGCGGGGAGCCACCAGCGTTTTGCACAGCGCCATCAGCTCCCCTACCCGCTGCTGGTCGACCGCGGCAACGCCCTGCGGCGCGCCTTTGGGGTGCCGCAGGTGCTGGGGCTGTTGCCTGGCCGGGTGACCTACCTGATCGATCCCGCTGGCGTGGTGCGCCACAGCTTCAACAACCTGCTCGATGGGGCGGCCCATCGCCGCGAGGCCCTCGATGCCCTGCGGCGTCTGCAGGCGCAGTGAGCCATGGCCCGCTGGCGATCGGTTGGTGCGTTGTGGCTGCTTGATCCAGCGCGCGCCCATGGCGGCACGGTTGAGTTCATCGGTGGCAGCTATCTGGCGGCGAGTCCCCAGGTCAGCTACCGCCGCTTGCTCGAAGCCCTGGCCGGCTTGGGCTGGCAGGTGCGCGCCTGGCGCTACGTGCCAGGGTTTGACCACCAGCAGCAGGCCAACGAGGCCTGGCGTGCGTTCAGGGCGCAACGCCAGCACCAGCAGCAGGCCGGGACACCAGTGCTGCGGCTGGGCCACAGCCTTGGCTGCAAGCTGCACCTGCTGGCCCCAGACGGCGGGCGGGGCTGCAGCGCCCTGGCGGCGCTGAGCTTCAACAATTTTTCGGCAGAGCGCTCGGTGCCGCTGCTGGCCGAACTCGGCCAGCAATTCGGCTTTCGCAGTGAATTCAGCCCTTCGCCGGCCGCCACCCTCGAGCAGGTGCAACGCAGTTACCTGCAGCCCCGCAATCTGCTGGTGCGTTTCAAGGCTGACCAGATCGATCAGAGCGCCCGGCTCTTGGATGTGTTGCGGAGCCGGCCGGGCGATGCCACCGAGCTGATCGAGTTGCCCGGTGATCACCTCAGCCCGGCCAGTGGCGGCCTTCGGCGGCAGCTGCTCGGTCGCTGGGCCGATGACCCCACCCGCAGCCGCCGCATTGAGCAGCTGGCTGCAAGCCTCAACGCCTGGCTGGCGCAGCCCTGAGCTCAGACGGGTCGAAGCTGTAGAACTCGAGCAACGCCGCTGGTTGTCCGCGGCGCAGCACCTGCACCTGCCCAAGCGGCCGCAGAGAACCGAATTGCCAGGGCTGGCCGGGTTGGGAGCTGGCCAGCGAGGCCAGGGGTGCGTAGTCGCCCACCACGGCAAACAGCACCCCACGGCGCGCCGTGGGATCGAGCTGTTGGCGCCATTGATCAAACCCGCGGCTGTCGCTGGTGTAGGCCGTGTAGGACGCCCGGCTGTAGCCCTTGAGGGCCAAGGCCAAAAAGCCAGGCAGCTCGTAGCGGTTTGAGCCAATCACCTGGGCCTGCCGAAGGGCCTGCCAAATGGCCGGATGCTCCTGCAGCGCCTGCCTCAGGTTGGCCGGCGCCAGCAACTGGCCAGAGGTGTCCGCCGCAGGGGGGAGCAGGGCTGAGGCGATTCCCCAGCGCACATGGGCGGCTGCCGTCAGGCTCAGGGTTGGTACGGCCGCGGCGCTCAGAACAGCAAGCCCCCTGACCCAGCGGCGTGCCCAGGTGGCAGGCGCGGCAAGGCGCGCTGCCGCCAGCGGCAGCAGCAGCCACCAGGCCGGCACCAGCCAGCTCGAGAGCACCTGCATACGCCCGGCCAGCAGGGTGAACAGCACCAGTTGGGGCAGCGCCAGCCAGCGCAGCAGCGCCGTGGCCTCACGCCCCGGGTCACTGCTCTGGGGCGCTGGACGCAGCAGTGCCGCCACCACCAGCACGCCGATGGTGGGAAACAGCAACGCCAGCTGGCTCAGCAGAAACAGCGGCGGGCCTTCGAGGCGGTAGCCACCTGCAGATCCGGTGCGAGCGGCATGAAAACTGAACGAGAGCCAGCCGTTCTGCAGGTTCCAGAGCCACAGGGGCCAGCTGGCCGCCAGCCAGCCCGCCAGCACCAGTGCTGTGTCGCGCCAGCGCAGCTCGCCCTGGCGCAGTGAATGGATCAGCCGCAGCACAACCAGCGTCAAAATCAGCACCAAGGCGTGGTACTTGCCCAGGCTCAATCCCCCCAGGATCAAGCCGAACAGCAGCGATTGGCGGGGTGTGCGTGCGGCATGGAGCGGGCAGCGGGCTAGCCACCACAGCAGCAGCGCCAGCATCAAGATCAACGGGCTGTCGGGCAGCAGCAACAGCCCTCCGCAGGCAAACACCAGCGGGCAGAGTGACGCCAGGCCTGCTGCCAGCACGGCTGCCCTGCGCCCAAACCACACCCTGGTGGCTTCGCTCAGCAGCACGATGGCAGCGCTGTAACTCAGTAGGCCTGGCAGCCGCAGGGCCAGCACCGGATCGATGCCGCTGCGATCGCCCAGCGCCTGGCCGGCCGCAGCCCAGAGGCCGACCAGCAGAGGGTGGTCGAAATAGCTCAGGGCCAGATTCTGGCCATAGAAGAGGTAATAGCTCTCGTCGTACCCAGGCGGCAGGATCAGCGCCAGGCCAAAGCGAAAAGCCAGGCCCAGAGCCACCAGCGTGAGTAGGCAGCTCCAGTACGGCCGTGTCGCTGCTTCAGCTGGTGGTTGAGTCACTGGCGCAGGGCGTCGAGCACCGAGCGATCTTCGAGGGTGCTGGTGTCGCCGCTCACCGCTTCGCCGGCGGCCAGGGCCCGCAGGATGCGGCGCATGATCTTGCCGCTGCGGGTCTTGGGCAGAGCATCGCTGAAGCGGATCTCGTCGGGTTTGGCGATCGGGCCGATCTCTTTACCCACATGGCTGCGCAGGTCTTTGATCAACGCGTCATCACCGCTGCGCCCCGCCTCAAGCGTGACAAAGGCGACGATGCCTTCGCCCTTGAGCTCGTC
>JBMSMG010000046.1:0-13342 GCA_049421025.1 Prochlorococcaceae cyanobacterium | reverse complement strand
CGGCAGCTCGCTGCTGACCGGAAACACATCGACGATGTCGCCGCGGCGGCTCCAGGTGCCCTCTTGCTCGATGCTGGTGACCCGCTCGTAGCCCAGGCGGCTCAGGGTTTCACCGAGCGCCTCGAGCTCGAGGCTCTCCCCCTTGCGCAGACTTAAGCACTGCGCCCTCAGAGCCGCTGGCGGTGGCAGGTGGGGCTGCAGGGCCCGCTCGGTGGCCACGATCGCCAGATCAGCGCCACGGCTTGCGCTCTGATCGAGCAGCTCGCTGAGCACCTGCAGCTGGCCCCAGGTGATCTCGCTGGTGGGCTCGATCGCCTCATAGGGGCTGGCTTCGCTGGTGGGGTAGAGCTGGCAGCTCCTCCAGCCCATCAGCTCGAGCAGCGCGGCCCAGCGGCCCGCCTCCTCGAGCGTGGGCACCACCACCAGCAGCGGGGCTTGTCGAACCCGTGCCAAGGCGCTGCTGATCAGGGCGCGCGCGGCCCTGCTGGCGCCGCCGAGCCGTAGCCGCTCTGGCCGCTCGATGCGGGCTGCCACCTCAGCGCTCAGGGGCACCTGCTGCAGCTGGCGCACCAAGGCAGTGAGGGGCATGGGGAGAGGGGCGAAGCTCCTGATCTTCGCAATCGATCCCCACCCAACGCGGCCCGCTCAAGAGCGGCCAGACTGAGGGTTCAACGACCGCGCGAGATCGCCCGTTGTGCCGACACGTCAGAGCGCTGGCTCGACACTTCTGTGGGCTGTGCCGGCTCTGCTGGTGCTGCTGAGCGCGGTTGCCCTGACGGCCCTCAGCACCCCGCCGCCGGGGCGAGCTTCACGTCCCAGAAGTGCGTTGCCGGCTGCTTCGGTTCCGCCTGGATCAAGCCCCGCTGGTGCTGGGGCCCTGCTGCAGCGTCTGGCCATGGCCGATCTGCAGTGGCACCCGCGCAGCGAACCCCTGCCCAACGGCGGAACCCGCTACGTGTATCGCAAACGCCCAGGCGAACCGGACCTCAGCCTTGCTGAGATCAAGGCGTTGATGGCCAATCCACCCCGTTTTGAGGCCGAGCGCGCCGCGATCTCGGATCTCTGGGCCCAGTTGCAACACCTGGGGGTACGGCTCAAGCTTGAGCAGCCCCGCAAAGCGGGGGCGGCTGGCGAGTGGGATCCGGCGGCACAGACCCTGCGTATCAAGCCGGCGGTGGTTGACAAGGGCAGTGCCGAGTTTGCCCGGGTGCTCAATCACGAGGCCATCCACGTGGCCCAGAGCTGCTCAGGTGGCGGGATCCGCGCGACGCCAAGACCCCTGGGATTGCCCCAGCAGCTGCCGGCGCGGTTGCAGACCGTGCTGCAGCAGCCGACCTATGCCCGCGCCGATGCCCGTGAACGCTTGCTTGAGCGCGAGGCCTATGCCAATCAGGAGCAGCTCCAGCTCGGGCTCACCCTGCTGCGGATCCACTGCTGAGCGGTGTGTTCAACAACTCGCTTTCAAGCAGCATGTTGAACTCGAGCAGCTGGCTATCGCTCAGTTGCTGCCTGCTGCTGCGTTGAAACCTGCTTTCGAGCAGTTGGCGGCCCCGGTTGGCATCCCAGCCCAGCTGGCTCAGGAGCTGGTCGCTTTGGCCCAACAGGTCGCTGCGTTTGAGCGGTACAGCGCACTTGCTGGGATCATCACCTGCCTGGAAGCCTTCCAGGGCCCTGAGATAGGCCAGCAGATCGGCGTAGGTGGTGAGCCGTGAGCGGCTGCTGTGGCCAAAGGCCCGCAGCAGATAGGTGGCCTCTTGCTCACGGCTCCAGCCCAACCGTTTGAGCTGCAGATCGAGCTGGGCCAGCTCGCTGCTCCAGTCCTCTGGATCGGCAGGCGGTTCGGCCTCGGGCTCCGCAGCAACAGCCGGGAGCAGGGCTTCTGCTTGTGCTTCGGTCTGGGTTTCGGCCCTGGGTTGGGTTGTGGTCTGGGGTTCGGCTTGGGCTTCGGCCTGGGTTTCGGCTCGGGCACGTATGGGAGCTGGAGCCGGAGCTCGAGCCGCAACAGAAGCGACTGGTGCTTCAACGGTCTTGGCCTGCAGACGGGTGCGAGCCCGCTCTTCAGCCTCCTCGGCGTTGCCGGCTTCGCCCAGGGCGGCGGCCACCAGAGCGCCAGCTTCGATCAACCGCGCCAGCACCACGCAGCGTTCGGCGCTGGCATGCACCAGTTCAAGCTCAATCGGCATCGATCAGACGCACGGCAAGGGGCCGTTTCTAGAGTGCCGTCTTTCGGACCCCGCTGCAGCGGCCGCTCACCGGCATGGAAGCCGAGTCGATTCAGTCGCTGCTTCCGTTGCTGGAGGGTGCCGATCAGTGGAGTGAGCTGCTGCTGTTGCTGCCGCTTCTGGTGGCGCTTGAGGTTGTGCTCTCGGCCGATAACGCCATTGCCCTTGCAGCGATCAGCCGCGGGCTGCAGGACCGGCAGCGTCAGGCCCTGGCTCTGAACCTCGGCCTGGCGTTGGCACTGGTGTTTCGCCTGCTGTTGATTGCGGCAGCCCGCTGGGTGCTGAACTACTGGCCGCTGCAGCTGGCGGCCGCTTTGTATTTGCTGTGGCTCTGCGCGCAGCATCTGTGGGTGCTCTTTGGAGCGCAGCAACAGACGCCTGAATCACCAGCAGATCTGCTGAGCCAATCTGAGCAGGCCGCACTGCCCTCGTTGGCTTCGGTGGTGGGCACCCTGGCGATTACGGACCTGGCGTTTTCGCTCGACAGTGTTGCCGCGGCAGTGGCGGTCAGCGATCGCCTTTGGTTGGTGATGACCGGGGGTGTGCTCGGGGTTCTGGCCCTGCGTTTGACGGCAGGTTTCTTCGTGCGTTGGTTGGAGGAGTTTCAGCATCTTGAGACCGCCGGGTTTCTGGCGGTGGGACTGGTGGGCGTGCGCCTGTTGCTGCGTCTGGCTACGCCTCAGTTGCTGCCACCTGAGTGGTTGCTGCTGGCGCTGGTCGCCGCGCTCTTTGTCTGGGGTTTTTCGGTGCGCAAACCCCTCGATGTGAACCCCTGACGCCATGCAGATTGAACTGCGCAACAGCGGTAGTGGCCGCTTGATCGAGCGAGTCGAGGTGTCCGAACTTGCCGATGTGCCGCAGCCGGGACGCTGGTTTCTGGCGGCTGGCCAAAGCTTTTTGGTGTTGCAGCGCAGCCACCGGTATCAATACAAAGGTGGCCGCTACCAACTGGTGAGCGTGGCGCTGCAGGTCAAGCCCCAGCAGCGCCCTGAAGACGCCAGGCTCTGGCGCCAGCAGTGGGTGATCGGTGATCCGAGCTGCCGCTTCAATGCCCGCAGTCCGTTGTTGCGCTGCGCGGTACTGCCGGGCGGCCCTTGCGAGCGCTGCTGCCACTACCAAGCCCGCAGCGGGACCGAGGCCTAAATGCCGCCGGAGTCGTCTGCGCAACCTCCCTGCCACTGGCACACAGGCACGTTGGTGCGCGGCTATGGCGTCGCTTCAGGGCAGGCGCTGGATTCGCCCTATCCGGCTGGCACGATCAGCTTGCAGGCGCCGTTGTTTGCCCAGCAGGGACTTGATTTGAGCGGCTTCTTCGGCGGCACCTTGAACCTCGCTTTTGCTGGGTGCCGCTGGCACCTCAGCGCCCCTGACGTTCAGGTGGTGGAGCTGCTCTGGAGTGATCGCCACCCAGCAGAGACCTTTTCGTTCTGGCGCGTGCAGCTGCGCCGAGCCGGGAGCGGCGATGCCTGCTCGGCGCTGATCTACTGGCCTCATCCGGAGACCAAACGCAATCACCACCACAGCCCCGATCGACTTGAGCTGCTGGCTCCTTGGATCGAGGGTCTTCGCGAAGGCGATCGGCTGGAGATTGGGCTTGACCCGCGCCGTTGCCGCTGCATTCGGCCGCAGGCCTTGCAGGCGCGGCTGCTTGAAGCGATCAAGTTCAGGGTGCTCGCCTCTCAGGAGAGCTTCTTTGCTGCCTACCGCCAGGGTTCCGTGCTCATGGCTCGTGCCTTTCGCGCTGAACTGCCGCTGCTGCTGCCGGCGGCGCTTGATTTGAGCGATGGCGAATTGGTGGAGGTTCTAGAGCGCGCCCAGTTTCTTTATGGCGATGGCATCGGTTGCGACACCATGACCCTGCAATCTGGGTTCAGATAACCCTGCCAGAGGTCATGCCATGCCCTACGAGCCCGGTTCCACGGAGTGCCGCGTGTTGATCGACTGCAAAGGCCAGCTTGAGTCGATGCTGCTCACCCTGTCGCGCATCGACAACACCGGCCCCATCCGTGAGCAGTTGATGGGCGTGCACCAACAGCTTGAAGACCTGCACAATCAGTACCGCAAGGCTGCCTTGCAGAACTAGCTGCCCTTACCCAGCTGTGTTGGCATCCTGCAGCTCCATCTCGAAGAGCTGACAGGCGGCATAGGCGCTCGCCAGGGTGGCCGCATGGGCGCGTCCACGGGGGTGGTCCCTGTGGTCCACCAGGTAGCGCCCATTGGTTTCCCGGTAAATCAGGCAGCCACGGCCGGTTTCACCCACGTAGGACAGGTCACCCATGGTTCTGGTGGAAGCATCTTGTCTTTCTCTAGCCGTAGCTGGCGGCAGCGTCCATGTGTGTGAGTCCACACAACATCGAACGTCACCTAGGCGGCTCCCAGGCGATCACCGGGGGCTGCACCCAACTGTTGCAGCAGGGTGGTGCCGGCGCTGGCGCCTTTGCCCTCAAGCTGCGCTTTGTGGATCAACAGCGGGCAGCCGCTGCTGCTGACAACGAGGCCAAGTTCCGGGATTGCCGCCAACACCGTGCCTCCGATCGCCTCAGCGCTGGGCCACCGGTCCACCAGCTGAGCTGCCTGGGGGCTCAGTTGATCGGCCAGTCGCGCGATCAGCGGCTCGGTGACAAGCAACTTGAGGCGCTGCCCGCGCCAGCTGGTGGTCGCACTGGGATACAGGCCCATCACCCGGCGGTGGATCGCCAGGGCCGGTTGCTGCCAATCAATCTGAAAGTCGTCTTTGTTGAGCAAACGGGCATAGGCCGCGCCGTCGTCGCCTTGGGGCGTCAGTGCCAGCCGCTCGTAGCGTTGCTGGCGCGTTCCGGGGCCGGCCGCTTCGATGCGCGGCAGCGCTTCGATCAGTAGCGCGGCTGTGAGCTGGCTGAGCCGATCGCCCAAGGTGCTGGCGTTGTCATGCAGTGCAATCGGTGTGGCGCGCTCCAGCAGCACCGGGCCGGTGTCGAGGCCTTCTTCCATGGCCATGATCCCGACCCCGGTTTGTTGGTCACCTTCCAGCAGCGACCATTGAATCGGAGCCGCGCCGCGCCAGCGCGGCAACAGCGATCCGTGCCCGTTCCAGCAGCCATAGGGCGGCTGATCGAGCACCGCGCTCGGCAGCAGTTGGCCAAAAGCCACAACGATCGAGGCCTCGGCGTCGAGGCCGGCTAACTGCTGCTGCAGCTCGAGATCACGCCCGATGCGCTCAGGGGTGAACACCGTGATCCCCAGCTCTTGGGCCCGCGCCTTGACTGGCGAGGGCAGCAACGCCTTGCCGCGGCCGCGGCGCCGGTCAGGCTGACTGACCACCCCCACCAGCTGATGGCCGGCTGCGACCAAAGCATCCAGGCTGGGCACGGCGTAGGCCGGCGTGCCCCAGAACAGCAGCTTCACGCCTCGCCGGTGATCGAGAGCCCGTCGACCCAGACGTAGGGGCACACGCCATCGGGAGTCACCTTGGCGGGCCCTTCAAAACCGATTAGCGCCTTGAGCACGGTGCGGATGTCGCCGGCCACGGTGGCCGCCTCGATCGAGACCCGCTCCCCCCGGTGGATCAACCAGCCGTCAAAGGGCAATGAGAACGATCCCTGGCTGGCCTTGACGCCGGCATGCAGGGCCGAGAGCGAATCGATCAACACCAATGGGCCCTGGTGCTTGAGGTGATCCAGGCCGCTCTGTCCCGCAAGCTCGCTCGAGCCGCTGCCGGCAGGGCCGATCTCGAAATAGTCGGGCCCAACCGAGACCTTGGCCCCCATGCCGGCATGGCCGGTGGGGGCCACCCCGAAGCGGCGAGCGGTGGCTTCTGAGTGCAGAAAGTTCTTGAGCACCCCAGCTTCGAGCAGGGCCAGGCGCTGGGTGGGTGTGCCCTCACCATCGAAACTCGAAGCGCCGATGTTGCCTGGGTGCAGGCCGTTGTCGTGCAGGTTGAAAAAGGGGCAGGCCAGGCTCTGGCCCAGCGACTCGCGGTTGCTGAGGCTCACCCCGTCGAGCACCGCGCGGGCATTGAACAGGCTGCTGAAGGCACCGATCAGATCGAGAAAGGCCTCCGGGCTGAACACGCAGGTGTAGTGCCCGGTCTGAATCGGGGCGTAGTCGAGATGGCTGATCGTGCGCTCTGCGGCTTCGTCGATGCAGCCGCCAATGTCGAGGTCTGTGGCGCCGTAGGCCAGCCGTACGGCTCCTGCACTGCGCGGTTTGCGACCTGCTTCTTCGGCTCTGGCATAGAGGTAGAGGCTTGCCGTGGTCTGCAGCTGCTGACGGCAGGCACCGTTGCTGTTGAGGTAGATCCGTTCGCTGCTTCGCTGCGCCAGTCCGTTGTAGGGAACGGTGCCGATCGCTGCATGGCGATCGAGCAGTTGCCGTTCTGCATCTTTGAGGGTTTCGAGCAACCGCAAAATATTGAGCGGTTCGTGCAGGGGCTGATCGAGCTGCTGCAACGGTGCGGTGGCCAGCGGTGAAAAGGCCGGTGTGTCATCGGCATTGCCAAAGGCGCTGGCATCACGGGCCACGCTCAGGGCCCGCGCCAGGCCCTCATCAGAGAGGTCCGAGGTGCTGCTGATGCCGACTAGACCATCACCATTCCAGACCCGCACGGTGATGGCGCTGCGCTGGGCGGCCTTCATCTGTTTGGCTTCGCCGCGATCGACCTGCACCGAGGTGTCACTGCTGCACGAGGCCCCCAGGTCCCAGCGTGTGATGCCGTGAGCAGCGGCCAGTTGCTCGAGTCGCTCGCGCAGGGCCGCGGCGTCGAGGGTTGGAGCCGCACTCATCGCCCGCCCACCGTGATCGAGTCGACCTTGATGTGCGGCTGCCCCACGGTGACAAAGATGCTGCCGCTCACCGAGCCGCAGAAGCCGGCGGCAAGCTCCAGATCATTGGCACACATGGAGATGCGCGGCATCACCTCTTTGGCTTCGCCGATCAAGGTGGCGCCTTTGACCGGTTTGGTGAGCTTGCCGTTCTCGATCAAAAAGCCCTCTTCGACGGCAAAGTTGAACTGGCCGGTGGGCCCGACGCTCCCGCCGCCCATCGATTTGCAGTAGAGGCCGCGATCGATGGAAGCGATCAGGGCCTCGGGGCTGTGGGGGCCGGCGGCAATGAAGGTGTTGCGCATGCGGCTGGCGGCGGCAAAGCTGTGGCTCTGGCGGCGGCCACTGCCGGTGCGCGGGTGGCCGGTGCGTTGTTCACCGGCGCGGTCACTGAGAAAACGCCGCAGGATGCCGTTTTCGATCAGCACCGTGCGCTGCGGTTCCATGCCTTCGTCATCGATGCTCATCGAACCGAAGGCGCCTGTGGTCAAACCCTCGTCGATGGCGGTCAGCGATTCATGGGCGATGGGTTGGCCCACCATGCCTGCAAAGGGCGTGGTGCCGCGCTCGAGCTGGGTGGTTTCCAGCAGGTGGCCGCAGGCCTCATGAAAAATCACACCGCCGAAGCGGTTGGCCAGCACCGCAGGCATCTGACCGGCTTCGACATAGTCGGCATAGAGCATGGTGCCGACGCTCTGGCACACATCGAGGGCTGAGGCTTCGGCGTCCCACTCGCGCAGATCGTCAGGACGATCGCTGGTGCCATAGCGGCGCCCCAGGCTGGCGCGGTGATCACCGTCGGCAGCCAGCACATTGAGACCGAGGGACTGGTGCAACCTGATGTCGCGGGCAAAGGTGCCATCGCTGGCGGCCACCAGCACCTCCTGCCAGTTGCGGCTGTAGCTGCCGCGCCGAACCTGCAGGTGGCGGCCGTGGTGCTCCAGCCGGTCTGTGCCTTCGAGCAGCCGGCCGGTGGCCTCGCTCAGCTCAGGACAGCGCTGCAACCAGTCGGCTTTGCTGAGGCCATGGTCCCGCAGCGCCTCAAGCCCGCTGAAGGCATCACCAGCTCGGGCGATGGGCTCAAGCCCCAGCATTCCAAGCGCCTGCTCGAGGGCCGCTTGCAGCCCGGCATGACTGAGGTCATTGGTGCTGACAAAGCCATCGCGGCTGCCGCGAAAGACGCGGATGCCAGCGCCAACGCCAAAGGCAGGGCTGACGCTGGTGATCGTGTCCTGTTCTGCCAGCACCGACAGCTGGTCGGTGCGCTCAAGAAACACCTCGACCAGGTCGGCCCCGCTGCTGCGTCCAAATCCCAGCAGCACTTCGAGACGCTCGCGCCAGTGGTTACCGAAGCCTGAAATCTGAGCGGGGCCGCTCTCAGGCGCTCTGGTGGTGACCGTCAACGGTGCCGTCCTCGCTCAGCGCACTGCAGGTTGAAACTGCTCGCTGCGGATGGGCGCCATCAGGAACAGCTTGGCCATTTCAACGGCGTTAGCTGCCCAGTAAGGCACTTTGCGCAGGGCCTTGATCGGGGCCGGTGCGGCGCTGGCTTCGGCCTGGCTCAGGGCCTCGTTGTTGCCGACGATGCGCTCGAGCCTTGTGTAGAACTTCGGATGCTCAACATTGAGCACAACCGGGAACACACGGGCCGAGGTTTCGTTGGTCTTGGCGATCACGTACTTGTCATAGCTGCGCGCGTCGAGGCCAAGGGCTTCGTAGAACTCTTTGCGGGCTACATCGCGCACATACATCGTCGCGAAGACAGCTAGCAGGAAGAAGCGACACCACAGACGGGCCTGCAGACCACGCACGGTGTCGGGCTGCGCTTTCATCAGAGCGTCAAAGAAATCGCCATGGCGATTTTCGTCCTGGCACCAGTTCTCGAAGAAGTTGAAGATCGGGAAGATCTTGCTCTGCGGGTTTTTCTCCAGGTGGCGGTAGATGGCGATATAGCGCCAGTAGCCGATCTTCTCGGACAGGTAGGTCGCGTAGAAGATGAATTTGGGCTTGAAGAAGGTGTAGGCCTTGTTGGCGGTCAGGAAGCCCAAATCGAGCTGCAGACCGAAATCAGCCATGGCCTTGTTGAGGAAGCCGGCGTGGCGGGCCTCATCGCGGGCCATGTGGGCAAAGCATTCGGCCAGAAGCGGGTTCTTGGCTTTGATGCGGCGGCTCAGCTCCTTGTAGAGCAAAAAGCCGGAGAACTCCGAGGTGCAGCTCTGCTCCAAAAATTCAATGAACACCCGGCGGGTTTCGGGGTCGAGCTTGTCGGCAGCGCCTTCAAACTCGGCGTTGCGCACAAAGTGGTGGCGGTTGTAGTCCTTGCGGAACTCTTCGCAGATCGCCTCCAGCTCCACTTCGTTGGGCCGCAGATCCATCGCGGCCATCGCATCAAAGTCGGTGGTGTAGAACCGCGGCGTCAGGATCGTGTCCTTGACGGGGTCCTTGATCGCCGGGGCGTCAGGTGTTCCGATCGGGGCACCAGCGGCAGCGGTGGCTGGATCGGCGATCGCGGTGGGTGGCACCATCTGGACTCTGGCTTGGCAGTTTGAGCATCGTAGGGGCCTTGCCGGCAGCCCCGGGGGCTTGGTAAGGCTCTGTTGGGATCAGTGTTGGGAGTGTTGGGATCAGTTCGGCCCCAGCCATTTCTGGCCGTTGAGCCGTTGCACCAGCCGCGAGACCAACAGGGCCAGGCTCATCTTCTTTTCATCGATCAGAAACGACTCCAGCAGGCTGGGCTCGCTGCCCGCTTCGGCCAGAGCGATCGTTTTGGCACTGTTGATGTCGTCTTTGGTGAAACACAGCCAGAAGCGGCGTCCGCCACTCAGGCTGCCGCGCAGCATCGTGCAGGACACGCCGACCACCGGCATGGCACCGTGCTCAACCGCCAGCTCGCAAGGTCCGCCGCCGTAGGCGTTGATCTCCTGCTGCAGCGCTGGCAGCAGCAGCTGAGGCAAAAATTCGTTGAAGGGTTTGTCTTCGGGCGCAGGAGGCTTTGCCTTGGGGGCAGGTGCAGCTGCTGGATCTGCAGCTGCACCTGCAGTGGGCTGTTGCGCGGGCAGTGCCTTGGGCTGAGCAGGGGCTGCTGTCTCAGGGGCTGGATCGCTCTCCGGCACTGGCCTGCAGTTCAACTGAGGCGACTTTAGGTGCCCTGCCTGCTGGGCGGTTCAGCTCAGCTCCAGTCGTCGTTGAGGGGTTGATCCCAGCCATCGCCGACAACCCTGGCCTCGCTGCTGCTGGCTTGGGCTGTTGTTGGCTCTGGCGTTTGCGCTCGGGCCTTGCGAATCACGCGGAATGGCACCTCCACCGTTGGTGGTGGTTCGCCGGCAGAGCGGCTGGGCCCTGCCGTCGTGGGCCCGCGCTGCGGCTCCTGCTGCATTGGCCTGCGGCGCCGGCGCTGACTGTGGGGGCCCGCAGCCGGCTCGCTCTGCGGCGCCGCGCCCGAGCCTGGGCCTGTGCTCTGGGATCCCTGACGCAACGCCAGCGCTGTGGCGGTGCCGCTCAGAGCGGCGCCAGAGGCGGCAGCAGCGGCGATCCAGGCGCCCAGTGGCCATGCCGGGGTGGTCCAGACCAGCACGCGCAGGGCCACCGCAGGTCGCGGGTTGACGGCCGCCAGCAGCAACACGGCCAGCAGCGGTGAGAGCAGGGGGAGCAGCAGCAGCTGTTGCAGCGCAGACACAGGACTAACGCGGGCCACTCCAGCGGTTCAAGGGGGCCAGCTCGTCGCCGAGCACGTCGAACAGTCGCACCACCAGAAAGTCGACCATCTCATCGATGCTCTGCGGTTGGTGATACCAGGCCGGCACGGGCGGTGCAATGCGGGCACCGGCTTCAGCCAGGCTGGTCAGATTGCGCAAGTGGATGAGGTTCCAGGGGGTCTCCCGCGGACAGATCACCAGCGGCCTGGCCTCCTTGAGGTGCACATCTGCTGCGCGCTCGAGCAGATCGGTGGCCACGCCCGAGGCGATGCGTCCCACACACCCCATGCTGGCCGGCAGGATCACCATGCCGCGGGTGCGGTAGCTGCCGCTGGCGATGCAAGCGGCCTGATCATTCCAACGATGAATGCGCAGGCTGCCGCCGCTGGTTCCGGTGCGCTCGCGCCAGAACTGCTGCTGTGCCTCTGGCTCGCCCGGCACCCGGATGCCTAGTTCGGCCTGCCAGACCGCCATGGCCCCGCGGCTGGTGACCAGATCGACCGTTTCGCCCGCTTCAAGCAGCCACTTGAGCGCGCGCTCGGCCAACGGTTGTGCTGATGCCCCCGAAATGGCCAGCACCAGAGGTGGGCGCGGCGGCGCCATGCTCACGCCTCGTCGGATTCAGCAGCCTCGTCGTGCTGATCGAGCTCAACTTCACCTTCGGGCAGCACCACCGCCAGGTCGATCTGGTGGCGCAGGGGGTCGACCTTCTCGATCACCACCTCAACGCTGTCGCCCAGCTTGTAGGTGCGTCGGTTTTTGCGCCCAACCAGGCGGTTCTGGCGTGAGCGGTACTCGTACCAGTCATCTTTGAGTGAACTCACATGCACCAGCCCTTCCACCTGGGAGGGCGGCACTTCGACGAAGAAGCCGTAGCTCTGCACGCCGCTGATGACACCCATCAGGGTCTGGCCCACCAGGGGTTCGGCCTGCCGCGCCTGGGCCATGGCCACCAGATCGCCACTGAGTTCCTGCAGCTGGCGGGCGCGTTGGTTGAGCTTTTCAGCCAGTCCGTGGTTCAGGTCATCGCTGTAGGGAGCCAGCACACCCGGTGCCAACAGCGGCCAGTCGATGGCGCCATGGCAGCTGTCCGAGGCCAGATCAACGCTGGTTTTGTGGCGAATGCTGGGGCGGTCCTTGCCGTCGCGCAGCAGGGTCAGCAGCAGCTGCTGATTCCAAATGTCGGCATAGGCCAAGCCTGGGTTGCACCACGGCGCGAGGGCCTGCTCTTCGCCGGCGAGGCTGTGTGCGGCGGCCTGGGCGGCCAGCAGCACCGGCTGCACCGTGCCACGCAACTGTTGCTGCAGGGGGCGTTGGCGATCGGTCTGGGCGAAGCGCAGCGCCAGCTCGGCGGCGCTTGCATCACCCTCTTCGCTGAGCTCAAGAGGAATCTCCAGAGCCAGAGCCGCTTTGGCTACCTCGTGCAGATCAGCGGCTGCGGGGGCAGGGTTCACGGCATACAGGGCCGGCAGCTCAAGCGCTTGCAGGTGCCTGCCGGCGGCGCGCTCAGCCAGCAGTACGCACTCCCGCAACATGGCATGGGGATGATGGGGCGGCAGCTCCACCATCCAGCCGCAGGCTGCCGCATCGGGAGCCGGCGTCTGCAGGTCGGCCAGACGCTCCAGGGGGGGTAGCGGCAGATCGAGATCAATCGATCCAGCGCTCAGGCGCCTCTGCTTCAGGCCCTCAGCCAGGCTGATCAGCGCTTCAAGCATGGGCAGCTGATCTTTGAGCCCCTTCAGCGCTGCCGGCACGGTGCGGCTCTTGGGCTTGCGCTCCACCAGGCTTGTGAGGGCGGCCAGATTGGCCTTGCCATCAACCTTGATGCGGCTGCGTTCAAAGCGGAAATGGCGCAGCGCCAGGCTGCCATCAAGCTCCAGAGACACCGACAAGGCATCCTGAGCTTCACCGGCTTTGAAGCTGCACGCTTTGGTCAAGGCGGCGCTCAGCAGCGGTTGCCACTGATCACCCAGGCAGATCGATTGCCCCTGCTCCTTGAGCCACAGGTCGGTGCTGCTGCCAGGCGCGACCCGTTCGGCAACGCTTGGCACATGCACCCACAGGCGAACACCATCGTCGAGGGTCTCGAGCGAGAGGGCGGCCAGGGGCGGGGCGTCTTTGCCCTGCCAGGCCTCCAGCAGAACGGTGGGTAGGGCGGTGAGATCGCTGCGTTCGGCGGCATCCAGCGCCTTGGGACTCGCCTTGGGGGCCGCACTGCGACCCTGCAGCCGGTGTTTGGTGAGCAGCAGATCCAGATCGGCCGCCTCTCCGCCATTGATGGGCAGGGTGCGGGCCACATGGCCCTGGGCCGCAAATTGGGCGACGGGAAAGCGGTCAACCACCACCTCCACCACGTGCTCGCCTTTGGATTGGGCGTGCTTGGCGTCGCTGGCGGGCAGCTCAATGCTGGTCAGCAGACGGTCGTCGAGGGGTTGGGCGCTCAGCCGATCACCCTCTTGCTCAACCTGGGCCAGCAGGGTTGTGGTCTGGCGCGACAGGATGCATTGCACGCCACCTTCTGGTGAGCGCCGCCGGCCGCCTTCGCGGGTGATGCGCACCAGCACCCGATCACCGTTCCAGGCGTGGTTGAGCTGGTGGTCGCGAATGTAGATGTCATCGCCGCCGT
>JBMSMG010000045.1:0-13755 GCA_049421025.1 Prochlorococcaceae cyanobacterium | reverse complement strand
GACGTTTCCGGAGCACAAACCGGTTGCTGGGTTTGTTCCGCTTGCGGGTCTTGAGGCCGAGGGCCGGCTTGCCCCAGGGGGTGACAGGACCGGAGCGGCCGATCGGAGCGCGGCCCTCGCCACCACCGTGGGGGTGATCGCAGGGGTTCATCACGCTGCCTCGCACCTGAGGGCGACGGCCCAGCCAGCGGCGACGGCCGGCCTTACCGAGGCTGGTGTTACGCACCTCGGAGTTGCCCACTTCGCCGAGGGTGGCGTAGCACTCACGGCGCACCAGGCGAACCTCGGTGGAAGGCAGCTTGAGGGCGACGTAGTCACCTTCTTTGGCCATCACCTGAGCGCTGGCACCAGCGGTACGAACCATCTGGCCACCGCGACCGGCATAGAGCTCGACGCAGTGAACGCTCGAGCCCAGGGGGATGGCCGAGAGGGGCAGGGCGTTGCCGTTCTCGATCGGAGCCTCAGGGCCGGAGACCACGGTGGAACCGACGGCCACGCCAGCGGGAGCCAGGATGTAGCGCTTCTCGCCATCGGCATAGAAGAGCAAGGCCAGGCGGGCGTTGCGATGGGGGTCGTAGTGGATTGCGGCCACCTTGGCGACCACGCCGTGCTTGTCGCGGCGGAAGTCGACGATGCGGTACAGACGCTTGTGGCCACCGCCACGGTGGCGGCAGGTGATCACACCGCGGTTGTTGCGTCCCTTGCGGCGGTGTTTGGCCACCACCAGGCCGCGCTCACGACCGCGACCAGTGACTTCGGCGAAGTCGCTGGCCACGCGGGTGCGGGTGCCGGGGGTGGTGGGGCGGTAGTTACGGATTGCCATGTCAGTTCAGACCCCTCAAGACTCAGGGAACAGCTGGATTGCGCTGCCCTCGGCTAGACGCACCACGGCCTTTTTGACCTGGGCACGCTTGCCGGCGAAGCGTCCCACCCGGCGCGAGCGACGGGGTGGGTTCATGGTGCTGACACCGACGACTTTGACGTCGAACATCGACTCGACCGCAGCCTTGATGTCGGGCTTGGCGGCGCGGTGATCGACCTCAAAGGTGTACTGGTTCAGCTCGAGGGCACGGGTGGCCTTCTCGGTGATCAGCGGCTTGCGGATGACATCCGCGAGCCGGCCGGAAAAACGCTCAGCCATCGCCGTAGACCTCCTGAATCTTTGCGAGTGCCTCCTCGCTCACCACCAAGGAATTGGCGTTGAGCAGATCGAACACGTTGAGCTGATCAGCAGCGATCAGCTTCACCTTCTCAAGGTTGCGCACCGACAGGCGCACCGCCTCGGAGGCGTTGTCGAGAATCACCAGCACCTTGGCGCCAGGGGCAATGCCGAAGCGACCAAGAGCCGCGGTGATCTCTTTGGTTTTGGGTGCCTTGAGCTCGGCACCGAAACCCTTGACCACGATGAGGTCGTTGATACGGCTCATCAGCGCGGTGCGCAGGGCCAGACGACGTTCCTTGCGGTTCATCGCCAGGTTGTAGCTGCGAGGCTTGGGGCCGAACACCACACCACCACCCGGGCGCAAGGGGGTGCGGATCGAACCCTGGCGGGCACGACCGGTACCTTTCTGCTTGTAGGGCTTGCGGCCGCCGCCGGCCACTTCAGCGCGGGTGAGTGTGCTGGCCGTTCCCTGGCGGGCATGGGCCAGTTGCCGCACGACGGCGCGATGCACCAGGTCGTTGGCCGAGGTTTCTTTGGCGACTTTGAGGTCAAGGCTGGCCTTGCCGGCCTCTTTGCCCTGCCAATCGCGTATCACACAGTTAGCCATGGTTGATCTCCTCCTCAGCTGCCTGACTTGGCGCCGACCCGGTTGGCCGGACGGATGTCGAGCAGGGCGCCGGGCTTGCCGGGCACCGAACCCTTGACCACCAGCAGATTGCGCTCGACGTCGATCTTCAGGATCGTCAGAGCACGGGTGGTGGTTTGCTTGCCGCCGTAACGGCCAGCCATGCGCTTGCCGGGGTAGACGCGGCCCGGCGTGGTGCCGGCGCCGGTCGAACCAGGCTCGCGGTGGTTCTTCGAACCGTGGGTCATGGGGCCACGGCTGAAGCCGTGGCGCTTCTGGTAACCCGCGAAGCCACGGCCCATCGTGTCGCCGCTCACGTCGACCTTCTGGCCTGCTTCAAAGGCCGAGACGGTGACGCTGGCGCCGAGCTCGAGACCATCAACGGAATCAACGCGGTATTCCTTGAGATGGCGCAGCAGCTCGTCTCCGGAGCGGGCCAGGTGGCCCTTGGCGGGTTTGTTGACGAGCTTGTCGCGGATCTCTCCGAAACCAAGTTGAACAGCGTTGTAGCCGTCGGTGCTCGCGCTCTTGAGTTGGGTGATGCGGCAGGGACCAGCTTCGATCAGGGTGACCGGTATGGATCTGCCCTCGTCATCGAAGAACTGGGACATGCCCAGCTTCTTCCCGAGGATGCCAATAGACATAGGACCGAGAAAGACGCCAGCTGAACAACCGAAAGCGCGAGGGCAATCGGTGGTGCTGAATGCGCCACTGATTCAGGACTTGCAGATTTGAAGGCTTAGCCGCCCCGCCACCCGCATCCGATGAACGGATACGAGGCCTTGGAACAACGGAGACTTCAAAGGGGCTAGCAAGGCCAGATCAGTGCCACTGATCAGCGCGGCTGAGACTTGCTTGAACCGGGCCGCTGACTGGGAACGTTGGACGATCTCAGTCGCGGCGGCGCTCGAGCAGTTTCTCGACAGTGTCCGTTGAAACCCTTGCGGGATCAGCTTCTTCTGTGCGGGCCGTGGACAGCCACCACCACTGGTGACTGTGTGCCGCGATCTGGAGGCCCGGCTAGCGGTCGGGCACAGATTCACAGCACAGTCAGCCAACATACCCCATGGGTTGTCGCCCTCCCCTGTTGAAGCGGCGAAGCGGCCCCAGTGACCAGGGCCCGGCCCCAGCTGCCAGACTGCTGCGGTGCCAAGCGATACAGGCAATGCCCCTGCTGCTCTCCGGTCGCGGTTTCAAGCAAGAGTTGGAGCGCTGCGGCGCCCTTGCTGTGTTTGCGCCACTGGAGGGAGGCGCCGAGACCCGGCTGCTGCGCCGCATGCGGGCAGCTGGCTACCGGGCTCAGCTCACCTCGGCCCGGGGCCTGGGAGATCCAGAGGCCTACCTGTTCAGCCTTCACGGCGTACGCCCCCCGCACCTGGGCCACCAGAGCGTTGGCCGCGGCGCTGCAGTCGGTGAGGTGCAGCGGGTGATCCCCCAGCTCGGCGCTTTGCTCGAGGGCAACGCCCCCGTCTTGTTGTGGCTGCTGGAAGGCCAGGTGCTCTCGAAGGCTGAGCTGAGCTCTTTGCTGGCACTCACGCGCCGTGAGCCCCGCTTCAAGCTGGTCGTCGAAATGGGAGGGGCTCGTGAGCTCCGTTGGCAGCCCCTCGAGCAACTTGTTGCAGCCTGAGCAAGCCCTGGCCCAGGGCCGCTGGGTCAAGTTGATCTGCGGCGCCAGCAACCAGGATCTCGCTGCGATCGAGGACCTTGCCGGGCTGTATGCCCTTGCCGGGGTTCAGTGCATCGATGCAGCCGCCGATCGCGCCGTGGTGGCGGCGGTCAGGCGAGGAGTGGCCTGGGCCCAGGGGCGGGGAGCTGGGGTCCCCTGGCTGATGGTGAGCCTCAGTGATGGACCGGACCCGCACTTCCGCAAGGCTTGGTTTGATCCGGCGCGCTGCCCTGCCGATTGCCGCCGGCCCTGCGAGCGGGTTTGTCCCGCCCTGGCGATCGGCGTTGCAGCCACGGGCCACGAGGGCGTGCTCGATGAGCGTTGCTATGGCTGCGGCCGCTGCCTGCCGGCTTGTCCGCTGGGCTTGATTGAGGAACGCTCGCAGGTACTGGCCGCAGCCGATGTGCCGGCATTGCTGGCCGAGCTGCAGCCCAATGCCCTGGAGCTGCACTGCCAGGCCGGTCGCCTGCCGGCCTTTGCCCAGCGTCTCGAGCAGTTGGCGGCCAGCGGTGTTCCCCTGCAGCGGGTGGCGGTCAGCATGGCGCCAGCTGCCGCTGCGCCGCCCGCCGCCATGGCTCAAGAGCTGTGGGCGCGGTTCGCCCTGTTGCGCGCAGCGGGCTATAGGCCGCTGTGGCAGCTCGATGGCAAGCCCATGAGCGGTGATCTAGGACCGGCGCCAGCCCGCGAGGCCGTGCGGCTGCTGGCGGGTCTGGGCCGCTTGGCTCCGCCAGGGCCTCTGCAGCTGGCCGGAGGCACCAATGGGCAGACCCATGCCGAGCTTGAACGCCAGAACCTGCGCGCCAAGGCAGCCGGAGTGGCCTTTGGCGGTGAGGCACGACGGCGCTTGCAGCCCTGGTTGCAACAGGCCCATCAGCGCGGGCTGCGGTTGCTCGATTGCGCCGATCTCTGGCCTGATGCTCTGCAGCAGGCCCAGGCTCTGGTGGAGCCTTGGCTGGTCCCTGGGCTGTGATCGATCCAGGGCTGTTGACGAGCGGCAGGGCGCTATGGGTAACTAGCAAGACGCCGGCGCCGCCGAGCGTTTATTGGGCCGTCGCCAAGCGGTAAGGCAGCGGGTTTTGGTCCCGCCATTCCTAGGTTCGAATCCTAGCGGCCCAGTTTTGATCAACCTTCCCCTGCTGGTCTTCGATTTCGACGGCGTGCTGGTCGATGGCATGCCTGAGTACTGGTGGGCTGCCCGGGGTGCGGCTGAGCAACTTGCCGGTCCTCTTGAACTTCCTGATGTGGCCCCGTCGGCCTTCGCGAAGCTCAGGCCGCTGATCCACAAGGGCTGGGAAATGGTGCTGATGGCCGCCGAGCTCTCCTTGCCGGGCTTTGAGCTTGGGGCTGTGCTCGCCGACTACGACGGCGCTCTCGCGGCGGCCCTGCAGCGTTGGCGCTGGAGTCCTGAGCAGCTGCAGCAGGCCCTTGAGGCCTTTCGCAGCGCCGGCATTGCCTACGACCACCGGGCCTGGCTGGCGCGCCATCGCTTTTATCCGGGGGTGTGCGAACGGCTGCGCGCTCTGGCTGCTGAAGGCGCCAGCTGGATGGTGCTGACCACCAAGGGCGAGGCCTTCGCCAGAGAGCTACTGGCTGCTGCCGATCTGGAGCCCTTGGCGCTGTTCGGCCACGAGGCTGGCAGCAAACCAGACGTGCTGGAGCGGCTGCTGGCTGAGCATGAGGGCGCTGGCAACAGCGCTCCGATCCGCTTCATCGAGGACCGCAGACCCACGCTTGAAGCGGTGCGCTGCCGCCCTGGCCTCGATGCGGTGCGCTGTTATCTGGTGTCGTGGGGCTATCTGGGCCCTGGTGATGGCGAGCACCTGCCGGCTTCGATCCACTGGCTCACGCCCGAGCGATTTGCCGCCCCCTTGGCAGCCTGGCCCTGAGCGCTACAGTACGCGCGTACTAATCGCTTGTTGGTCGGGAGGGCGCCGCCTGAAACGCTGGCCGTTTTTGGTGGCACTTGTTCTCTGGTGGTCGCAGGATGACCTTGCGGCCTTCCGTGCTCCGTTTGGAGCGCTGTTCTGATTCTGCTTTGAGCCATGCCAGCTGATTCCAAGGCCGCCCCGGGTCCCTTCCCGGATTCCACGCCTCCTGCCGCTGCCCCCGCTACACCCACGTCCCGCCCCCGTGCGGGTGTCACCTCGCCTTCTGTTGCTGCCGTGCCTGCTTCTTCGTCGTCCACTTCTGTCTCTGCTGCCAGCTCGCCTGAGCGGGACAAGGCCCTAGGGCTGGTGCTCAACCAGATCGAGCGCAATTTCGGCAAGGGCTCGATCATGCGCTTGGGCGATGCCTCCCGCATGCGGGTGGAGACCATTTCCACCGGTGCGCTGACCCTCGATCTGGCCCTGGGTGGGGGTTATCCGAAGGGTCGGGTCGTCGAGGTCTACGGCCCCGAGAGCTCCGGTAAGACCACCCTCACCCTGCATGCCATTGCTGAGGTGCAGCGCCGCGGTGGGGTGGCGGCCTTTGTGGACGCTGAGCATGCATTGGACCCTGTCTATGCCGCGGCCCTAGGCGTTGATATTGAGAATTTGCTGGTGTCCCAGCCCGACACTGGTGAAATGGCGCTTGAAATCGTCGATCAGCTGGTGCGTTCCGCCGCGGTCGACATTGTTGTGGTCGACTCGGTGGCCGCGCTCACCCCACGGGCTGAGATCGAGGGCGAAATGGGTGATCTGGCGGTCGGCAGCCAGGCCCGCCTGATGAGTCAGGCGATGCGCAAGATCACCGGCAACATCGGCAAATCGGGTTGCACGGTGATCTTCCTCAACCAGCTGCGTCAGAAAATCGGCGTCACCTACGGCAACCCTGAGACCACGACCGGTGGTAACGCTCTGAAGTTCTACGCCTCGGTGCGTCTCGACATTCGCCGGATCCAGACCCTCAAGCGCGGCACAGAGGAATACGGCATCCGCGCCAAGGTCAAGGTTGCCAAGAACAAAGTGGCACCTCCCTTCCGCATTGCCGAGTTCGACATTTTGTTTGGCCGCGGCATCAGCACCCTGGGCTGCCTGCTCGATCTGGCGGAAGAGACCGGCGTGGTGACCCGCAAAGGCGCCTGGTACAGCTACGAAGGCGACAACATCGGTCAAGGTCGCGACAACACGATCGTTTGGCTTGAGCAGAACCCTGATCAGCGTGAGGTGATTGAAGCGCTCACCCGCCAAAAGCTCACCGAGGGCTCTGAAGTCACGGCCAATTCCATGAAGCCGCTGGCGGCTGCGGCCAAGGCCGCTGCGGCAGCACCGCTGGAGGAGTTGCCTCAGGCCAGTTGACGGGCCGTCGTGATTGAAAAAAAGGGGCTCTGGGGAGCCCCTTTTTTATTTCAGGCTTTCTGCTGGAGGGCGCTGAGCGTTTGGGCGCTCGGCCAGTCATGTGATGGGGTCTCGTGACCGGTGCTTGGCTGAGGCAGGCGCAGGCGTTCAGCCATGCGTTGCAATTCCTGAATGGCCTCGGCACCTTCCAGTTTCACCAGTTCGTGACCATCACGTGATTCGACCCAGCTGATGCCGAAATCCGACACCAGAAAACGAACCATGTGGTTGTTGCCGGCCGTTGGGGAGAGGTTGGCGACAAATGAGGCTCCATGCCCGTCGCGGCCGTCGCCGCAGACATAGCAGCTGGCGCTGTGCCCAGCTGCGCTCAGGCTGGAGGCCAGTGCCTGCAGGCTCAGCACCAGGTCTTCGACAACGCTGCGGTACTGCTCGGCTAAACGGCCAAACATGGCTGAGCCTCGATGGTTAACCCAGCTTAAGGGTTTCTTCCGTTTTGCGCGATTTGCGGCTCAGCCGTCGGCCAGGGTCCACCAACCCGCAGCTGGTCCAATAAAGCGCACAGTCACCCAGAACAGCACCAGCGCACCGATGCCGATCCAAGCTCCGCGCGTGGTCAGAGCGACAAACCGTTCACCGGTGCTTCCTGAAGTGGGGTTCCACCAGCTGCTGCCAGAGGAACTGGCCGGGCTGCTGGGCTTGGTTTTGCGGGGCGGCAATCCTTGCTCGCTGCGGCGTTTGGCTTCCCCCATGCGGTGCACAGCGGCCTGTTAACCGCCAACAAGTTTGGCAACGCTAACGGCAGATTCGCGTCGCTCAGTTGGGCAGCAGTCGGCTGAGGTTGACCCAGGGCTCGAGCGCCTGCAGCACGCGCTGACCCCAGCTGCGGCCTCTGAGTCGTCCATCGAGAATGGCTAGCCGCGTGCCAGCTTGGCCGGCCTGGTTGCGCAGGCTGGCGGTTGCATGCTGCAGCTGCAGCAGTGCGTCGGGCAGCAGCAACTCGCGAAACCAGTCGCGCCCCTGTTGGCGTAGCTGGGCGACGCGCGCTGCGGTGAGGGGATCTTCGAGGCTCGCGATCGGAAGCAGCGCCACCACCAGTTGCGATGGCAAGGGCAGCCGTTCTTGCTGCTCAAGCCACCAGGACCAGCGCGCGCAGAGCACGGCATTGCTTTCAACAGCGGTGGTTTCGTGCACGACCCGGCTGCCAAATTCGCCCGCCAAGCCGCTGGTCAGCTGGTGGCGCAGCAGCTCGTCGTCGACAAGCACCACGCTTAGGCGCTCTTGGCCCAGCATCAGCCGGCGGCTCTGCTGCAGCAGGTGATCGCCATAGATCGGGCTGTTGGGCAGCGGCTGGCGCCGTGGTGCGTACAGGGGCAGGGGATCGGCCAGAGGTGGTTCGCCCAGGCGCACATCCACCTGGGGGCTAAGACCCATTTGCAGCGCAGCAATTGGCAACGGTTCACCGGAGCGTTGCGCCGGCAGCTGCCCGATCACAATCGCGCCGCGCTTGTCCAGCAGGCCCGCCAGCGCGTCAAGCGGCTCGAGCGGCTGGCGCTGCAGCGTCCATTGCAGCAGCACCGGATTGAGCTCGGCCCAGCTGCACCAGCCTTGCCCCTGGGCACTGAGCCAGCGGTCCCAAGGGCAAGGCAGCTGTCCCAATAGCGCCAAAAGCTGGCGTAGGGGGGCTTCATCGTGATCGCCAAGGGCGATGCATCCGCCAGGGTGCCGCGGGGCGCCCAGCACGTTGCGATTGAGCCGCTCATGCAGCTCCAGCAATGACGCCTCAGCAGAGGGGATGCTGCGGCGCAGCTGATCCCAGTGGTGAGGTTCGACAGTCACGGCAAGCGCTGCCCGCAGCAGCTCTTCGAGCCGCTCGGCATGGGGCAGCACCAGTTGCCGCTCGCCAAGCCGCTGCTGCCGCCAGGCTTCGATCAGTTCGCCATGGTTGAGCAGCCACAACACCCCTGCTGCAGGGGGCTGGGGACCTTCTGCGCAGGCCAGTGGAATGCCGGCCCGCGCCAGCCGCGGCAGCTCCACCTGCAGCAGGCGCTGCCGTTGGCTGTCGGTAACCACCAGGGCCAGGGATGTCTCGCTGAGGGCCAGGGGCACCAACAGACCGATCCACCAGCTGGGGTCGCTGCCGACCGCCAGGCGGATCAGGCTGTGGTCACCGCGGCGCAGGCTGCGCCCCACCAGCCGGCTGAGGCTCAGGTGATGGGGCCAGAGCGCGCAGGCTTCCTGCCGCAGCAGAGCCTTGAGCTGTTGGTGGGCATGGGCTTCCAACATCGCGGAATCGTAGGAAGCTGGGATGAGCGCACTGTTCGCCCCGCACCGCTGATGCCCACGCAAGCTTGCGCCGCCGCCGATGCCTGGCGCTCCTCGCCCGTGGGCATCGTCGGCCTGGGCCTGATCGGTGGCTCGATTGCCCTCGATTTACGCCGTCAGGGGGTGGTGGTGCACGGTGTGGCCCACCGCCAGCAGAGCGCCGAGCGCGCCCTGCAGCGCGGTCTGGTCGATCGGGTTGCTACCGATCCCGGTGTGCTCGCCGGTTGCGGCTTGGTGGTGCTGGCTCTGCCCCTGGATCAGTTGCTAGCGCCAGATCCGGCGCTGGTGGCGGCCTTGCCCCCCGCAGCGGTGATCACCGATGTCGGTTCGGTCAAGGCGCCGGTGCTGGAGCGTTGGCAGCCCCTGCACGAGCGCTTTGTGGCCAGCCATCCGATGGCCGGCACCGCCAGCGCCGGGGTCGAGGCAGGACTTGCCGGCTTGTTTGATGGGCGCCCCTGGGTGGTCACCCCCGTTGCTGGCACTGAGCCCCAGGCGCTGGCTGCCGTGGAAGCTTTGGCGGGGGCCTTGGGGGCCCGCTGCATCAGCTGCGATGCCGCCGAGCACGATCAGGCGGTGGCCCTGATCTCCCATCTGCCGGTGCTGGTGTCGGCCGCTTTGCTGCACGCGGCTGATCGCGGTGCGGCTGCCGCCGGTGCGAGCCCCCAGTTGGCTCAACTGGTGCGCAGCTTGGCCTCGACGGGCTTTGCCGACACCACCCGAGTGGGCGGCGGCAATCCGCAGTTGGGCCTGCTCATGGCCCGCAGCAATCAACAAGCCGTCGCAGCTGCTCTGCAGTCCTACAGCCAGTGCTTGGCTGAGCTCAGTGAGCAGGTGCAACAGGGCCTGTGGCCAGCGCTGGAGGAGCAGCTCAGCCAGAGCCAGCGACTGCGCGTTGACTTTGTTGATCAGCCCGCCAGCCCCTAAGGGCCCGCCGCAGCCTCAAGGCAGGTTGAGCTCCTGCCCGCGCCTTGCCAGCAGTTGACGGCAGGCCATGACGGCCGAGAGGCTCACCCCTGCGGTGCCTTCGCCGGGATAGATCGAATCACCGCAAAGCCACAGCCCAGCCAGCGGCGTGCGGCTGGCCAAGCCAAATGGTCCAAACCGGCTGGGGTGCTGGCCCAGCCCGCCCACGTAGCCATTGGGCCTGCCGCACCAGTGGGCAAATGCGCGTGGCGTGGCCAGTTCGCCGTGCAACCACGCCCCAGGTTCGATGCCCAGCAGCGTCTGCAGTCCGTGCTGGATCTGTTGCATCAACAGCTGTTTGTGGCGCTCGCGGGTGCTGCGCTCTGCCAGCTCGCCCTCAAACCAGGGGCGTGCCTTGGTGAACACGCTGGCGATCACCGTCGCCTGGCCCGCTGGAGCACGGCCATCGCCCTCATGGCTAACCGAGACAAACAGGGGGCCTGGCTCGCTCCAGTCGCGCTGCAGGTGCCCTGGGCAATCGGGCGGCAGCAACTCGCGCGCCACGGCCCCATAGAAGATCAGGGCCCCTGAGGGTTCGCCCAGGTGCTGCAGCCGGCGCCTGTAGCCGCTTGCGATGTGCTGCGGCTCGAGCAAGGTTGTGAGGCTCTGGGGCGGCAAGCTGAGCACCACATCACGGGCCATCAGGGCGAAGGATTGTTGCCCGGCCGCTGTGCCCTGCAAGTGCCATGTGCCGTGGCCAGAGGCCTCTGGCGGTTGGAGCCGCTCGAGCCGGTGCCGCAGCAGCAGCGTCCCCGCGTTGTTGCGGAGCGCGCCTTCGAGCGCGCTGCTCAGCTCTTGCATCGATCCCTGCAGGTGCCACAGCCCCAAGGGTTCTTGGGCCATGGCCAGCACGGTGGCGCCATACAGCGCGGCTGTTCGACTGGCGTCCTCCTGGGAGTAGAGCTTCAGCTGCAGATCGAGATAGCGCCGCAGCCGCCGGTCGTTGCCACAACCACTCCAGGTCTGCAGATCGGCAACGGTGGCAGCGCTCAGCAAGCCGCTGGCCAGGTTGGCTGGTCCAATGGCTCTGAGCAGCTGGCCGAGATCCCACAGGTTGCGCGGCGGCAGCACCGGATCGCGGGATGCAAAAGCCCAGTTGGCCTGATGCACAGCAGCGCACCACTGCCAAAAGCGCTCACTGCCTGGAAATTGCCGCTGCCGCTCCTGCTGCCAGCGCTGCGGATCGCGCCACAGCTGGACCGCTGGTGTCCCGTCACCCAGATCGACAACGCAGCCAGGGTCAAGGGCTTTCGCCTCTAGGGGGGGCAGGCCTAGATGGGCCCACAGACGCTGGTGAATGCCCCCTGGTTCAAGGCCTGCAACCTGGGTGGCGCCCACATCGAAGGTCCAGGGGCCTCGCCTGAAGGTTCCGGCGCAGCCACCGCTTTGGTGATGGGCTTCGAGCAGCACCACCTGCAGGCCAGCTTTGGCCAGCAGTGCCGCAGCGCTCAGGCCGGCAATGCCCGCTCCCACAACGGCCACATCGACAGGGGTTTGTGGAGCTGCACTGCGCATGGCGGCATGCTGGCAGTTGCCCCCGACAGCCGTGATGCCCGAGGCGCTGGTGAGCTGGTTGCAGCAGCAGACGGGGGCCACGCTGCGCCATCAGAGCCCTGTGGGCGGCGGCTGCATTCACAGCGCCTGGCAGCTGGAGTTCTGTGATGGGCGCACGTTGTTTTTGAAAAGCAATCAAGCTGCGGCTCTACCACTGCTTGAGGCTGAGGCCGATGGCCTCATGGCGTTGGCCGCTGTGGCGCCAACTGGCCTGCAGATCCCGAGGCCGCTGGCCTGCAGCGTGGTGGCCCAGCAGGCGGTGCTGCTGTTGCCGTGGTTGGCGTTGGGCGCCGCTGACGCTCAAAGCGGTTGGCAGCAACTGGGTCAGGGCTTGGCCCAGTTGCATCAGCAGAGTCTGAGCTCTGGGCCTGGGCTGGGCCGCTTTGGTTGGCACAGCGGCAACTTCATTGGAGCAACGCCGCAGCCCAACAGTTGGCAGCAGAGCTGGGCCTCATGTTTTGTCGAGCAGCGCCTGGCGTATCAGCTCGATCTGGCGCAAGCAGCAGGCCGTCCTTTCGGCCGCGCTGATGCACTGCTGGAGCGAGCCTCACAGCTTTTGAGTGATCACACTCCCGATCCTGTGCTGGTGCATGGTGATCTTTGGAGCGGCAATGCAGGACTGCTGCAGGGCGGCGGCGCGGCCCTGTTTGACCCAGCGATCTACCGCGCTGACCGCGAGGTGGATCTGGCCATGGCGCAGCTGTTTGGAGGGTTCCCGCCTCAGTTCTTCAGCGCCTATGAGGCCGAATGGCCCCTACCTGCGGACTCCAAACAACGCGTCGAGCTCTACAACCTGTATCACCTGCTCAACCACGCCCATCTGTTTGGCGGTGGCTACAGGCAGCAGGCCCAAGCGTCTATAGAGCGCTTGCTCGGCTGAGCTCAGCCGAGGTATTCCTTGCGCAGGGTCTGAATGCGATTGACGACGTCGTTGCGCTTTTCGCTGGTGCTGAGGTTCTTCCAGCTCCACTGCCCAACCACCACAAGACCCAACAGTTCAAGCAGACCGGGCACCAGGGGGATCACATTGATGGTGTCCAGGACGCCTTTGATCAAGATTTGGGCGACGATCACCGCAAAAATCACACCGGCAGCCTTGCCGATACGGCCCATCTGATCCCAGTCGAGGGTATCGAGGGTCTGATTGATGTTGCTGAGAATCTCGCCGTAGCGCTCGGTAAACTTGCCGACCGATTCGCTTGCGCCATCAGCGTTTTGCGCAGAGGCGAGTGGCTCAACCTGGCCCTGTTCGGCAGCGTCGTGATTGATGTCGCTCATGGACCAGGAAGGAGGTCTTGCCAGAAACTTTCCAGCAATGTATCGGGGTGACCTCAATTACGCCAGTTCGGATCACCGTTGATCGCGGTGCCCTGATCACCCTGGAGCGCGTTTTGAGCGCCGCCAGCCCGGCTGAGGGCTGCGCGCTGCTGCTTGGCACTGCCGGCCGCAGCACCCATGTGCAGCAGATCTGGCCCTGCCTCAACTGCTGGCCCGATCCGCCGCAGCGCTGCCGCCGTTTTGCGCTTGATCCCAGGGAGCAACTGCAGGCTCAGCGCTGGTGCCGGCAACGGGGTTTGGGTGTGATCGGCGTGGCGCACAGCCACCCCAGCAGTGCACCGGTGCCTTCAGACCTTGATTGTCAGCTCACCTTGGCCCCAGCCTTGATGTTGATTGGGACACCGATGGCAGCCCCTGCGGCGAAGCCGCAAGGCCATGACTGCCGCTGGCAGTGGGCGTTCTGGTGGCTTGATGAACCTGCTGCGGGCAGCGATCTCAGCGCGCCGATGCCGCTGCCATGGACAATGGCAGATTGATGCGGCGGCGGCAGCGCGGCCGCGGTGCGTTTTTCTTGAGCAATGCTTCCTCCTGACACCAGCGGCGTTGTGCTCAGCCCCGATGAGGTGGCCCGCTTTGCCCGGCATCTGATCCTGCCGGAGGTGGGCATGGAGGGGCAGAAGCGGCTCAAAGCCTCCTCCGTGCTGTGCGTGGGCACCGGTGGCCTGGGCTCACCGCTGCTGCTGTATCTGGCCGCGGCGGGTGTGGGCCGCATCGGCATCGTCGACTTTGACGTGGTCGACCACAGCAACCTGCAGCGCCAGGTGATCCACGGCACCAGCTGGGTCGGCAAACCCAAGATCGAGTCGGCCAAGGCCCGCATCCTGGAGATCAACCCCCACTGCCAGGT